>NZ_JBICYJ010000027.1:0-119825 GCF_043200835.1 Kitasatospora sp. NPDC048365
GCCGGCGTGGCGGCCCCCCCCCCCCCGGCCCGCGCCCGCGCGCCCGGCCGCCCCCCCCCCCCCCCCCCCCCCCCCCCCCCCCCCCCCCTGCGGCCAGACGTCCGCGAGCATCTTGCGGGTGTCGGCCAGCAGCTGCGGCAGCACCTTGGTGTGCCCCACCACCGGCATGAAGTTGGTGTCCCCGCCCCAGCGCGGCACCACGTGCTGGTGCAGGTGCGCCGCGATGCCGGCGCCGGCCGCCGCGCCCTGGTTCATGCCGATGTTGAAGCCGTGCGCCCCGGAGGCGGCCCGCAGCGCGGTCATCGCGCGCTTGGTGTAGTCCGCCAGCTCCGCGGTCTCGGCCTCGTCCAGGTCGGTGTAGTCGGCGACGTGCCGGTACGGGACGACCATCAGGTGGCCGCCGTTGTACGGGTAGAGGTTGAGCACCGCGAAGACCGAGGTGCCGCGCGCGATGACCAGCCCCTCCTCGTCACCGAGCTTCGGGATCGAGCAGAACGGGCAGCCGTCGTCGGGAGCCGGTCCGGTGGGCTTGTTCTCGCCCTGGATGTACGCCATCCGATGGGGTGTCCACAGGCGCCGGAAGCCGTCCGGTTCGCCCACGCCCTGCTGCAGTTCCGGCTCACTCATCATGCTCGCCAGCATATTCGGCCGGGTACCCGTTCAACCAAGGGTGGGGCGGACTCGTACGAGCCCGCCCCACCCCGGTGTGCGTTTCCGGTCAGACCTGGATGCGGCGCTGCACCGCGTCCACGATCTCGGCGACCGCGTCGGCCACCGGGACGCCGTTCTTCTGCTCGCCGTTGCGGTAGCGGAAGGAGACCGCGCCCGCCTCGACGTCGTCGTTGCCGGCGATCAGCATGAACGGGATCTTCGCCTTCTGGGCGTTGCGGATCTTCTTCTGCATGCGGTCGTCGGAGGCGTCGACCTCGATCCGGATGGCGTGCTTCTTCAGCTCGGCGGCGACCTCGCGCAGGTAGTCCACGTGCTCGTCGGTGATCGGGATGCCGACCACGGTGACCGGGGCGAGCCACGGCGGCATGGCGCCGGCGTAGTGCTCCAGCAGCACCGCGAAGAAGCGCTCGATCGAGCCGAACAGCGCGCGGTGGATCATCACCGGGCGGCTGCGGTTGCCGTCCTGGCCCTGGAACTCCAGCTCGAAACGCTGCGGCAGCTGGAAGTCGACCTGGATGGTGGACATCTGCCAGGTGCGGCCGATCGCGTCCCGCGCCTGCACGGAGATCTTCGGGCCGTAGAAGGCGGCCCCGGCCGGGTCGAGGACCAGCTCGAGGTTCTGCTTCTCGGCGGCCGCCCGCAGCGTCTCGGTGGCCTCCGCCCAGTCCTCGTCCGAGCCGATGAACTTCTCCGGGTCCTTGGTGGAGAGCTCCAGGTAGAAGTCGGTCAGGCCGTAGTCGCGCAGCAGGTCCAGCACGAAGGTGAGCAGCGAGTCGAGCTCGTCCGCCATCTGCTCGCGGGTGCAGTAGATGTGCGCGTCGTCCTGGGTGAAGCCGCGGGCGCGGGTCAAGCCGTGCACCACACCGGACTTCTCGTACCGGTAGACCGTGCCGAACTCGAAGAGCCGCAGCGGCAGTTCACGGTACGACCGACCGCGCGAGCGGTAGATCAGGTTGTGCATCGGGCAGTTCATCGGCTTGAGGTAGTAGTCCGTCTCGCCGTCGAGCTGCATGGGGGGGTACATGCCGTCGGCGTACCAGTCCAGGTGGCCGGAGAGCTCGAAGAGGGTGCCCTTGGTCGCGTGCGGCGTGTAGACGAACTCGTAGCCCGCCTCCTCGTGGCGCTTGCGCGAGTAGTCCTCCATGACCCGGCGCATGATGCCGCCCTTGGGGTGGAAGACGGCGAGGCCGGAGCCGATCTCCTCCGGGATGGAGAAGAGGTCGAGCTCGCTGCCGAGCTTGCGGTGGTCGCGCTTGGCGGCCTCCTCGAGGAAGTCGAGGTGGGCCTTCAGCTCGTCCTTGGTCGGCCACGCGGTGCCGTAGAGGCGCTGCAGCTGCGGGTTCTTCTCGCTGCCGCGCCAGTAGGCGGCGGCCGAGCGCATGATCTTGAACGCCGGGATGTGCCGGGTCGAGGGCAGGTGCGGGCCGCGACAGAGGTCGCCCCAGCACAGCTCGCCGCTCTTCGGGTCGAGGTTGTCGTAGATGGTCAGCTCGCCGCTGCCCACCTCGACGTCGGCGCCGTCGCCGGCGGTCGCGGCGGAGCCCTTGAGGCCGATCAGCTCCAGCTTGAACGGCTCGGCGGCCAGCTCCTCGCGGGCGGCCTCGTCGGTGACCACGCGGCGGGAGAACTTCTGCCCCCGCTTGATGATCTCCTGCATCTTCTTCTCGATGACCTTGAGGTCGTCCGGGTGGAACGGCTTCTCGACGTCGAAGTCGTAGTAGAAGCCGTCCTTGATCGGCGGACCGATGCCGAGCTTGGCGTCCGGGAAGGTCTGCTGCACGGCCTGCGCCATCACGTGCGCGGTCGAGTGCCGCAGGATGTCCAGCCCGTCCTTGCTGGAGATCTCGACCGGCTCGACCTCGTCGCCGTCCTGGACCGCGTACGCGAGGTCCTTGAGCACGCCACCGACCCGGGCGGCGATGATCGAGCGGTCGTCGGCGAACAGGTCGGCGGCCGTCGTGCCCGTGGTCACCACGCGCTCTTCCCGATCGGGTTCGCGGTTGATGATGATCCGGACGTCCGTCACCGGTCTCTCCTGACGTTCTGGCTACCGTTTGCGCAACACTTCGCTGCCTGTGCATGGTACCGAGCCGCGCGCCCCGGGCGCGCACGCGCGTACCCGCCGGACCGGCGGCTCCGGTGACCCTCGGGTCCACTCCCCGCAACAGAGCGTCGCGGACACGGTTGAGCGGCCGTCAACTGCGGTATCACCAGAGCAGCGTGCGGCGCACCACCGGTCCTCGGCGGCGCGCCGCACTCCCGGGCCCAGGGGGTGTGACCTATGGACTGGTACCGAGGCCCGCTGGCCTCCTTCGACACCGAGACCACGGGCGTGGACGTGGAGTCCGACCGGATCGTCTCCGCCGCCCTGGTCCGCCAGCCGTCCGCCGGGGCGCCCGCCGAGGCCGTGACCTGGCTGGCCGACCCCGGGGTGCCGATCCCCGAGCAGGCCCGCGCCGTCCACGGCATCAGCGACGAGCGGGTGCGCGCCCACGGCCGCCCGGCCCGCGCGGTGGTCACCGAGCTCGCCGCCGCGCTGGCGGCGCTCGCCCGGGAGGCCGTCCCGGTGGTCGTGATGAACGCCCCGTACGACCTGACCCTGCTCGACCGCGAGCTGCGCCGGCACCGGGCCGGCTCGCTCGACGAGCACCTGGCCGGCGCCGAGCTGCTGGTGCTGGACCCCCGGGTGATGGACAAGTACGTCGACCGCTACCGCCGCGGCCGGCGCACGCTGACCGACCTCTGCCTGCACTACGGCGTCGACCTGGAGGGCGCGCACGACGCCTCGGCGGACGCGGCGGCCTCGCTGGAGCTGGTCCGGGTGCTGGGCGCCCGCCACCCGGAGCGGCTCGGCGCGCTCACCCCGGCCGAGCTCCAACTGCGGCAGACCGTCTGGCACATCGCGCAGGCGCGCGGGCTGCAGCGCTGGTTCGACCGCTCGGGGACGCCGGAGCGGGTCGACCTCTCCTGGCCGCTGCGCCCGGCCCGCTGCTCCTGCGGCGAGCGCCTCGGCCCGCACCACCGCTGCGAGTTGGCCGCCTGAGGCCGACCGCCGACGCCGGCCACGACCGGCCCCGGAAACGCCGCAGGCCCCGACTCTCCGTCGGGGCCTGCGTGTTGTGCTCGGTGGGCGATACTGGGATCGAACCAGTGACCCCTTCGGTGTGAACGAAGTGCTCTCCCGCTGAGCTAATCGCCCGGGCAACGAGAAGAACTGTAGCACCACTTGGGCCCGGGGCTCAAAACCGTTCCGCCGACGCCCCTGCAGTTCCGCCCCGGCACACCCCTTCTGAATAGCCATCAGCCGCCACTCGAAGAACACGCCGAAATGACGCAGGGCCCCGATCATTAATTGATCGAGGCCCTACGTCATTGCATTCCGGTGGGCGATACTGGGATCGAACCAGTGACCCCTTCGGTGTGAACGAAGTGCTCTCCCGCTGAGCTAATCGCCCGGGTGCAGGGAAAACATTACCCCATCCGCGCGGGTGCTCCGAACACCCCTCGCCGCACCCGGCCCGGTCAGCCCACGTCCCACGGCAGGGTCATCCCGTACCGCCACAGGTACCAGCCGCCGACCGCGGCGATCACCGCGAGGCCGATCACCGTCAGCGTGATGTTGCGCTTGCGGACCCGGGGGTCCAGCGCCCGCTGCGCGGCCTCCGCGACCTTGCGCCGCGTCCAGCGCAGGGCCAGCTGGGCCCAGACGAACTCGGTCGCCCAGATGCCCATGCCCAGGAAGATGACCACCCAGCCCGGACCGGGCAGCGGCAGCATGAACACGCCGAGCACCACCACGGCCAGCCCGACCAGGAAGATCAGCACCTGCCAGGACAGGTGCAGCGGCCGGGAGCGCCGGATGAACCGGGGTGCCCGCGAGCCCACCGGCCGGCCCGGGTCCTCGCTCCCGCGGTCGCCACCCATGGTCTCCACCAACTCTTCGTCGCTTCCTACAGCCATGCCTCGAAAAGTACCCGAGTTCCGCCCCCCGCCGGGCCCGTCCGCCCCTCCGGGGCGATTCCGCAATGCGCCGGAAGGGGTACGACTCGCACCGGAATCGGGACAGACGGGTTTACACCGGGCTTTCAGGTGGGATGGTCCGTTCGCCGACGTGCGATTCCCCGAGCGCACACTGAGCGAAAGGCCCTGGCGCTTATGAACACCACGGTCAGCTGCGAGCTGCACCTGCGCCTCATCGTGTCCAGCGAGTCCTCACTGCCCGTCCCCGCGGGCCTGCGCTACGACACCGCCGACCCCTACGCCGTCCACGCGACGTTCCACACCGGAGCCGACGAGACCGTCGAGTGGGTGTTCGCCCGTGATCTCCTGGCGGAGGGGCTGCACCGACCCACCGGTACCGGCGACGTCCGGGTCTGGCCGTCGCGGAGCCACGGTCAGGGGGTGGTCTGCATCGCCCTGAGCTCTCCGGAAGGAGAGGCACTGCTGGAGGCCCCGGCGCGCGCCCTAGAGTCCTTCCTCAAGAGGACGGACGCCGCGGTGCCCCCCGGCACCGAACACCGTCACTTCGACCTCGACCGGGAGCTGTCCCACATCCTCGCCGAAAGCTGACCCCGAACGAGCTGCCCGCCGCCACCCGGCGGCGGGGCGAGACTCGACGCGTCCGTCCTACTCGGGGGCACGGTCGCACTGATCAGCCGCGCAGTCTGCGGCCTCGGGGTACCGCCCCGGGCCCTCCCCCCACGGGAGGACGGCCCGGGGCACAGCCGCATCCCGATCCGATCGACCCGACGCCGTGACGGCCTCTGCCGGTAGAGTCGGGCCCGATGACCGGTGCGGGCGGCCCAGGCCCCCGCCGCGTGAGGAGCCCCCACGTGCTGATCACCCATGACACCGAGTGCGCCCTGAGCATTCTGGTCGAGCTGCTCAACACCGCTCCGGAGGCGTGCGGCAGCGAACAGCTGCCCGATGTCACCGCGCTCGGTGCCTTCGTGGTCCGGCAGGAGATCAGCGAGATCGACTCCCTCGGCCCGCAGGACCTGGCGGCGGTGCAGGCGCTCCGCGGCCGGCTGCGCGAGGTGTTCTCGGCCGACTCCACCGGGCAGGCCGCCGAGCTGGTCAACGCGATCGTCGCCGAGGCCGGGACGACGCCCCGGTTGACCAACCACGACCACCACGGGTGGCACATCCACTACTTCGCCCCGCACGCCGCGGTCGGGCCGCACCTGGCGGCCGAGCTCGGCATGGCGCTGGCGTTCATCGTGATGGCCGGCGAGCGCGAGCGGCTGCGCCGCTGCGAGGCGCCGGACTGCGCCCGGGTCTTCGTCGACCTCTCCCGCAACCGGTCGCGCCGCTACTGCGACAGCCGGACCTGCGGCAACCGGCTGCACGTCGCCGCCTACCGGGCCCGGCAGCGCTCGGCCGACCAGGTCCCCGCCGGCACCTGAGCCCCGCCGCGGGCTGAGAGACTGGGGGCATGACCGATGCCCCCCTCCCCCGCCTGGAACTCTGGTGCGAGCTCCAGTGCCCCGACTGCCGCACCGCCCTGGACGACGTACGGGCGCTGCGCGAGCAGTACGGCGACGCGCTGACCGTCGAGCTGCGGCACTTCCCGCTGGAGAAGCACAAGCACGCGTACGCGGCCGCGGAGGCGGCGTCCGAGGCCTTCGAGCAGGGCCGGGGCTGGCCGTACGTGGAGGCCGTGCTGGCGCGGCTGGAGGACCTGGAGCGGGGCGGCCAGAAGGTGCTGGTCGAGGTCGCGGCCGAGGTCGGGCTGGACGCCGACGAGGTCGACACCGCCCTGATCGACGGCCGGCACACGCTGCTGGTCGACGCCGACGTGGCCGAGGGCCGGGCGATCGGCGTGACCGGCACCCCGACCTACGTGATCGCCGGGCAGCGGCTCGACGGCGGCCAGAGCCAGGACGGCCTGCGCGAGCGGATCGTCGCGATCATCGAGGCGGCCAAGGGCGCGGCCTAGAGCCGTCTAGATCAGCGGTTTGCCGAGCACCCGGCGGGTGACCCGGTAGCCGAGGGACTCGTAGAGGCCGATCGCGACCCGGTTGCCGGTGAAGACGTTGAGGCCGAGCCGGTGGACGCCGGCGGCCAGGCACTCGCGCTCGGCGAGCAGCATCAGGGTGCGCCCGTGGCCGTGGCCGCGGTGCGGCTCGTGGACGGCGACCACCATGACCCAGGCGAGCGGACCGTCGGGCAGCAGTTCGGCGCGCAGGTTGAGCCAGAGGGTGCCGAGTTCGGTGCCCTCGGGGTCGAGCAGCCGGCGCAGGGCCACGCCGTCGGTGGCGTGGCCCCGCGGCAGCAGGTGCTGGTGGTCGGTCTCGCACTTGGCGCGGGCCTGGGCGGGGCTGAGCCCGGAGCGTTCCAGGTCCGCGCGGTAGCCCGCCTTGGCCTGCTCCAGCCATTCCCCGTACTCGGCGGCGCCGATCGGACGGACCGTCACATCGCCCGGCAGCTCCGGGGGTTCTTCGAGCGTCTTGGCGAGGTTGCGCATCCGCTCGGTGTAGCCGAGGGTGCGGGCCAGCCCCAGGGCGGCCGGGGCCCCGGCGGGGACGGTGACGTCCAGCCGGGTGCAGCCCCAGCCGCGCAGGACCTCCTCGGCGGCGAGCGCGGCGACCGTCGCGCGGCCGCGGCGGCGGCCGCTCTCGGCGACCTCGAGTTCGGAGATCTCGCCCCACCACTGGTCGCCGCGCGGGGCGGCGGTGGTGCGCAGGGCGCCCACCGGGCGGCCGTTGACACGGATCAGCCAGCGCCGGCTGCGGCCGCCGCCGGGGAGGCCCTCCTCGGGGCCGGCCGGGCGCAGTGTGGTGGTCATGTGGCTACGGTGCCCAGTCCGGGGCCGGTTCTATCGCACCGTCAGCGGGCGGCGACCGGGTCGGCGTCGACGGCGGCCCGTTCGGCGAAGGTGGCCATCGCCTTGAGGGTGACCGGGCCGGGGCCGGCGAGCTCGCGGTCGTCGATCCGGGTGACCGCCTGGACGTCGCGCAGGGTCGAGGTCAGGAAGACCTCCTCGGCGCGCTGCAGGGCGTCGAACGGGACGTCGACCTCCTCGGCGCCGGTCCAGTCGATCACCAGCCGGCGGGTGATGCCGGCCAGGCAGCCGGAGGCCAGGGTGGGGGTGATCAGCCGGCCGTCCAGGACCAGGAAGACGTTGGAGCCGGTGCCCTCGCAGAGCAGGCCCGCGGTGTTGGCGAACAGCGCCTCGGAGGCACCGACCCGGTGGGCGGCGGCCAGTGCGACCACGTTCTCCGCGTAGGAGGTGGTCTTCAGGCCGGCCACCGCGCTGTGCTCGTTGCGGCGCCAGGGGACGGTGGCCACGGCGGTGGTGTCGGGGCGGCGGGCGGCGGTGCCGACGGCGACCACCAGGCTGGGACCGGAGTCGCCGCGCTCGGAGCCGAGCGGGGCGGTGCCGCCGGTGAAGGTGATCCGCAGTCGGCCGAGCGGCATCGGGTTGGCGGCCACCACCTCGGCGCACGCGGCGCGGACCAGGTCGTGGTCCGGGTCGGGCAGGCCGAGGCCGCGGGCGGATCGGGTGAGCCGGTCGAGGTGGCGGGTGAGCGCGAAGAGCTGCCCGTGCTCGGCCTTGACCGTCTCGAAGACGCCGTCGCCGACGGTGATCCCGTGGTCGAGGACGGGCAGGGTGGCGGCGTCGGTGTCGGCCAGGGCTCCGTTGACCCAGATCACGTGTTGCTCCTTCGAGGGTCGTTCAGTGCAGGGGTGTTCCCGACGCTATCGCGACCAGCCGGGCGGCCTTGAGCTCGGTCTCGGCCCATTCGCGCTCGGGGTCCGAGCCCCAGGTGATGCCGGCGCCGGTGCCGAACCGCAAGGTGGCGCCGGTTGCCGTCCGGTCGATCCAGAACGTCCGGATCCCGACCGCGAGTTCGCCCTCGCCGCGGTCGGCGTCGACCCAGCCGACGGCGCCGCAGTAGGGGCCGCGCGGGGCGGTCTCCAGGGAGTCGATGATCCGCAGCGCGCTGGACTTGGGGGCGCCGGTGACCGAGCCGGGCGGGAAGGTGGCGGCGAGCAGCTCGGGCCAGCCGGCGCCCTCGCGCAGGGTGCCCTCGACGGTGGAGACCAGGTGGACCAGGCCGGGGTGCTTCTCCACCACGCACAGGTCGGGGACGGTGACGCTGCCGGTGCCGCAGACCTGGCCGAGGTCGTTGCGGACCAGGTCGACGATCATCACGTTCTCGGCGTGGTCCTTCTCCAGCAGGTCGTCCTCGGTGCGGCCGGTGCCCTTGATCGGGCCGGAGAGGACGGTGCGGCCGCTGCGGCGCAGGTAGAGCTCGGGCGAGGCGGTGGCGATCTCCACGCCGTGCTGGGGAAGGCGAATCGTTCCTGCGTAGGGCGCGGGGTTGCCGTGCGCGAGCAGTCCGGTGAGCGCGTCGATGTCGCAGCGGTCCGGATCGGGGAGCTCGGCGCTCATCACCCGGCAGAGGTTGGCCTGGTAGACCTCGCCGCGCGCGATGTGCGCGCGGACGGCGCGGACGCCCGCGACGTACGCCTCGCGGTCCAGGGAGCTGTGCCAGCGGTCCGGGCCCGGGCCGAGCCAGCCGTCGCCGGCCGGCGGCACCGGGTCGGGGCGGACCTCGTCGAACCGGGCGCAGGTGAGCCGGCCCTCGAAGTCGTACGCGACCGCCCAGAAGCCCTCGGTGTCGAGCACGGCCGGGTCGGAGCTGACCTCGCGCAGCCCGGTGGCGAGGCGGCCGCCGAAGCGGGCCATCGGCTGGTGCGGACTGAGCGGGGTGGTGCGGCCGGACACGGTTCTCCTGCGCGATTTCGGTGGTGCTGGGTCCTGCTCGGGGTTCGGCCCCGGTGCTGAAAAGTCTAGGTCGGAGCAGGGCCGGAGGGCCGGGCGGAGCGGGCGGGGCGGGCGCGCCGGGCGGCGGTCGACGGCCATCCCCGCGCCACGCTGCGGGAACGGATTTTTCAGCTGGCCCTGGAATCCGCTAGAGTTCAACACGTCGCCGGGACGCGGAACCGAAGAAAAACGGGGAAGCAGCCGGGAGACAGGCGGACGTGGCTCAGTTGGTAGAGCATCACCTTGCCAAGGTGAGGGTCGCGAGTTCGAATCTCGTCGTCCGCTCGATGGAGAACAGGTAAGATCGTTCTTCGAAGTTGCCTGGTGGAGTGGCCGAGAGGCGAGGCAACGGCCTGCAAAGCCGTGTACACGGGTTCAAATCCCGTCTCCACCTCCAAGAGGTGCCCCTGGTTCGCCAGGAGCCCTCCCCGCGCGATTAGCTCAGCGGGAGAGCACTACCTTGACACGGTAGGGGTCACTGGTTCAATCCCAGTATCGCGCACGCAGGGCCTTCGGGGCTTGGCATCCCAGCGCGATTAGCTCAGCGGGAGAGCACTACCTTGACACGGTAGGGGTCACTGGTTCAATCCCAGTATCGCGCACGCAGGGCCTTCGGGTCTTGACAACCCCGCGCGATTAGCTCAGCGGGAGAGCACTACCTTGACACGGTAGGGGTCACTGGTTCAATCCCAGTATCGCGCACAGAAGCAGAGCGGAGCCGTGGTCCTCGGACCACGGCTCCGCTGCGTTGTGGGCAGATTGAAGGAGCTTCCGGGCATGGCTACGGCGCCGGGTGCGGGACGCCCTCACCGACGTCCTGCACCCGGCCACCGCGCTGCCGGAGCTGCTTGATTGCGACCGCCCTCGCCCGTCCATGTCCGTGCGGCGCGCGGCCCCGGCCGGCGCCGACCCCTACCCCGGGGGTCAGCGCGCGATCAGATCGGCGACCGCTTTGGTCTGCGTCGCCAGTTGCTCCCAACCACCGAACAGCGACAGCAGCAGGACCGCTATCGGCAGGGCGATCGCGATCGCCACGGCCGGATGCCGGGTGTCCGCCGCGGCGTGCGCGGTGGACGGCCTGCGCCGACGGGCGGCTCGGACGAGCTGCTGCGGTGCCATGATCCTCTGCTCCTGCCTGGCTGTCGTGGGGGTGGAAGTCGTAGCGACCGTGCCGACACTGTCGGTCGGCGGTCGATATTCGGTCGATACGGAGGGGAGCGGGGGCGGTTGACCTCGGGGGACGAGTGGGCCGCCCACCGCTGATGACAACGCTATGGCCACCGCGGCCGCGGGGCGTCATGCCCGCGTACCGTTCGCCGGGCCTCCCGAAGGATGACGCCGGTCCGTGGCGCGTACTACCAAGGGTGGACACGGGGTCGAGCCGATCCCCGAGGGAACCCTGAGAGGGACCCCGAGGAGGGGCTGCCGGGCCGGTCGGCGCGGGTGCACGGGAAAGCGGTCGACGAATATCTGACAATCGGACCGGCGCTTCGCGTGTTGCGAACCAGCGGAGCGGTACTCGCGGTCCGTAAGCTGTGCCGGGACAGTATTTGACGGCGCCCCACCTCCGACGGGGCCTCACCCCACAGGCTGACGGGAACAGAGCGAGCAATGGCGATGATGCGGCTGCGGCGTGAGGACCCCCGCATCGTCGGCCCCTACCGTCTGCACCGGCGGCTGGGGGCCGGCGGAATGGGCGTGGTCTACCTGGGATCCGACCGCAAGGGGCAGCGGGTCGCGCTCAAACTGATCCGCGCCGAGCTGGCGGAGGACGCGGAGTTCCGCACCCGGTTCGCCCGCGAGATCGCCGCCGCCTCGCGGATCCGCGGCGGCTGCACGGCCCGGGTGGTCGGCTCCGACATCGAGGCCGACCGGCCCTGGCTCGCCACCACCTACGTCCCCGGGCCCTCGCTCTACAAGCGGGTCGGCGACGAGGGCCCGCTGCCCTGGCCGGAGGCCGCCCGGATCGGCGCCGCCCTGGCCGACGGCCTGGTCAAGGTGCACGAGGCCGGGGTGGTCCACCGCGACCTGAAGCCGTCCAACATCCTGCTCTCCCCCAAGGGCCCGCGGATCATCGACTTCGGCATCGCCTGGTCCCGTGGGGCCAGCACGCTCACCCACGTCGGCACGGCGGTGGGCTCGCCCGGCTTCCTCGCGCCCGAGCAGGTGCGGGGCGCCGCGGTGACCCCGGCGACGGACGTCTTCGCGTTCGGCGCGACCCTGGCGTTCGCACTGACCGGCGACTCGCCGTTCGGGTCGGGCGCCTCCTCCGAGGTCATGCTCTACCGGGTGGTGCACGAGGAGCCGGACCTGGCGGCGGTGCCGCCGGCCCTGGCACCGCTGGTCCGGGCGTGCCTGGCGAAGGAGTCCGCCGAGCGGCCGCCGGCCGCCGCGCTGCACGAGCGGCTGGCGGAGCTGGCGGCGCGCGGCACCGCGCTCGGGCCGCAGACCGGGGGTGGCGCGTTCGGGCGCGGGCGCTTCGGCGGCGCGGGCGCCGGACCGGCGGCCGAGGCAGCGGCCGGCGCGGGGCCCGCCGAGGGCGAGGCGGTGCTGCCCGCACAGCACGGACAGCAGCAGGGACAGCAACCCGGGCAGCAGCACGGACCGCACGGCGCGGTGGCCGGTGGGCGCGGCGGACCCTCGCGGGTCGCCGGGCGCGGCGGGGCGGCGCCGGGTGGCGAGTCGGCGCCGCGACCGGCGGCCGGTCCGGGGCAGGCCGGGGGCCGCCCGCGGCCCGGCGCCGGACCCGGACCCGGTGCGCGGCGACCGGCGCGGCCGTACGGGCAGGCGCCGACGGCGCCGATGCCGCGTCAGGAGTTCGTCGAGGCCGGACGGGACGGCACCCGCGGCGGCACCCGCGAGGGCGCACGGGACGGCCGGGACACCCGGGGCGGGCGGGAGGTCCGGGAGCGGACCCCGGTGCCCGGGCGGGAACGGCAGCACAGCACGCTCTCCGGCCGCTCCCCCGCCGCCCGGCGGCGGCTGCTGCGGCAGCGGGTCGTGGTGTTCGTCACCGTCACCGTCGGGGTGGCGCTCGCCATCGCGGCGGCCCAGGGCTGCGAGAACCGAGACGCGCGGGGCCTCGGCCCCGCAGCGGGCGTCTCGGCGCACGCGATGCCGCCGGTGCCACCGCTGTCGATCGACGGGGCGGCGGCCGCGGGCGGCGAGGACGTCCGGCCGCGGGTGGACGGCGTCGCGGGCGGCGGGCTCGGCCCGGCGGTCGGCTCGATGCCGGTGGTGGACTGGACGAACCGCACGTACGGCGACCCGGCCGGCGGCCCCGCGATCCAGCTGCGCGACGGGCAGGCCGCCTCCGGGGCCGGGGCGCCGGTGTCGCTCACCGCGGTGCTGCCCGCGCACTACCGGGACGCGCAGGCCGAGGTGGTGGTGCTGCGGCGCCTGGAGGGCGCGGTGCCGGTCGACCTGGTGCAGCTGTTCGGCTTCAACGCGGACGCGCCGGTGCTGCTCGCCTCCCGGACGTCGGCCGCGGATCCGCGGGCCACGGCGGCCTGGCGGGTGGAGAACGGCGCGCTGATCCGCGAGGAGCGGGTGACCCAGACCGGGGCGAGCTCCTCGACCCGGTACATCGTCCGGGCGGACGGCGGGATCGAGGAGTCCTGGCCCGGAGCGGGAGTCTCCGGGACGGTCACGGCGCACTGAGCGCACCGAGCGGGCCGGGCGGGCCCGCCGGGTCCGCTCAGTCGCCGATGAACCAGAGGTAGCTGCCGGGCGTCGTCGCGCAGGACTTCAGCAGCGACGCCAGGTCGGCCACGGCCGCCTTCTGCCACTCGCTGGTGCACCGCTTCAGCAGCCCGGGGATCTCCCCCAGCGCGACTTCCGCCTCCTGCTCGTTGAACTGCGTGTCGCCGTAGGGGTCCACCTGCGGGAGCCGGCCCGGCTCCCTGACGTCGAGGTTGGCCAGCGCCGCCGCGAGCGCCTCGCCGTGCTCGTAGGAAGCCCGCAGGAGCGAGGCCCTGGACTTCTCGTAGTTCCTGCGCGCCGGTCGGACGGAGTGCAGTTCGAGCTCGATTCCCATGATCGCCAGCCTAGTGCCGTCGGCGGGCCGCGCCTCAGCTGATTCCGCAGGCGCGGAGGGCGGCGGTGGTGCCGGCCGCGGCGAGGACGACGAGCGGGAACGGCGCGCGGCGCAGGGCGAGGACGCCGGCCACCGCGACGCCCGCGGGGCGGGCCCACCCCGCGAACTCCGGGCCCTGGGTGAGGGCGGCGGTCGCGGCCAGGGCGAGCAGCAGGACGGTCGCGGCGACCGCGAACAGGCGCTCCAGGCGGGGCGGGAGCTCGAAGCGGGTACGGAAGGTGGGACCGGCCAGGCGCAGGGCGAAGGTGCCGGCGGCGAGGGCGAGGATCGCGAACAGGGACATGGGGGCGCTCCTTTCAGGAGGACGTGGCCGGGGGCGGGTCGGTGGAGGACGAAGCGGGCCGGGCACCGGGCCGGAGGTACCCGGGACGGTGCGGCTCAGTGCCTGCCGCTGCGCGCAGTTCCCCGCACCCCTGACGGGGCGGGGCCGTCGGGACGCAGGGCACCCGGCGAAACTTCGCGGCAGGCTCGGGGGCGCTGCCGCGGGCGGTGTCAGCGGTCTGCGGGAGTCCGGGCCACGGCGGTGTGCGGCGCCTCGGCCGGGTCGGGGGTGGGGGTCTTCCTGGGTGTGGCGAGGGCCAGGCCGGCAAGGGCGAGGAGGACGGGGATGCCCGGCGGGAGGAAGGGGGTGGCGGCCACCGCGAGGGCTGCGCCGAGGAGGGCGGCGCGGCGGGTCGGGCGGTCGGTGGTGACGGCGGGGAGGACGAGGGCGAGCAGGACGGCGGGGAAGGCGGCGTCCAGGCCGAGGGCGTCGGTGTCGCCGATCGCGCCGCCGGCGAGGGCGCCGAGGACGACCGCGACGTTCCAGATCACGAACAGCCCGAGCCCGCTGACCCAGTACGCGGCGCGCCGCCGGGCGCGGTCGGGCTGCTGGAGGGCGAAGGCGGTGGCCTCGTCGGTGATCAGGTGGGCGCCGAGCAGGCGCTTCCAGCGGGGGCCGTCGAGGACGTCGGCGACGGCGAAGCCGAACGGGAGCAGGCGGGTGTTGAGCACGAGGCCCGCGGCGACGGCGGCGAGGGCGCTGCCGCCGGCGAGCAGCACGCCGACGGCGGCGAACTGGGAGCCGCCGGCGAAGACGACGACGGAGAGCAGGACGGGCACCCAGGCGTCCATGCCGCCGGAGACGGTGATGGCGCCGAAGGAGGCACCGACCACGGCGTCGGCGAGGCAGACCAGGGCGATGGCGCGGATGGTTGAGCGATCCAATGTTCGCAATGACGAACGCATGTCCATTAGAATGAACACCCCAGCCCGCGTTCGTCAAGGCGAACGAATCGACTCCTGGAGCGAACACGTGGAGACCGACCTGATCGGCCTGATCGCCGCCGCCATCCGGCGCGAGCGCGAGCGCGCCGGGGTGTCGATGAGCGAGCTCGCCAAGCGGGCGGGCATCGCCAAGTCGACGCTCTCGCAGCTGGAGTCGGGTTCGGGAAATCCCAGCGTGGAGACGCTGTGGGCGATCGGGGCGGCCCTGGGCGTGCCGTTCAGCCGGCTGGTCGACCCGCCGCGCCCGCAGGTCCGGGTGGTCCGGGCGGGCGAGGGCCCGGTGATGCACTCCGAGCAGGCGACGTACTCGGCGACCCTGCTGGCGTCCTGCCCGCCGAACGCGCGGCGCGACGTCTACCGGATCGACAGCCAGCCCGGCGAGTCACGGATCTCCGACCCGCACATGCCCGGCACGGTCGAGCACGTGGTGCTCGGCAGCGGCCGCGCCCTGGTCGGGCCGGTCGACGAGCCGGTCGAGCTGCTCCCCGGCGACTACGTGAGCTACGCCGGGGACGCCAAGCACATCTTCACCGCGCTGGAGCCGAACACCACCGCGACGATGGTGGTCGAGCACGTCTGAGCGGGCGCGGGCCGGCCGGTTCGGCCCGCGGGGGCGACGCAGAACCGGACGGTTCAGCCCGCGTTGACGGCGTAGAAGGCGACCGCGGCCGCGGCGCCGACGTTCAGCGAGTCGATGCCGTGCGCCATCGGGATGCGCACCCGCCGGTCGGCGGCGGCGAGCGCCTTGGCGGTCAGGCCGTCGCCCTCGGCGCCGAGCATCAGCGCCGCCCGGGGCAGCGTGTGCGGGCGGGCGACGGCCAGGTCGACCGCACCGGACGGGGTGAGGGCGAGCAGTTCGAACCCGGCGTCGCGGACGGTCGCCAGCGAGCCCGGCCACGGGTCGAGGCGCGCGTACGGCACGGAGAACACCGCGCCCATGGAGGTCTTGACGGCCCGCCGGTACAGCGGGTCCGCGCAGTCCGGCGAGAGCAGCACGGCGTCCATGCCGAGCGCCGCGGCGGAACGGAAGATCGCGCCGAGGTTGGTGTGGTCGACCAGACCCTCCAGGACCGCCACCCGGCGGGCGTCGATCAGCAGCTCGGAGGCGTCCGGGAGCGGCTTGCGCTCCATCGAGGCGAGCGCGCCGCGGTGCACGTGGTAGCCGGTGACCTGCTCGGCGAGGTCCGGTTCGACGACGTGGACGGGGGCCTCGGCCGCGTCGATCACGTCCTGCATGACCCCGAGCCACTTGGCGGTCAGCAGCATCGAGCGCATCCGGTACCCGGCCGCGAGCGCGCGGCGGATCACCTTCTCGCCCTCGGCGATGAACAGGCCCTCGGCGGGCTCGCGGCGGCGGCGCAGCTCGACGTCCGTCAGGCCGGTGTAGTCGGCGAGGCGGGGGTCGGCGGGATCGGTGACGGTGAGTGGCTCGGACACCGGCTCATCTTCGCACGTGGGGAGGGCCGGTCAGGGGCCCGGCGGGTGCCCGGGCCCCTGGCGGTGGTCAGCCTCCGAGGACGTTCACCACGTCGCCGATGACGATGACCGCCGGGGGCTTGATGCCCTCCGCGGCGACCCGGTCGGCGACGGTGGCGAGGGTGGCGTCCACCCGGCGCTGGGCGGCGGTGGTGCCCTCCTGGACCACGGCGACCGGGGTGTCCCCGGCGCGGCCGGCGGCGATCAGGCGGGCGGCGATCGCGCCGATCTTGTCGACGGCCATCAGCAGCACCAGGGTGCCGGTCATCTGCGCCAGCGCGTCCCAGTTGGTCAGCGAGCGCTCGTCCGGGCCGACGTGGCCCGAGATCACCGTGAACTCGTGGGTCATCCCCCGGTGGGTCACCGGGATGCCGACCGCGGCGGGCACCGAGATCGAGCTGGAGATGCCCGGCACCACGGTGACCGGGATGCCGGCCTCCACGCAGGCCAGCAGCTCCTCGCCGCCACGCCCGAAGACGTACGGGTCGCCGCCCTTGAGCCGGACCACGAACTTGCCGGCCTTGGCGTGCTCGACCAGCGTGTGGTTGATCGCCTCCTGGGCCATGTACCGGCCGTACGGGATCTTCGAGGCGTCGATCACCTCGACGTGCGGCGGCAGTTCGGCGAGCAGCTCGCGCGGGGCGAGCCGGTCGGCGACCACCACGTCGGCGTCGGCCAGCAGTCGGCGGCCGCGGACGGTGATCAGGTCCGGGTCGCCCGGGCCGCCGCCGACCAGGGCCACGCCCGGGGTCCGCTCGCGGTACTGCCGGGCCGCCAGCGAACCGTCCCGCAGCCCGTCCACGATGGCGTTGCGCAGCGCGGCGGAGTGCCGCGGGTCGCCGGTCAGGACGGCGACGGTGGCGCCGCCGTCGCGGCCGGAGGCGGGGGTCCACGCGGTGGCGGCGGAGGCGTCGTCGCTGCGCGCGCAGAACACCCGCCGCAGCTCGGCCTCGGCGGAGACGGCGGTGTTGACGGCCGGGTCGTCGGTGGCGACCAGCGCGTACCAGGTGTCGGCGAGGTCGCCGTCCTGGTAGCGGCGCTCGTGCCAGGTCAGCTCACCGGCGTCGGCCATCGCCTGGACGGCGGGCGTGGTGGTCGGCGAGATCAGCTGGACGTCCGCACCGGAGGCGATCAGCGCGGGCAGGCGCCGCTGGGCGACCTGGCCGCCGCCGACCACGACGACGCGGCGGCCGGCGAGCAGCAGGCCGACCGGGTACGGGGTGAGGCCCTCGGTGCTGGGGTGGGGGGTGGGCGCGGTCATCGGCGGGAGCTCCTGGGTGGGCGGGTTCTCAAGGGCAGGGGACGACCCCGCACCGGCGCGCCCTCGGGCCGGTGCGGGGTGGGGGTCCTGATGAGGGTCAGGCCTTCTCGGTGACCCCGGCGGAGTCGAAGGTGGCTACATCGTGCATCGCCCGGGCGGCACTCTGCACCAGCGGCAGGGCCAGCAGGGCGCCGGTGCCCTCCCCGAGTCGCAGGTCGAGGTCGATCAGCGGACGCAGGCCGAGCTTGGCGAGCGCCGCCTGGTGGCCCGGCTCCGCGGAGCGGTGGCCGGCGATGCAGGAGGCGAGCACCTCGGGGGCGATCGCCTTGGCGACCAGCGCGGCGGAGCCGGCGATCACGCCGTCCAGGATCACCGGGGTGCGCAGCGACGCCGCGCCCAGCAGGAAGCCGGCGAGGGCGGCGTGCTCCAGGCCACCGACCGCGGCGACCACACCGATCGGGTCCGCCGGGTCGGGCCGGTGCAGGGCCAGCGCCCGGCGGATCACGTCCACCTTGCGGGCGTGCGTCTCGTCGTCGATGCCGGTGCCGCGACCGGTCACCTCGACCGGGTCGGCACCGGTGAAGACCGAGATCAGCGCGGCGGACGCGGTGGTGTTGGCGATCCCCATGTCACCGGTGATCAGCACCTTGTTGCCGGCCGCGACCAGGTCGCGGGCGGTCTCGATGCCCACCTCGATCGCCCGCAGCGCCTCGTCGCGGCTCATCGCCGGGCCCTGGGTCATGTCGTCCGTGCCCGGCTTGACCTTGCGCGGCAGCAGACCGGTGGTGCGGCCCTGCTGGATCGCCTCCGGCAGGTCCACCTTCACGCCGACGTCCACCACGCACACCTCGGCGCCCACCTGCGCGGCGAAGGCGTTGACCACCGCTCCCCCGGCCAGGAAGTTGCCCACCATCTGGCCGGTGACCTCCTGCGGCCACGGGGTCACGCCCTGGGCGTGCACGCCGTGGTCACCCGCGAAGATCGCCACGCAGGCGGGCTCCGGGATCGGCGGCGGGCACTTCCGGGACAGGCCGGACAGCTGCGCCGCGATGATCTCCAGCATGCCGAGCGAACCGGCCGGCTTGGTCATCCGCTTCTGCCGGTCCCACGCCTCGCCGAGCGCCTTCGCGTCCAGCGGACGGATGCCCCGGAGGGTGTCCGACAGCAGGTCGTGCGGCTCCTCGCCGGGCAGCGCGCGGTTGCCGTACTGCTCCTCGTGCACCACCCAGGACAGCGGGCGCTTCTTCGCCCAGCCCTGCTGCTGCAGCTCCGGCTCGTCCGGGAAGGAGTCCACGTAGCCGACGCACAGGTACGCCACCACGTCCAGGTGCTCGGGCAGGCCGAGCTCGCGGACCATCTCCTCCTCGTCGAAGAAGCTGACCCAGCCGACGCCCAGGCCCTCTGCGCGGGCCGCGAGCCACAGGTTCTCCACGGCCAGGGCGGCCGAGTACGGGGCCATCTGCGGCTGGGTGTGCCGGCCGAGCGTGTGCCGGCCGCCGCGGGTGCGGTCGGCGGTCACCACGATGTTGACCGGGGTCTCGAGGATCGCCTCGATCTTGATTTCCTTGAACTGCTTCGCCCGGCCCTTGGGCAGCGAGTCCGCGTACTCGTCGCGCTGACGCATCGCCAGCTGGTGCATCTTGCGGCGGGTCTCGGACGAGCGGATCACCACGAAGTCCCACGGCTGCGAGTAGCCGACGCTCGGCGCGGTGTGCGCCGCTTCGAGGACGCGGATCAGCACCTCGTGCGGGATCGGGTCGCCGCGGAAGCCGTTGCGGATGTCGCGGCGCTCGCGGATCACCTGGTGCACGGCGTCGCGGCCGGCGTCGTCGAAGCCCGGGGCGGCCGGCGGACGCTCGGCGTCGGCGTCCTCGGCGGTCACGGGCTCGGCGGCGACGGGCTCGACGGTGACCGGCTCGGCGGTCACGGCCTCGGCGGTGACCGGCTCAACGGTCACGGCCTCGGCGGTGACCGGCTCGGCGGTGACGGGTTCGGCGGTGACCTCGGTGGCGACGGCCTCGGCGGCGGTCGTCTGCTCGGCGGCCGGGGCGTCGGGGGTGGGGGTGGACGCGTCGACCGGGGGGAGGTCGGCGGCGATCGGGGTGGGCTCTGCGGTGGACACGGTGGCGCTCGGCTCTTCGAAGGTGGGGGTGGGGGCGTCGGCCTGGGGAAGGTCGGCGGAGGTGGGGGCCTCCACCGGGGCGAGGTCGGCCGGGACGAGGTCCGTGAGGACCGGAGCCGGGTCGGCGAGGAAGGCCGAGATCCGGCGGTGCTGGCCGCCTCTACTGCTCTGCTGCGGCGGGATCGCCCCCTGGGCCGGGGCCTCCTCAGGGGCCTCCACCGGGGCCTCCACCGGCTCCGCGACGGCGACGGCGGCCGCGACGGGCTGCACGGCGGCGGCCGGCTCCAGCGGGGACTCGGCGGGGGCCTGCGCGAGCGCGGTGTCCGCGGACAGCGAGATCGTCGCGTCGGCCGGGACCGCGGCGACGGCCTCGGGTGCGACGAGCTCGGCAGGGGCGGGCTGGGCTGCGTCGGCGGGCTCCCCCGCCGCCGCGTGGACGGGCTGCGCCGGGTCGGCGACGGGCGGCTGAGGGGCCGCGGCCGCGGCGTCCAGCGGCTGCGCCGGGGCGACGTCGGCGGGCGCGGGGTCGGCCTCCGCTGCGGGAGCCTGGGCATCCGCGGTGGGCGCGGCGTCCTGGGCGGCGAGGTGCAGGGTCTCGGCGCCGACCGGAGCGAGCGGCTGTCCGTCCGGGCCGACAGCGGCGAACTGGGCGTCGACGGGCAGCGCGGCGACCGGGGCGGCGAGGTGCAGCGTCTCGGGACCGACCGCGAACGGCTGCGCCTGGGCCAGGACCTGGCCGTCGACACCGACGGCCAGGGGCTGCGCAGGGGCGAGCGGAAGACCGTCCGGACCCACCGGGAGCGGCTGGCCATCGGGACCGACAGCGGCGAGCTGGGCGACCGGCTCGGCGGCGAGGACCTGCGGCTGACCGTCCGGGCCGACCGCGAACGGCTGCGCCTGGGCCAGGACCTGGCCGTCGGCACCGACCGCGAGGGGCTGCGCGGGGGCAAGCGGAAGACCGTCCGGACCGACCGGGAGCGGCTGACCGTCCTGGCCGCCGACGCCCGGGTGCGGTGCGTCGGCGGGCGACAGGTGACCGGGGAACGCCGCCTCCGCCGGAGCCGGCTGGAGGGCGTCGGCGGGGGCGGGCTGCGCAACGGGCATGGCCGGGACGGTGTTTGCCGGGACGGGCTGGGCGACGTGCGCTGCCGCGGTGGCGTCCAGGGGCGCGGGCTGGACGGCGATGCCGTCGCCGGGCAGGGGCTGCTCCGCGGTGACCACGGGCGCCTCCGTGGGCACGGGCTGAGCGGTGGCGTCCAGGGGCGCGGGCTGCGCGACGGGCGCTGCGACGGTGGCCTCGGGCGCGGGCTGGGCGAGGTGCGCTGCGGCGGCGACCTCGGCGGGAACGGGCTGCGCGGCGGCGGCAACGGCTGCCGCGGCCGGGTCCACGAGCGCGGGATCGGCGGCGGGCACGGGCTGGGCGACGGCGTCGACCGGCAGGTGCTGCACGGCGGCGGGCGCGGGCGCGGGCGCCGCTGCGGCGGAGGCGTCGCCGGGCACCGACTGCGCGGTGGCGAGCGCGGGATCGGCGGCGGGCACGGGCTGCGCGGCGACGGGCGCTGCTGCGGCGGGGGCAACGGCTGCCGCGGCGACGTCCGCGAGCTGGGCGGGGGCGTCGCCGGGCACCGGCTGCGCGGCGACGTCCGCGGGCACGGGCACGGGCTGCACGGTGGCGTCCGCGGGCACCGGCTGTGCGGTGGCGGGGGCAGCGGCTGCCGCGGGGGCGTCCGCAGGTGCGGGCTGCTGGGCGTCGCTGAAGAGCGGGGTGAGCGGCGGCGCGGGCGGGACGGGGACGCCGTAGGCGGGGGTGCCGCCGGGGGTGGTGGAGGGGCCGCGGTCGGCGAGCGAGCGGACCGGGACGTGCCCGGTCATCAGGGAGGGGTCCGGGATCGGCGGGCCGGCGTGCAGGGGGCGGCGCGGCTGGGGCTGAGCGGCCGTCAGCGGTTCGACGACGGGCGCGGGCGCGGACGCGGGCTGCGCGACCGGTTCCGCGGCGGCCGGGGCGGGCGGCGTGAGCGGCGGCCAGGAGGGCGCGACCGGGGTGCCGGCGGGCGGGGTGGCGGCGGCCGGGTCGTCGACGGTGCGCAGCGGCATGGTGTCGCCGACGGGGAGGTCGGCGGCGGTGGGGTCGACGTTGACGGTCTCGACGGCGCCGTGGATGGGCTCGCCCCAGGCGGCCTGCGGGCCGGGCATCAGCAGGACGTCCTCTTCCTCGTCCAGCTGGTCGGGCTGGTCGAGGAAGGTGTACGCGGGCCGGTGCTCGGTGGACCAGGGGCTGCCGAGCGGCGCGCCGGGCGCGTGCCCGGGGTCGCCGGGCTCGGGCGCGAGCGGGCCGCCGTTGGGGACGTGGCCGCCATCGGTCATGTCAAAAGCTCCTTCCGGGCCGCTTGCGCGCCCTCGGTGCCGCGGTCGCCGACCGCCGCACCCACCTCCGCCGGGAGCGGGTTCGCACCGACCCGCCCCTGTCTGCACCTAGCACTAGCACCTGCGGCCGGACCGTCCGGCGTCGAGCACCGGACGGGCGTCACCCGTCGGGGTGGCGCGCCATCTGAAACAACGACAACCCCGGGCAAGCGGCACGACCGCTCCGGGGCCCGTGGGCATTCTTCCGGGCCGGTGCGCAGCGCGTCGAATGCCCGCAATCCGGGTCATTTCGGATTGCAACGCGTCAAAAAGGGGACAACCGTGCCGGATCGGACACGATGCACCGGATCGGCGAGCGCAACCCAGGGGCCCAACCCTACCGGCCGCGGCGGACGCGTTCTCGAAACCGTGTCCGGATGCGACCGGGATCACCGTGGCTGTCCAAGGCGTGGTCGGTAGGGTGCGGCGGCCGGGCTCAGTCGGGCTGCTCGGCCCAGATCAGGAGGGTGTAGTCGGCGCGTCCGAGGGTCGCTCCGGCGGCGGCGTCGGGGTCGGCGGTGAGCGGCGCGGACTGCAGCAGGACGCCGTCGGTGCGGTACCCGGCGGAGGTGAGGATGCGGTGGATCTCGCCGGATTCGGCCAGCGAGCCGGCGACCGCGACCAGGCGTTCGGGGCGGCGGGCGACCACCTCGCGGACCACGTCGGCGCCGCCGGACTCGACGGCGACGGCGTCGGGTTCGGGCAGGCCGCCGAGCACGTCGGCGGGTTCGCCGGGGACGGTCTCCACCTCGACGCCGCGGCGGCGGGCGTTGGCGGAGATCCGGGCGCAGGCGGCGCGGTCGGGTTCGACGGCGACCACGGCGGCGCCGAAGCCGGCGGTCTCGACGGCGAGTGCGCCGTCGCCGGCGCCGACCGTCCAGACCAGGTCGCCGGGGACGGGCGCGAGCCGGGCCAGCGCGAGCGCGCGGACGTGCGAGGGCAGGGCGGTGGCGCGCCGGGCACCGGCGTCCGCGCCCGCGTACGCCCCGCGGGGCAGCGCCCAACCGCGGTCGGGGCCGGGGAAGCCGAGCGGTCGGCCGGCCAGCCAGCCGGCCGCCTCCTCACCGGGCTGCGGGCCGCCGCCGATGACCAGGACGACGTTGGGTTCGCGCCAGTCGTGGTCGGGGACGCGTTCGGAGTCGAGGACGGTGACGTCCTCCTCGGGGGTGCCGATCCCCTCGCAGACCACGAAGGTGCGTGGGACGCCGCGCAGCATCAGGGCGAGTTCGCTGGGGCCGGCGTCGGCGGTGGTGAGGACGGCGACCTTGGGGTGGGCGCGGCAGATGTTGGCGGCGCGGCGCAGCCGGCCGCCGTGCACGGAGACCACCTGGGCGTCCTCCCAGGCCATGCCGGCCCGGGCGAAGGCGGCGGCGACGGAGGAGACGGCGGGCAGCACTTCGAGTTCGAGGCCGAACTCGGGGCGGCGCAGGGTGCGCACGACGCCGAAGAAGCCGGGGTCGCCCTCGGCGACGACGACGGCGGTGCCGCGGTGCTCGGCCAGCCGGCGGGCGGCGGTGCGCAGGTCCGCGAGGCCGATCCGCTCGGCGGTCGCCGGGACCGGCAGGGCGTTGAGTTGGTAGGGCGCCCCGGCCACCAGTGTCGCTCCGGCGAGCGCGCCGGCGGCGGCCTCCGTGAGCGGCGTTCCGTCCCACCCGATGACCGTGATCCGGTCAGCCATCCCGGCCGCTCTCCCTCGCCTGGTCCGCCCCGTGGTCGGCCGCGCCGGCACCGGCGCGTCCAGCACCAGAGGCTACCGGTTGTGCCGCCGCCGTGGCCGCACTGGCACGCGATCGGTGGGGGCGGCGGGTATCAGTCCCGCAGGGCGTACGGGCGTTCGGCCCGGTCGGAGCCGCCGGTGGGGTCGAGATCCTCGGGGAGCAGGCTCCAGACGATCAGGTCGGTGCGCTCCACGGCGGCGTCGCCCCAGTCGCCGCGGACGGTGGCGGCGTTGCGCAGCACGCCCTCGCTGATCGCGCCGGTCTTCTGGGCGACCTGCTGGGCGGCGGCGTTGCCGGCGGCGGTGCGCAGTTCGAGGCGCTGGAAGTCGCGGTCCTCGAACAGCCACTGGGCGACGCCGAGCACCGCCTCGGGGGCGTAGCCCTCGCCGCGGGCCCAGGAGGCGGTGAGGAAGCGGACCTCGGTGGCGCGCAGCCGCCAGTCGGTGCGGCGCAGTTCGGCGAGGCCGACGACGCGCTGGGTGAGGTGCTCGGTGACGGCGAAAACGATTCCGCGCCCGTCGGCCCGTCTGGCGGGGGCGAGCAGGCGGACCAACTCGCGGGCGTGCGCCTCGGTGTAGGGCTGCGGGTAGTCGGTCCAGGTGCGGACCGGCTCGTCGTCGAACATCGCGACCAGGCTGGGCACGTCCTCGTCCGCAAGCGGGCGCAGCAGCAACTGGTCGGTGCTGATGGCTGTCTCGGGGAAGCTCGCTGCCATGCCGTCATCTCCTCGCCGGGTCGTTGACACACCGTACGCCCCGGACCCGTGGAGTTGCATACTGCACGACCGACCCCCGGCGCGGTCACGCCGGGGGCCGGTCGACGGTGTGTCAGAACGCCGGGATGACGGAGCCCTGGAAGGTGTCCTGGATGTACTTCTTGACCTGGTCGGAGTGGAGCAGCTCGGCGAGCTTCTTGACCCGCGGGTCGCTCTCGTCGCCCTTCTTGACGGCCAGGATGTTGGCGTAGGGGTTGCCCTCGGCCTTCTCCAGGATCAGCGCGTCGGTGGCAGGCTTGAGGTTGGCCTCCAGGGCGTAGTTGCCGTTGATGACGGCGGCGTCCACGTCCGGCAGGGCGCGCGGCAGCTGGGCCGCCTCCAGCTCCTTGAACTTGAGGTTCTTCGGGTTGGAGGCGATGTCCTGGACGGAGGCGGTGACGCCGGCGCCGGACTTGAGGGTGATGACGTTGTTGTCGGCGAGCAGCTTGAGCGCCCGGCCCTCGTTGGTGGCGTCGTTGGGCAGCGCGACCTGGGCGCCGTCGGCCAGCTCGGTGACGGCCTTGACCTTCTTGGAGTAGAGGCCGAGCGGCTCCAGGTGGACGGTCTCCACCGAGACCACGTTGGTGCCGTTCTTCTTGTTGAACTCCTCCAGGTACGGCACGTGCTGGAAGTAGTTGGCGTCCGCGGAGCCGTCCTGGACCGAGGTGTTGGGGGTCACGTAGTCGTTGACCACCTTGATGTCGAGCTTCAGCCCGGCCGACGCCGCCAGGTTGTCCTTCACGTACTGGAGGATCTGGGCGTGCGGAGTGGGGCTGGCGACCACCGTGAGGGCCTTGTTGGGGTCGGCGGAGGCACCGCCGGTCGAGCTGTCGCTGCCGCACGCCGCGAGGGTGAGGGCGAGGCCGGCGGCCGTGGCGGTGACGACGGTGGTCTTCAGAACGTTACGCACGAAAAGTGCCTTTCTGCGGGTTTCTTGCGGACCGCCCCTGGTGGGAGCGGAAGTTCAGTGGACGGACAGGGTGTCCTCTTCGGCCTCGGTGGGCCGGGCACTGGCGCTGCGGAAGAACGCGAGCGGGCTGGCGTAGTCGCCGCGGTGGGAGAGCCTGCGGGCGGCGTAGTCGCCGATGGTCTGCAGCACGGTCACGATGACCACGATCTCCGCGACGATCACCCACATGAAGGCGGTCTCGAAGCGCTGGTAGCCGTAGGTGATGGCGAGGGATCCGAGGCCGCCGCCGCCGACCGCGCCGGCGATCGCCGAGTAGCCGATCAGCGCGATGACCGTGGTGGTGACGGCGGCGATCAGCGAGGGCAACGACTCGGGCAGCAGGGTCTTGCGGACGATCGTCGGGGTGGAGCCGCCCATCGACTGCACCGCCTCGACCAGGCCGGGGTCGACCTCGCGGACGGAGGTCTCCACCAGCCGGGCGAAGAACGGGATCGCGCCGACGGCCAGCGGCACGCTGGCGGCCTGCCAGCCGAGGGTGGTGCCGGTGACCCAGCGGGTGAACGGGATCAGCGCGACCACGAGGATGATGAACGGGATCGAGCGGCCGATGTTGACGATCATGCCGAGCACCCGGCTGACCGCCAGGTTCTGCAGCAGCCCGCCCTTGTCGGTGAGCACGAGCAGCAGTCCGACCGGCAGGCCGACCACGATGGTGATGACCGAGCTGAGGCCGACCATCCCCAGGGTCTCCCAGGTGGCGGGCCACATCAGTTCCTGCATCTGGTCCCAGGTCATGCCGCGGCTCCGTTCACGTCCAGCACGTCCACCTGCAGGCCCTGCTCGCGCAGGTAGCCGATCGGCACCACGTTGTCCTGGTGGCTGCCGGGCAGTTCGACGCGCATCCGGCCGACCATCAGGCCGGCGATGGTCTCCACCGCGGCGCCGAGGATGTTGATGTCGATCTGGTAGGTGCGGGCGAGCTGGGAGACGAACGGCTGGGCGGGCGCGTCGCCCTGGAAGGTGATCTCCAGGACGGTCCGGCCGGGGTGGCCGCTGCCGAAGTCGCCGAGCGGGAACAGCTCGCGGGCAAGCTGCGAGTTCGGGTCGGCGAGCAGCCCGGTGAGGCCGCCGGACTCCACCACCCGGCCACCGCGCATCAGCGCCGCCGAGTCGCAGACCGACTTGATCACGTCCATCTCGTGGGTGATCAGCAGGACGGTCAGGCCGAGCTGCTGGTTGAGGTCGCGCAGCAGCTTGAGGATGGAGCGGGTGGTCTCCGGGTCGAGGGCGCTGGTGGCCTCGTCGGAGAGCAGCACCTTGGGGTCGCCGGCCAGCGCACGGGCGATGCCGACGCGCTGCTTCTGGCCGCCGGAGAGCTGGCTCGGGTAGCTGCGGGCGCGGTCGCCGAGGCCGACCAGGTCGAGCAGTTCGGCGGCCTTGCGGCGGCGCTGGGTGCGGTCCAGGCCGATGATCTCCAGCGGGAGTTCGACGTTCTGCTGGACGGTGCGCGAGGACAGCAGGTTGAAGTGCTGGAACACCATGCCGATCCGCCGGCGGGCCTCGCGCAGTTCACGGCCCGCCCGCTCGCCGCCGGGCAGCGCGGTCAGCTCGACGCCGTCCACGGTGACGCTGCCGGAGCTGGGGCGCTCCAGCAGGTTCACGCAGCGGATCAGGGTGGACTTGCCGGCGCCGCTGGTGCCGACGACCCCGTAGACCTCGCCCTCGCGTACGTGCAGGTCGACGCCGTGCAGGGCGGTGACCTCGCGGCCCCGGGAGCGGTAGACCTTCGTCAGGTCCTTGGTGGTGATCACAGCTGCTTCCGTTGTTCGGGGGCGGACGACTCGTGGCGGTCCGCGCCTGTGAAAGGGAATCAGTTCCTGTCGCTGTGTCGATCGTGGCCGGTGGGCGGCGGGGATGCTCGCGGGCATGGCCCTAACGAGTCATCAGCGGCGACAGGAGGAGAAGGCTGGGCGGGAAGAAGAAGAGGCGCTCAGCGGCGACACATTCGACGACACATGCATCGCTCACCTGCCGGCACGGTGCCGGTGGGGGTGCAGTTCGTCGTCGCAGTCATGGAAGCAAGTAAATCAGACATATGGACACGGTCCCAATTATCAGGAGACGGCGTCCGATATGTGGACACGACACGGGCGCACCAAGGCGAACGGCGCCCGCCCCCGGTCATGGGGCGGGCGCCGTGGTGGCCGCGACGGGCTTCTCAGGCCGCCAGGGAGGCCGCGACGGGCTTGGCCATGGTGACGATCGACAGCTGCCGGGACACCTCGCGGACCCCGGTCTGCCGGTAGCCCTGACGCTGGTACAGACGCAGGTTCGCCAGGCTGCGGTGGCCGGTGAACAGCTCGAAGCCGCCCACCGCGCCGGCCTCGGCCAGCTGCGCCTCCATCCCGGCCAGCAGCCGCCGGCCCAGGCCGTGGCGCTGCATCCGGGGGTGGACCACCAGGCGGCCGATCCGGCCCACGCCCTCCTCGTCCACCCAGCCGCGGACCGAGCCCACGACCTCGTCGCCGAGCCTGGCGACCAGGACGTGGCGTTCCGCCAGCTCCTCGCGCAGGCTCTCCAGGGTCTGCGTCAGCGGATCGATCGTCCAGTCCGCGTACAGCTCGGCCTCGCCCTGGTAACCGAGGTACTGGAGCTTCAGGATCTGCTCCGCCTCGTCCTGGCGTGCCGTCGAGATGATCACACTCATGCCCATGTGCGGGGGCCTCCCCATCGTCGTGGCCGGCGCGCGTGTGAGGGTCTCGCACCCGCCCTGTCCGAGGTGTGCCCGGACGGGGATCTGCCCGGTCCGGGAGAAGCGCAGCGACGCCCCCGCCCGACGGTGGTACCGCTCACGGGAGCCGACACTGTGCTTACGCTCAGTATCCGGGCAGTCGAGCGACCGTCAAGGGAGACGTTCGCCACCGCTCTACCCGCCATATGGGTGATCTCAACCTTCCGGACGCCCGACGTGGCGAGCGTCACTCCTCCCGCACCGCCGCCACCAGCGACCGCAGCCGCCCCAGACAGCGCGAGCGGAGCGGCCCGATCGAGCCGCGCGGCAGGTCCAGCCGGTCGGCCAGCTGCCGGTAGGTGAGGTCCGGCGAGGCCGCGAGCTCCTCCAGCAGCTCCCGGCACCGGCTCGGCACCAGGTCGAGCGCGCGCCGGAGGGACTCGCTCCGCTCCGCCCGGAGCAGCTCCTCCTCCGGCCCGCGATGACGCTGCGTCACCCGTGCCACCGCGGTCTCCGGGCCGCCCCCGCGGCCGGACAGCGCCTCGCGGACGGCGAGGCCGCGGAGCCAGTTTCGGGCGTCGGCCGGCAGGCCGGAGGTCCGCGAGCGTTCCATCGCACGTAGCCAGACGGACTGTTCCAGGTCGTCGGCGTCCACGCCGGTGCCGGCCGCGAGGACGGAGAGGAAGGCGGTGAGCGCGGGCCGCAGCTCGGTCACGGGGAGCACGCCCGGTATGACGGCCCGGCGCGGCCCGAGGTAACGGTCAGACGCTGGGCGGGATGTTCTGGTTGACGCGGAAGAAGTTCTCCGGGTCCCAGCGGTCCTTGAGCGCCGTCAGCCGTTCGTACTTCGCCCTGCCGTACGCCTCCAGGACCCGGCCGGGCCCCTCCTGCCCGAGGAAGTTCACGTACACCCCGCCCGAGGAGTGCGGCCGCATCGCGTTCCAGAACCCCCGGGTCCACGCCACGTGCGGATCCGGCTCGCCCGACTCCCAGCGGCTGTTGATGTTCAGCAGGTACGGCGCCGCACGGTGGGTGTACGCGGTGTCCTCCGCACCGACCCGGGCGATCGCGCCGCCGAGGAAGGCGAGCTTGACGTCGGAGAGCGGCGAGGTGGCGGTCGCGAAGTACGCGGCCACCGTGTCGATCGCGGCGTCGTCCAGCACCGACAGGTACTCCGACTTCCAGTAGTTGTGCGCGCCCGGCCCCCAACCGGGGTCCAGCATCTGCTGCCACACGGTGTACGGCCGGGTCTGCACGGCGTCCGCCACCAGGTGCGGCAGCGCCCGCAGCGGCGCCACCACCTCGCGCCCGCGGTCCGCGCGGCCCGCCCAGCAGACCCCGACCCGGACGATCGGCCGCCCGTGCCACTCGGTCGGCAGGAACGGCGCGGCCGGCGCCCGGCCGAAGACACAGGAGGCGAACAGCTCGTCCGGGGCGTCCGCCATCAGGTCGCGGACCGCACGCACCGTGGCGGCCAGGTGCTCGGCCGGGAAGAACAGCCCGCCGCACAGCACCGCCGGGCCGATCCGGTGCAGGCGGTAGGTGAAGGTGGTGACGACGCCGAAGTTGCCGCCGCCGCCGCGCAGACCCCAGAACAGGTCCGGGTGGGTGGCCGCGCTCGCGGTGACCACCCGGCCCTCCGCCGTCACCACATCCGCTTCCAGCAGGTTGTCGCAGGCCAGCCCGTACGCGCGGCTCAGCCAGCCGAAACCGCCGCCGAGGGTGAACCCCGCGATGCCGGTCGAGGACATCAGACCGCCCGGCGTGGCCAGCCGGAAGGCCTGCGTCTCGTGGTCGAAACCGCCCCAGGTGGTGCCCGGCTGCGCCCGGGCGATCCGGCGCTGCGGATCGACCCGGACCCCGCGCATCGCGGACAGGTCGATCACCATGCCGCCGTCGCAGACCGCCAGGCCCGCGATGTTGTGGCCGCCGCCGCGGACGGCGGTGAGCAGGCCGTGCTCGCGGGCCACGGTGACGGCCCGCAGGACGTCGGCGGTGCCGGTGCAGCGGGCGATCACCTCGGGCCGGCGGTCGATCGCGCCGTTCCACACCGCGCGCGCCGCGTCGTACCCGGCGTCGCCGGGCACCACCACCTGCCCCCGAAAGCCCTCACGGAGGGCGTCCGCAGCCTTCACCGTTCCAGTATTACGGCGAAGTGCCACCGGGGCTCGGGGAGCCCCGGAAGGGGCCGCTCACTTCACCCAGGTCTCCTGGACCGCCAGGTCGGCCTTGATCTCGGCGAGCTGGACGGCGACCGCCGACGGGGCGGTGCCGCCGCGGCCGTTGCGGGAGGCGATCGCGCCGTGGACGCTGAGCACCGACCGCACCTCGGGCGTCAGGTGCTCGGAGATGGCCGCGAACTGCTCGTCGGTGAGGTCGGCCAGCTCGATGCCCTGGGCCTCGCAGACCTTGACGCAGGCGCCCGCGACCTCGTGCGCGACGCGGAACGGCACGCCCTGCTTGACCAGCCACTCGGCGATGTCGGTGGCCAGCGAGAAGCCGGCCGGCGCCAGCTCCTCCAGCCGCTCGCGGTGGACGGTGAGCGTGGCGACCATGCCGGTGAAGGCGGGCAGCAGGACCTCGAGCGTGTCGCAGGAGTCGAAGACCGGCTCCTTGTCCTCCTGGAGGTCCCGGTTGTAGGCCAGCGGCAGCGCCTTCAGGGTGGCGAGCAGGCCGGTCAGGTTGCCGATCAGGCGGCCGGACTTGCCGCGGGCGAGCTCGGCGATGTCGGGGTTCTTCTTCTGCGGCATGATCGACGACCCGGTGGAGAAGGCGTCGTGCAGCGTGATGAAGCCGAACTCCTTGGTGTTCCAGATGATGATCTCCTCCGCGATCCGCGAGAGGTTGATCCCGATCATCGCGGTGACGAAGGCGAACTCCGCCACGAAGTCGCGCGAGGCGGTGCCGTCGATGGAGTTGCCGACCGAGCCGCCCTCGAACCCGAGGTCCGCGGCGACCGCCTGCGGGTCCAGGCCGAGCGAGGAGCCGGCCAGCGCGCCGGAGCCGTACGGGGAGACCGCGGTGCGCGCGTCCCACTGGCGCAGCCGCTCGGCGTCCCGGCCGAGGGCCTGGACGTGGGCGAGCACGTGGTGGGCGAAGAGCACCGGCTGGGCGTGCTGGAGGTGGGTGCGGCCCGGCATGGCGGTGTCGGGGTGCGCCTCGGCGAGGCCGACCAGGGCGTGCTGGAGGTCGAGGACCAGGCCGCCGATGGTCCTGGCGTGGTCGCGCAGGTACATCCGGAAGAGCGTGGCGATCTGGTCGTTGCGCGAGCGCCCGGCCCGGAGCTTGCCGCCGAGGTCGGCGCCGAGCCGCTCCAGCAGGCCGCGCTCCAGCGCGGTGTGCACGTCCTCGTCGGCCACCGTGCCGACGAAGCTGCCCGCCTCGACGTCGGCGAGCAGCTGGTCGAGGCCGGCCAGCATGCCGTCGAGCTCAGTGTCGGTGAGCAGGCCGGCCTTGTGCAGGACGCGGGCGTGGGCCTTGGAGCCGGCGATGTCGTACGGGGCGAGCCGCCAGTCGAAGTGGACCGAGGCGGAGAGCTTGGCCAGCGCCTCGGAGGGGCCGTCGGCGAAGCGCGCTCCCCAGAGTCGGACGTCGGCGTTCCGGTCGGCAGTCATCGCGGGAGCTCCCTTGGTATCCATACAGCGATCGGCATAAGTATGCACCAGTGCGTATGACTTCCACAAGCAAGGCGGGGAAGCGCTACTGGGCCTTGGCCTGGGCGAGCTGCAGCAGGTGGTCGGCCAGTGCCTGGCCGCCGGCCGGGTCGCGGCTGATCAGCAGCACGGTGTCGTCGCCGGCGATGGTGCCGATGACCTCGAAGACCTCGGCCGCGTCGATCGCGGAGGCCAGGAACTGGGCCGCGCCCGGCGGGGTGCGGAGCACCACGAGGTTGCCGGAGGCGGTGGCGGAGACCATGAGTTCGCCCGCCAGCCGGGCCATCCGGGCCTCGCTGGCGGACTCACCCATCGGTGCGCGCGGCGTGCGGTCGCCGCCCTCGGCCGGAACGGCGTAGATGAGCGCGCCGTCCCGGTTGCGGATCTTCACCGCGCCCAGCTCGTCCAGGTCCCGCGAGAGCGTGGCCTGGGTGACCACCAGCCCGTCGTCGGCGAGCAGCTTGGCCAGCTGGCTCTGCGAACGGACGGGTTGACGGGTCAACAGGTCCACGATCCGCCGGTGGCGCGCGGTGCGGGTCTGCGGGACCTGCGGCGTCGGACCGGCGGCGGGCTGGTCGGCGTGAGGTGCGGTCATATGAAGATTCTCCCGGACTGGGGTCAGGCGGTCGCGCCGGGGGCGGCCTCGCGGACCGAGCGGAGGATGCCGGGCAGCGCGGCCAGGAAGGCGTCCGCCTGCTGTTCGGTGAGCACCAGCGGCGGCACCAGCCGGACCGCGTCGGCGACGGCCGCGTTGACCAGGAAGCCGGCCTGCTGGGCGGCGGCCTGGACCTGGGCGGCGACGGGCTCGGTGAGCACGATGCCGAGCAGCAGACCGGCGCCCCGGACGTGGCTGACCAGCGGGTCGCCGATCGCCTCGATGCCGGCCTTGAGCCGCTCGCCGAGCTTCTGGACGTGGTCCAGCAGGCCCTGGCCCTCGATGGTGTCGATCACCGCGAGGCCCGCGGCGGCGACCACCGGGTTGCCGCCGAAGGTGGTGCCGTGGTGACCCGGGTGGAGCAGGTCGCCGGTCTCGCCGAAGGCCAGCACGGCGCCCATCGGCAGACCGCCGCCGATGCCCTTGGCCAGCGTGACGATGTCCGGGTCCACGCCCTCGAACGCCTGGTGGGCGAACCAGTGGCCGGTCCGGCCGATGCCGGTCTGCACCTCGTCCAGGACCAGCAGGGTGCCGGTGGCGCGGGTGATCTCGCGGGCCGCCCGCAGGTACTCGCCGGTCAGCGGGATCGCGCCGTTCTCGCCCTGGATCGGCTCCAGGAAGACCGCGGCGGTCTCGGTGGTGACGGCCGCCCGCAGCGCCTCGATGTCGCCGAACGGCACGTAGGTGGCGTCCGCGAGCAGCGGCTTGAACGGGTCCTGCTTGGCGGGCTGGGCGGTCAGCGTGAGCGCGCCCATGGTCCGGCCGTGGAAGCCGCCCTGCAGCGAGACCACGTGGGTCCGGCCGGTCAGCCGGCCGATCTTGAAGGCGGCCTCGTTGGCCTCGGCGCCGGAGTTGCAGAAGAACACCCGGCCCGGCCGGCCGGCCAGCTCCAGCAGCTTCTCGGCGAGCGCGACCGGCGGCTCGGCGATGAACAGGTTGGAGACGTGGCCGAGCGTGGTGATCTGGGCGGTGACCGCCTCCACGATCGCCGGGTGGGCGTGGCCCAGGGCGTTGACCGCGATGCCCGCGACCAGGTCCAGGTACGCGTTGCCGTCGGCGTCCCAGACCGTGGCGCCCTCGCCCCTGACCAGCGGGAGCCGCGGGGTGCCGTAGTTGTCCATCAGCGAGTGCTGCCACCGCTGCGTCATCTGGGTGTTGTCGCTCATGCCAGTCCCCCGGTCACGGTCGGTTCGTCGTCCGGCACGACCATGGTGCCGATTCCCTCGTCGGTGAAGATCTCCAGCAGCAGCGAGTGCTGCACCCGCCCGTCCAGCACGCGGGCGGTGCCCACGCCGGAGCGGACGGCCCGCAGGCAGCCCTCCATCTTGGGCAGCATGCCGCTGGCCAGGGTGGGCAGTATGGCGTCCAGCTCGGAGGCGTTCAGCTGGCTGATCACGTCGTCCGAGTTCGGCCAGTCCCGGTACAGGCCCTCGACGTCGGTGAGGATCACCAGCATCTCCGCGCCCAGCGCCACCGCCAGCGCGGCCGCGGCGGTGTCGGCGTTGATGTTGTACACGTGGCCGTCGGCGCCGCGGGCGATCGAGGAGATCACCGGGATCCGGCCGTCCGCGATCAGCGCCTTCACCGCGCCGGCCTCGATGTTGACGATGTCGCCGACCAGGCCGATGTCGACCTGCTCGCCGTCCACCACCGCGTACCGCTTGACCGCGGTCATGGTGTGCGCGTCCTCGCCGGTCATGCCGACCGCGAACGGGCCGTGGCCGTTGAGCAGGCCGACCAGCTCGCGCTGCACCTGCCCGGCCAGCACCATCCGGACCACGTCCATGGTCTCCGGCGTGGTGACCCGCAGGCCCGCGGTGAACGAGGACTCCAGGCCCAACTTGTCGAGCTGGGCGCTGATCTGCGGGCCGCCGCCGTGCACCACGACCGGGTTGAGGCCGGCGTAGCGCAGGAAGACCACGTCCTGGGCGAAGGCGGACTTCAGCTCCTCGTCCACCATGGCGTTGCCGCCGAACTTGATCACGACGGTCTTGCCGTGGAAGCGCTCCAGCCACGGGAGCGCCTCGATGAGGGTGCGGGCCTTGGGCAACGCGGCGTTGCTGCGGGCCTGTTCGCCCTTGGGTGCGATCTTCACGGTCTCTGTTCCCCCGGGATCAGGTGGAGTAGGCGCTGTTCTCGTGGACGTAGTCGGCGGTGAGGTCGTTGGTCCACACCGTGGCGCTCTCGGCGCCGGCCTTGAGGTCGGCGGTGATGACCACCTCGCGGTCCTTCATCGAGACCAGGTCGCGGTCCTCGCCGACGCCGCCGTCGCGGCAGACCCAGACCCCGTTGATCGCGACGTCCAGCCGGTCCGGGTCGAAGGCGGCGGCGGTGGTGCCGATCGCGGCCAGCACCCGGCCCCAGTTGGGGTCCTCGCCGTGGATGGCGCACTTCAGCAGGTTGTTGCGGGCGATGGTGCGGGCCACGTCGACGGCCTCGTCCTCGCTCGCGGCGTTGACCACGTCGATCCGGATCTCCTTCGACGCGCCCTCGGCGTCGCCGATCAGCTGCCGGGCCAGGTCGTCGCAGACGGTGCGGACCGCCTCGGCGAACTCCGCGGCGTCCGGGGCGACCCCGGCCGCGCCGGAGGCCAGCAGCAGCACGGTGTCGTTGGTGGACATGCAGCCGTCGGAGTCGACCCGGTCGAAGGTCGTCCGGGTGGCACCGCGCAGCGCGGCGTCCAGCTCGGCGGCGGAGACCTGGGCGTCGGTGGTGACCACCACCAGCATGGTGGCCAGGCCCGGGGCGAGCATGCCCGCGCCCTTGGCCATGCCGCCGACCGTCCAGCCCTGCGCGTGGGTGACCTGGGCGGTCTTGTGCACGGTGTCGGTGGTCTTGATGGCGATCGCCGCCTGCTCGCCGCCGGTCGGCGAGAGCGCCGCGACGGCCGTCTCCACGCCCGGCAGCAGGATGTCCATCGGCAGCCGCTGGCCGATCAGGCCGGTGGAGCAGACCGCGACCTCGCCGGCGCCGACGTTCAGCTCGGCGGCCACCTTCTCCGCGGTGGCGTGGGTGTCCTGGAAGCCCTCCGGGCCGGTGCAGGCGTTGGCGCCGCCGGAGTTGAGGATCACCGCGGCCAGCTCGCCGGCCTTCAGCACCTGCTCCGACCAGCGCACCGGCGCGGCCTTCACCCGGTTGGAGGTGAAGACGCCGGCCGCCGCGAAGGACGGGCCCTCGTTGACGACCAGGGCGAGGTCCGGGGTGCCGGAAGCCTTGATGCCGGCGGTGACGCCCGACGCGCGGAAGCCCTTCGCCGCCGTCACGCCGACGTTCTTGGGATCGGACACAGCCTGGGGGGTGGTCACGGTGCGACTCCGTTCAGCGGGAGGCCCAGCTCCTCGGGGAGGCCCAGGGCGATGTTCATGCTCTGCACCGCGCCGCCGGCGGTGCCCTTCACCAGGTTGTCGATCGCGCTGATCGCGATCAGGCGCCCGGCGTGCGGGTCCAGCGCGACCTGGACCAGCGCGGCGTTGGAGCCGTAGACCGAGCTGGTCTGCGGCCACTGCCCCTCGGGCAGCAGGCGGACGAACGGCTCGGCCGCGAACGCCTCGGTGTAGGCGGCGCGCAGCTGCTCGGCCGTCACGCCCGGCTTCGCCTTGGCGCTGCAGGTGGCCAGGATGCCGCGCGGCATCGGGGCGAGCGTCGGGGTGAAGGAGACGGTGACCGGCTCCCCGGCGAGCGGGGTGAGGTTCTGCGCCATCTCCGGGGTGTGCCGGTGGCCGCCGCCCACGCCGTACGGGCTCATCGAGCCCATCACCTCGCTGCCCAGCAGGTGCGCCTTGACCGCCTTGCCCGCGCCCGAGGTGCCGGACGCGGCGACGATCACGGCCTCCGGCTCGACCAGCTGCGCCGCGTACGCCGGGAACATCGCCAGCGAGACGGCGGTCGGGTAGCAGCCCGGCACCGCGATCCGCCTGGCGCCCTTGAGCGCCTGCCGGTGGCCGGGCAGCTCGGGCAGGCCGTACGGCCAGGTGCCGGCGTGCGGCGAGCCGTAGAACTGCTCCCAGTCGGCGGCCGAGGTCAGCCGGTGGTCGGCGCCCAGGTCGACCACCAGCACGTCCTCGCCGAGCTGCTCGGCGACGGCGGCCGACTGGCCGTGCGGCAGGCCGAGGAAGACGATGTCATGGCCGGCCAGGGTCTCGGCCGTGGTCGGCTCCAGCACCCGGTCGGCCAGCGGCAGCAGGTGCGGCTGGAGCAGCCCCAGCCTCGTCCCGGCGTTGGAGGCGCCGGTGAGCGCGCCGATCTCCACCTCCGGGTGGCCGAGCAGCAGGCGCAGCACCTCGCCCCCCGCGTACCCGCTGGCGCCGGCGACGGCGACTCGCAATGCCATGACGTTCCCTCCTTGAAGCTTGGCATGAATATACGCAGCACGGAACATTCATGCAAGGAGCTCAAGGTGAACGCCAGGAGCCGGCCCGTTTCCGGACCGGCTCCTGACGTTCAGATGGGATCGGCGGGCGGGTCCGCGGGTCAGATCCGGCGGATGGTGGAGATCGTCATGGCGTCCACCTTCATGGTCCGCACCACGTCGCCGCTCTGCGGCGCGTGCACCACCAGGCCGTTGCCGATGTACATCCCGACGTGGTGCCGGTCGGAGTGGTAGACCACCAGGTCGCCGGGCTGGGCGTTGTGCCAGTCGGTGCCGACGTTGGTCCCGACACTGCCCTGCGACTGCGAGGTGCGCGGCAGCGAGACGCCCGCGCTCGCGTACGCGAACACCATCAGGCCGGAGCAGTCGAAGCTTCCCGGGCCGGTCGCACCCCACTTGTACGGGTCGCCCTGCTGCTCCAGGGCGGTCTTCACCGCGATCGCGGCGGCGCCGCTGGCCGGGGGCAGCGTGGCCGGGTCGACCCGGGAGGCGCTCCGCGAGGCCGTACCGTCGCCGCCGGCCCGGATCGCGGCCTGGTCGGCCCGGCTGAGCCTGGACAGCAGCCGCGTCGCCTCCTGGAGCTTCGACTGCACCTCGTTCTTGGCCTCGTTCAGGACCTTGGTCGAGCCGTCCAGCTCGGCCAGGACCGCGGTCGCCTCCTGCTTCTGCTGATCCAGCCGGCGCTGCTGGTCCTTGAGCGCCTTCAGCGAGTCCGCCTGGGTGTTGGCGGCCTGCTCGTAGCTGGACGCCTGCGCCAGGTACCCGTCCGGGTCGCTGGACAGCATCAGGCGTATCGACGGGTCGACCCCGCCCTGCCGGTACTCCTCGCCGGCCACCTCGGCCAGCCCGGAGGCCAGCTCGGTCAGCTGCGCCTGACTGCGGGCCATCTGGTCCTGCAGCTGGTCGGCCTGCTTGCGCAGCTGGTCGGCCCGCTCCTTGGCGCCGTTGTACCGCTCCGCCGCCTGCTCCTGCTCCTGGGCCAGCTTGTCGACCTGCGCCTTCACCTCGTCCTTGGTCGGGGCGGGGTCGGCGTGCGCGGCCAGCTGGGCCGTCAGCGCGACCGCGGTCGCGGCAGCACCCGTGAACACGGTCAGCCGTGCGCGGCTCGGCTGCTTGGGGCGGCGGTGCGTGGCCAAGGCGGGCTCCTCTTCCTGCGGACTCACCCCCACGGGTGAAGGTCCGGAATACAGGTTCGATACCAGACCGTAATGAGGCTCCCGCCGCACGTCCACTCGGGAACCGAACAAACTCGCCTCCGTGACAACGGATTGACTCTCCGTCAGTACCATCGGCCCATGACCGCCGTCGCCACCTGGAACGTGCTGCACCGCGTCCACGCCGAGAACTACGCCAGCGCGATGCTCGACCGCTGGCCCGCCGAGGCCGACCGGATCACCGGCGTCACCGCCGAGATCGCCGCGATGACCGAGCAGGTGATCGCCCTCCAGGAGGTCAGCGGCGACCAACTCGCCGCCCTGCGCGCGGCCCTGCCCGGCGGACGGACCGTCCACCTGCTGCGCTACCCGCGAACCCCCGAACCCCGACGGATCCCCACCCAGCTCGACGACCGCGCCGAACACCTGGTGCTGCTCCTCGACGGACCCGGCGAGGCGGTGGCCGCCGAGGCGTTCGCCGACGCACCCGGCAAGGGCCTGCTCGCCGTCCGCACCCCCGACCTGCTGGTGGTCGCCACCCATGTGAGCACCGGCGACGACCGGCGGCCCGGCCAGCTCGCCCACCTCGCCCGGGTGGTGGCCGAGGCCGCGGGCGACGGACCCGCGGTGCTGCTCGGCGACTTCAACGCCGACCGCACCGTGGTGGCGGCCGAACTCGGCCCGGACTTCACGGTCACCGCGCTGCCGGCCGGCGCCGGGCCGACCCGGCCGCGCGAACCCGGGGCGCCCAAATCCCAGTGGATCGACCACGTGGTGGTCCGGGGCGGCCTCGCCGGGCGCGACGCGGCGGTACGGGACGTGCACGGCCTCTCCGACCACAACCCGGTCCGGGCCGTGGTCGGCCGACCGCCGTCGCCCGTGGCTACTTCTGGGCGTCCTTCTGCGCGTCCTTCTGGCGGTTCTTCTCCTTGATCCGGACCGCCTCCTTGCGAACATCGACCTGGGTGGCGCGCTCGTGCTGCAGCCACAGCGGGTTCTCGTCCTTCAGCGCCTCGATCTGCTCCGTGGTCAGCGCCTCGGTGACCCCGCCACGCGCCAGACCCGCGATCGACACGCCCAGCTTCGCCGCCACCACCGGACGCGGGTGCGGACCGGTGCGGCGCAGCTCGCGCAGCCACTCGGGCGGGTCGGCCTGGAGGGAGTTCAGCTCGGCACGCGAAACCACACCCTCCTGGAACTCGGCGGGCGTGGCGGGCAGGTACACACCCAGCTTCTTCGCCGCGGTGGCGGGCTTCATCGTCTGGGCGGTCTGGTGGGACGTCATGGTGTCAAGGGTAACGAGCGCGCGCCCCCGCCCCGACCACGACCTCGGCCGACCCCCCGCGGCCGGTACGCTGAGCCGGTGACCAGCCCGATCAGCGCCGACCTGCCCGCCGAGTTCCGGCTCGCCTACGTGCCCGGGGTGACGCCCACCAAGTGGGTGCGGATCTGGTCCGAGCGGCTCCCCGACATCCCGCTCACCCTGGTGGCGGCCGACCCCGGCGAGGCCGCCGGGCTGCTGCTCAGCGGCGACGCGGACGCCGCGCTGCTGCGCCTGCCGGTCGACAGGACCGTGCTCAACGCCATCCCGCTGTACACCGAGACCACGGTCGCCGTCGTCCCCAAGGACCACGTGATCACCGCGGCCGAGGAGATCACCCTGGCCGACCTCGCCGACGAGGTCGTGCTCCACCCGCTCGACGACACCCTCGGCTGGGAGGAGCTGCCCGGCGAGCCCGCGTTCGAGCGGCCCGCGACCACCGGCGACGCCGTCGAGCTGGTCGCCGCCGGAATCGGCGTCCTGGTCGCGCCGCAGTCGCTGGCCCGCCTCCACCACCGCCGCGACCTCACCTACCGCACGGTCGCCGACGCCCCCGAGTCCCGGGTCGCGCTGTCCTGGCCGACCGGCGAGGACACCCCCGTGCTGGTCGAGGAGCTCATCGGCATCGTCCGCGGCCGCACCGTCAACAGCTCCCGCGGCGTCGCCGGCGCCGACCGGCAGCAGCAGGCCGCCACCAAGCAGCCGCGCAAGCCGCAGCAGCCCGCGAAGGGCAAGGCGACCGGAAACCGCTCCGCCGCCGGCGCCAAGCGCACCGGCCAGGGCTCCACACCCCGCAAGGGCGCCCCCGCCCGCCCCGGCAAGCCCCGCCGCCGCGGCTGACCCGCACGCGGCCACGGGCTCCTGTCGGCCACCCCGCGCCACACGTCCCGCTGCCTCACCCGCCCCTGCGGCAGACGCCGACCGGCCCGATGGACGGCGGGCGGCACCGACGGGGCCGGGAGTCCCGTAGCCGCCGGTGGCGGCTGCGCCCGGCGGATGCCTCGGACACTCGTGCGCCTGCATGTCCCGGGCGGTGGGTGGCGGTGCCGCCGTCGCAACCGCGGATTCGACCTCGGGCAGGCGGTCGGGCTCCGGCAGGCGGTCGGGCTCGGGGCAGCGGTTGCTCTGCGGCGGGCATCCGGTGGCGGGTCAGGGTGGGGGCAGGAGGGCGGCCATGGCTGCCGGCGGCAGGGCCGGGTTGCTTGCGGCGGCTTCGGCGAGCGCCTGGTCGGGGCCGTGGAGGAGGGTGACGACCAGGTCGGGGGGCAGGGCCGGGTGGGCGGCGGCGAGGGGGCCGGCCTTCGGGTCGTCGAGGCAGGCGCGCAGGGCGTCGGCCGGTGCGTCCGGGCGGCGGGCGACGGCGCGCAGCGCCTTGCGGGCGGCGGGCCGGCGGTGGACGAGTTCGGTGAGCAGATCCGGTCGGGCGTCCGGGTTGGCGGCGATCCCGGCCGCGACCTGGGCGCCGAAGCGGTCCGCGAGGGCTCGTAGCTGCGCGTCGGACAGGCCCGGGTGGGCCGCGACGGCGGCGGCCACCTTGGCGTCGGGGTCGGCGGCGAGCGCGTCCCGCAGGGTGTCGGGGAGGTCGGTGCGCTGGGCGGCGAGCCGTCGGACGGCCGGGTGCCGGTGGGTGGCCAGGCCTCGCAGCTCGTCCGGGCCGGCGAGGGCGGCGGCCGGTGCGGCCCCGGGCCCGAGCCGGGTGGTGGTGGCGACGGCGGCGAGGACGTCCAGCGGCACGGCCGGGTTGTGCGCCGCCGCCCGTCTGACCTCGTCGTAGCCGTCGTCGGCCAGTCGCCGCAGGAGGTCCGCCCCGGCTGCGGGGTTGGCCGCCAGGTGGGCGCGGACCATCGGGATCGGGTCCGCCGCCAGCCGCCGGGCGGTCGCGGCGGGCAGGTCGGCCCGTTCGGCGAGGACGGCGCGCAGCAGTGCGGACGGGGAGTCGGCGTGCCGGGCGGCCGCGTCCGCGGGGGTCGCGGGGTTCTCCACGGCCTGCAGGCGCAGCTTCTCGGTGACCGACTGGTGGCCGCCGTCGCACGCGGCGCCGGGCGGCAGGGCGCAGTCGGTCCGCGGGCAGGACGGGTCGTGCTCGAACGGGACGGCTTCGCGCTCGCACACGGTGCAGCGTTCGGCCGCCGGGAGGCGTTCGCCGTCCAGCAGGGCGGCCAGCACGTCCGGCGGTGCTGCCGGGTTTCCGGCGAGGGCGGCGCGGACGTCCTGGTAGGGGTGGGCGGCGAGGCGGGTGAGGAGCTCGCGGTGCGTGGTCCGGGCCGCGAGGGCGGCGGCCACCTGCGGCTCGGGGTCGGCGGCGAGGACGGCCGCCGCGGCCGCGGGAAGGTCCGAGCAGTCGGCGAGCCGCTCGCGCCGGTCGGGGTCGGGATCCGCGGCGAGCCGGTCGGCCCACTCCGGGCGTCCGGCACCGAGGTCGAGCAGCGCGACGGCGGCGTCCGGCAGCGCGTCCGGGTCGAGGTCGTCGGCGGCCAGTGTGCCGGCGTATGCGAGGCAGACGTCGGTCGACGGCCTGGCGGCGAGCAGGGCCCGGACCTGGGCCCGGGTCAGGTCGGTGCGTCCGGCCAGGGCGTCGGCGGTGTCCTGGTCGGCGAGGGCGGTCAGGCGGTCGATCAGCTCGCTGGGGAGTGCCGGGTTGTCGGCCAGGGCGGTCAGCAGCTCGCTCGTCGCAGTCACCGCGCCATCCTGGCGCGGTGTCGGGCGCGGGGCGAGGCAATATCCGGTGATCACGGATTCATGCATCGAGACCCTACAGATTTCGCGGGCGCGACACGGTGGGTGATAGCCCCCGTGATCGGCAACTGCACTGGCAGGGTGGCCATCGGGGCGGCCGGTCGAGGTGTGGCCGACCCTGTGTGCTGTCACTTGTCCACAGAGGGAGCGGGTTGTCGTGGGTATGGTCACCGAAGCCGTGGCGGTCACCGGACTGGGCGCCACCACGCCGTTGGGCGGCGACGTCGCGTCGACCTGGGCGGCGATGCTGGCCGGGGAGTCCGGGATCGGCGCGATCACGGAGGGGTGGGCGGCGGACCTGCCGGTGCGGATCGCCGGGCGGCTGAAGGTCGAGCCGACCACCGTGCTGGACCGGGTGCAGGCCCGCCGGCTCGACCGCTGCGAGCAGGTGGCGCTGGTCGCCGCGCGGGAGGCGTGGGCGGACGCGGGCGCGCCGGACGTCGCACCGGAGCGACTGGCGGTGGTGATCGGCACCGGCACCGGCGGGGCGCACACCATGCTGGGGCAGGACGACGTGCTGGAGACGTCGGGCTTCCGCCGGGTGTCGCCGCACACGGTGCCGATGCTGATGGCGAACGGTCCGGCGGCCTGGGTGTCGATCGAACTCGGTGCCCGCGGCGGGGCGCACACGCCGGTCTCCGCGTGCGCGTCCGGGGCGGAGGCCCTCGCGCTCGGGCTGGACCTGATCCGGCTGGGCCGGGCGGACGTGGTGGTCGCGGGCGGCGCCGAGGCGTGCATCCATCCGCTGCCGCTGGCGGGCTTCGCGCAGGCCAGGGCACACTCGACGCGCAACGACGCGCCCGCTGCCGCGTCCCGGCCGTTCGACGTCGACCGGGACGGGTTCGTGATCGGCGAGGGCGCGGCGGTGGTCGTGCTGGAGCGTGCCTCCCGGGCGGCGGCGCGGGCGGCGCGGGTGCACGCGGTGCTCGCGGGCGCGGGCGTCACCTCGGACGCGCACCACATCACCGCGGCCCACCCGCAGGGCCAGGTCCGGGCGATGCGGCTCGCGCTGGCGGCGGCCGGGCTGCCGCCCGAGGCGGTCGGGGTGGTGCACGCGCACGCCACGTCGACGCCGCTCGGCGACCTGGCCGAGGCGGGCTCGGTCGCGGCGGCGATCGGCACCCACCCCGCGGTCACCGCCACCAAGTCGATGACCGGTCACCTCTTCGGCGCGGCCGGCGCGCTGGGTGCGCTGGCGACGGTCCTCGCCCTGCGCGACGGCCTCGTCCCGGCGACCCTCAACCTCGACACCCTCGACCCGGAGGTGGCCCTGGACGTGGTGGCCGGGGAACCGCGCAAGGTCCTGGCGGAGGCGGCCCTGACCAACGCGTTCGGCTTCGGCGGCCACAACGCCTCGCTGCTGTTCACCGTGGCGCCCTGAGGCCTGTCCGACGGCCGGGCCCCGGCGCCGCCGTACAGGCGTGACACCGGTCGGCCGGGCGGCGATCCTGGAAGGAGGACCTGGTCGGCCGACCGGGTCGCCCGTCGGCGCACGGGTGTGTGCGAGCGCGCCGCGGGCCGGGCCGGTCCAGGGGGTACGGGAGAGCGCCATGGGCTACTACAGCGAACACGTCGTCCCGCGGCTCATCGACTGGGCGTGCGGGATGAAGACCGGCGAGCCGATCCGGGAGCGGGCCTGCCGGGGCCTGACCGGCGAGGTGGTGGAGCTCGGCTTCGGGTCGGGGCTCAACATCCGGTTCTACCCGCCCGAGGTCGACTCCGTCGCCGCCGTCGAACCGTCCGACGTCGCGTGGCGGATGGCCGCCGACCGGGTGGCGGGCTCCCGGGCACCGGTCCGGCTGGCCGCGCGGGACGGGCAGCGGCTGCCCTTCGCCGACGCCTCGTTCGACTCCGCGCTCTCCACCTGGACGCTGTGCACCATCCCGGACGCCCAGGCGGCGCTGCGGGAGATCCGCCGGGTGCTGCGGCCCGGCGGCGTGCTGCGCTTCGTCGAGCACGGCCTCGCGCCCGAGGCCGACCAGGGCGTCCGCCGCTGGCAGCACCGGCTCGACCCGATCCAGCAGCGGGCCTTCGCCGGCTGCCACCTCGACCGGCCGATCGTGCCGATGATCACCAACGCCGGGTTCACCGTCACCGACCTCGAGGTCTTCTACGAACCGGGCGCCCCACGCATCCTGGCCGCCGACTCCCTCGGCTCCGCCCGGGTGGCGGCCTGACCCACGTGCCCGCCCCGGCCGGCCCGGCCCGCACGACCGACCGGGTCGGCCCCGTCACGCCGCGGCGAGGCGCTCGGCCAACCCCACCAGATCGGCAAGGTGCAGCGTCCGACCGCCACCGCCCGGCAGCGGCACGTGCAGCGGGACGGTCCACCGCTCGGGCACGGCGCCCAGCCCGTACACCGCCCCGGCCAGCGCGCCGGTGACGGCGGCGACCGTGTCGGTGTCCCCGCCGAGATCAACGGCGGCGCGCAGCGCGTCCTCGAAGCTGCCGGTGGTGCGCAGCGCCCACACCGCCGAGCCGAGGCACGGCCAGACCGCGCCGTTGAACTCGGTGGCCAGCTCCGGGTGCCACCCGGGGGCGAGGACGGCGGCATAGCGCTCGCGGTGGTCGGGGTGGACAGCGTCGAGCGTGGCGGGCAGCGCGGCGATCGGGTCCCGTCCGTCCAGCGCGACCCGGATCAGCTCGTGCTGGATCGCGGTGCCCTCCCAGGCGGCCCGGTCGCCGTGGGTGAGCGCGGCGATCCGCCGGGCAGCGTCCATGGTGGCGTTCCGCCCGGCGGGGGCGAAGCGGACGGCGGCGGTGACTGCTCGCATCAGCGAGCCGTTGCCGGCCGCGCGGAGGTTGGTCTGGAAGTGGATCGCGGCGGCGAGGTCCCACGGCAGGTCGGCGGTGAGCACCGCCTCGGTCTGCAGGCCGATGTCCTTGGGCTGGTCGAACGCCCAGCGGCGGAAGCGGTCGAAGACGTCGGGGAGATCGAGTCCGCCGCGTTCGAGCAGGGACTCGCCGACATGGACGGCCATCTGCGTGTCGTCGGTGGCCTCGCCCGGGTCCCAGCCGCCGCCCCCGCACATCTCGCCGCCCGCGCCGGGCACCGGGAAACGCGCGCCGAAGGCGCCGGCCGGGCCGAACTCGAAAGGGGCGCCGAGCGCATCGCCGACGGCCGAGCCGACGATGGCGCCCGCCGCCCGCTCCGCGCAGGTGGTGTCGATCATGGCGGGCAGCGTAGCGGGGTGGGGCCTCCGATAGCCTGAGGGGACGATGAACCGCTTCGCCACGCCGTGGGGCGAGCTCGCGCTCGCCCGCTTCCCCGAGGACCCCCGCGACCAGCTCCGTGCCTGGGACGCATCCGACGAGTACCTGCTGCGGTACCTGGCCGGGGAGGAGCTGAAGGGGATCGAGCACCCCGCAGCCGTCGACCTCTCGGGCGAGGTGGTGGTGGTCGGGGACCGCTGGGGGGCGCTGGCGGTCGCACTGGCGGAGCGGCGGCCGACGCAGATCGTCGACTCCTTCCTCGGCCGCAGCGCCACCGCCGCGAACCTGGCGCGCAACGGCGTCGCCGCGGACGCCGTCCGGCTGCTCACCACCCGGGATCCGGTGCCGGCGCGGATCGACGTGCTGCTGGTCCGGGTGCCGAAGAGCCTGGCGCTGCTGGAGGACCAGCTGCACCGGCTCGCCCCGGCCCTGCACCCGGGCACGGTGGTGGTCGGCACCGGCATGGTGACCGAGATCCACACCTCGACGCTGGAGCTCTTCGAGCGGCTGGTCGGCCCGACCCGTACCTCGCTGGCGGTCCGCAAGGCCCGGCTGATCCTCGCCACCCCGGACCCGGCGCTGGTCCGGCCCGCCAACCCGTGGCCGCACAGCTACCCGCTGCCGGACGGGGTCGGCCCGGTGTCCGGCCGCACGGTGGTCAACCACGCCGGCGTGTTCTGCGCGGAGCGCCTGGACATCGGCACCCGCTTCCTGCTCGGGCACCTGCCGGAGCGCAGCGGCCCCGACCGGGTGGTCGACCTGGGCTGCGGCAACGGCGTGCTCGGTACGGCGGCGGCGCTGGCGAACCCGGCGGCCGAACCGCTGTTCGTCGACGAGTCCTTCCAGGCGGTGGCCTCCGCCGAGGCGACCTTCCGGGCCGCGCTGGGCGCGGAGCGGGCGGCCGAGTTCCGGGTCGGGGACGGCCTGGACGGCGTCCCGTCCGGCTCGGCGGACCTGGTGCTGAACAATCCGCCGTTCCACTCCCACCAGGCGACCACCGACGCGGTCGCCTGGCGGATGTTCACCGGTGCCCGCCGGGTGCTGCGCCCGGGCGGCGAGCTGTGGGTGGTCGGCAACCGGCACCTCGGCTACCACGTGAAGCTGCGCAAGATCTTCGGCGGCTGCGAGACCGTCGCCGCCAACCCGAAGTTCGTGATCCTCCGGGCCGTGCGCCACTGAGGCGTGGGGCTCTGCGGGCCGTGCACCGCCGAGGCCCGGGCTCTGCGGGTCGTACGCCGCTGAGGCCCGGGGCCTGTCCGTCGCGGACCGCACGACAGGCCGTAGGGTTGGGCGCGCCGCCGGGTGTCCGGCGGCGGGCACCGACCGAGGGGGAGAACCGAGTCCATGGACGCCGACCACACCGCCGATCCCGGGCCGGGCACCGAGCCCCCGGCGCCCGCCGTCTGCTTCCGGCACCCCGACCGCGAGTCGTACGTGCGGTGCGCGCGCTGCGACCGGTACGCGTGCCCGGAGTGCCGGCGCGAGGCCTCGGTCGGCTACCAGTGCGTGGAGTGCGTCCGGGAGGGCAACGCCGGTGTCCGGCAGGCCCGCTCGGTGTTCGGCGGGCCGACGGCGGTGACCCCGGTGGCGACCGTCGTGCTGATGGCGGTCAACCTGATCGCGTACGTGATCGAGCTGGTCCGCCCGGCGTTCGTGGACAGCTTCGAGATGGTCGGCCAGACCGTGATCGGCCCCGACGGGGGCCACTACCTGGTGCACAGCACCGCGCTGCCGCCCGGGTTCGACGGGGTCGGCGTGGCGCAGGGCGAGTGGTACCGGCTGATCACCGGCGCCTTCCTCCACCTGCCGCTGACCGGCGGGCCGACCGCGATCCTGCACATCCTCTTCAACATGTACTGGCTGTGGATCCTCGGCCGGGTCGTCGAGCAGCAGCTGGGCGCGGTCCGCTACCTGGCGCTGTACCTGGCGTCCGCGCTCGGCGGGTCGGTGGCGGTCTACCTGCTGAACTCCCCCGGGCAGTCGGCGGTCGGCGCGTCCGGTGCGATCTTCGGACTGGCGGGTGCGTACTTCGTGCTCAGCCGGCGCCTGCACCACGACCCCCTGGGCGGCAAGCAGCTGCTGATCACCTTCGTGATCTGGATGGTCATCTCCGCCGGATTCACCTCCTGGCAGGGACACCTCGGCGGACTCCTCACCGGACTCGCCGTCGGCTCCGTGTTCGCCTACGCGCCCCGGCGGCGCCGGGACGTCCAGGGCGCGGTGCAGGCCGTCGGGGTGGTCGCGCTGGTCGGACTGCTGATCGTGCTCGTGGCGGTGCGGACCGCCGACATCACGGCGTCGATGCCGTGGAGCGCGTAGCGTTCGCCCCATGCCCCCAGTTCCCGGTACCGGAGCTCATGCGGACGCGGACACCGAACTGCCCGCACTGACCGGCCGCGCCGTGCTCCTGCGCGGCGCCGAGCAGCGGGACGTGCCCGCGCTCGCCGCCATCCGCGCCACCCCCGAGGTGCGCCGCTGGTGGCGCGGCCCGGAGTCCACCGCCGACCTGGAGGCCGAGGTCGGCGAGGACCTGGACGACCCGACCACCCGGGTGTACGCCGTCGAGTTCGACGGCCGGGTGGTCGGCCAGATCCAGTGGTACGAGGAGACCGACCCGGAGTACCGCCACGCCGGCATCGACCTCTACCTCGACCCTTCGGTCCACGGCCGGGGCCTGGGCACCGACGCCGTCCGCACCCTCGCGCACCACCTGCTCACCGACCGCGGCCACCACCGCCTGGTGATCGACCCCGCCGCCGACAACACCGCCGCCATCGCCTGCTACCGCCGGGTCGGCTTCCACCCCGTCGGCACCATGCGCGCCTACGAGCGCGGCCTCGACGGCCGCTGGCACGACGGCCTCCTGATGGACCTCCTCCCCACCGACCTGATCCCCTGACACGTGCGGGCCCATCGCCCGGGTCCAACGGGCGGCCCCCGGACAGCCGTCGTGCACAGCGGCCGGACCCCACCGCCGGCAGGTGGTGACCGAGGTCAGCCGGTTGCGGCGACGGCGGTGGCGAGGAGGTGGGCGGCCTCGCGGAGGCGGTGTTCCGGGAGGCCGGCGTAGCCCAGGGCGAGGGCGGGCCCGCCGGGGGCGAGCCGCATGGGCGCGACCGGTTCCACCCGCAGCCGCCGCTCCCCCGCCGCGGCCACCACCGCCGCCTCGTCGCTGCCGACCGGCAGGTCCAGGTACAGGTGCAGCCCGGCGGCCACGCCCCGGACGCGTGCGGCGGGGAGTTCCGCCGCGAGCGCGGCGACGAGCGCGTCCCGCCGGGCCCGGTAGCGGGCCCGCAGGCCGCGCAGGTGCCGGTCGTAGGCCCCGTCCGCGAGCAGCCGTCCGAACGCGAGCTGGTCGACGACGCCGGTGCCGAGGTCGGTGTAGCGCTTGGCCTCGCGGAAGTCGGCGGCCAGCCACGGCGGCAGGACCGCCCAGCCGAGCCGGAGCCCCGGCGCGAGCGACTTGCTGACCGATCCGAGGTGGACGACCCGGTCGTGGGCGAGGCCCTGGAGGCAGCCGACGGGTTCGCGGTCGTAGCGGAACTCGGCGTCGTAGTCGTCCTCGATCACCACGCCGCCGGTGCGGTGCGCCCAGGCGGCGAGTTCGGCGCGCCGGCCCGGGGAGAGGACGACGCCGGTGGGGTACTGGTGCGCGGGGGTGACCAGGACCGTCCCGGCGCCGCTGGCGGTGAGCGCGGCGACGTCCAGCCCGTGGTCGTCGACGGGGACGCCGACCGGCTCGACGCCGTGGGCGCGGAGCAGGCCGAGGGTGCCGGGCGAGCAGGGGTCCTCGACGGCGAAGGGGCCGTGGCCGCGCCGGGTGAGGACGCGGGCGAGCAGGGCGAGGCCCTGTCCGACGCCGCTGACCACCATGACCCGGTCGGGGGTGGCGGCGGCGGCGCGGACCCGGCCGAGGTAGCCGGCGAGTTCGGCGCGGACGGCGGGCAGGCCGGCCGGGTCGCCGTAGCCGAGGTCGGTGTGGGGCACCTCGGTGAGGGCGCGGCGGACGGCGGCGGCCCAGCCGGCCCGGGGGAAGGCGGCCAGGTCGGGGGTGCCGGGTTTGAGGTCGTGGGTGGGTTCGGCGGCGGCCGGCGGGGGCGGGGTGGGTGGTCCGGGCGGGGTGACGCCGTCGGCGACCCGGGTGCCGGAGCCGTGCCGGCCGACCAGGTAGCCCTCGGCGACGAGCTGGGCGTAGGCCTCGACGGCGACGCCGCGGGAGACACCGAGTTCGGCGGCGAGGGCGCGGGTGGCGGGCAGCCGGGTGCCGGCGGCGAGCCGCCCGTCCTGGACGGCGGCGCGGACCGCGCGGGTGAGCTGTCCGGTGAGGTCGCCCGCGGTGTGGTCCACGGTGATCAGCAGCTCTCGCACCCGAGTGGTCCTCTCTTCGGTGGTCGAAGTGGTCCTTCAGACCGGACCACCTGCGACCCTAGCGTGGCGGCATGGCTCTCTCCGACTCCTTCTCCGGCGGGCTGCGCGCCGCCGCCGCGATGACCGTGCTGGGCTGCTCGGCCGGGGTGACGGCGCTGCTCGCCGGTTTCCCCTCGGCGGGCGGGCAGGCGGTGCGGTACGTCCTGGCGGCGGCGCTGCTGCTGCCGCTGGCCCGCCGCGCCGGCGGTCCGCGTCCCCGGCTCGACCGCCGGGAGGTCCTGCTGCTGCTCGCGCTGGCGGCGGTCGGCCTCTACGCGTTCAACCTGCTGATGGTGACGGCGCTGCGGCACACCGAGCCGGCGGTGGTGGGCAGCGTGCTGGGCTGCGCGCCGCTGCTGATGGGGGTGGTCGGGCCGCTGCTGGAGCGCCGGCGGCCGCAGGCGCGGCTGCTGCTGGCGGGGGTCGCGGTGGTGGCGGGCGCGGCGGTCACCCAGGGGTTCGGTTCGGGCGATCCGGTGGGGCTGGTGTGCGCGGTGGGGACGCTGCTGTGCGAGGTGGGGTTCTCGCTGCTGGCGGTGCCGCTGCTGCCCCGACTGGGGGCGGTGCGGGTGTCCGCGTACGCGACGGCGCTGGCGGTGCCGATGTTCGTGGTGACGGCGCTGGTGCTGGACGGGCGGGCGGCGCTGCGGCTGCCGAGCGGGGCGGAGCTGTTCGCGCTGCTGTACCTGGGGGCGGTGCTGACCTGCGGGGCGTTCCTGCTCTGGTACGGGGCGCTGGGCCGGCTGGGCGCGGAGCGGGCGGGGCTGTTCGCCGGGCTGGTGCCGGTCTCGGCGGCGCTGTCGGGCGCGGTGCTGGGCGCCGGGGTTCCGCATCCGGCGGCACTGGCGGGGTCGGCGCTGGTCGGGCTGGGCGTGGGCGTGGGGCTGACCGGCCCGGACCCGCGGGTGAGGAAGCGTCAGTCCGCCTACGCGGCAGGGTAGTCAGCTGCCGGTTCGGGGGTGGTGCCAGCACCAGGGAGAAGTCGGAAGCTGGCAGGATCGTGCGCGAAGCGCGGGCGGAGAAGACTTCTCGCCATGCGAACCCTTCACCGCGGCGCGGCCGTTGCCGCCGCCTCCGCCACCGTCCTCGCCCTCACCGCGCCGCTGGCCTCCGCCGCGCCGCCGGCCTCCGCCTCCCCGCCGCCGCTCGTCTGGGGTGCCTGCCCGAGTCCGGCGGCCGCCGCCGCCCAGCGCTGTGCCACCGTCACCGTGCCCTTGGACCACCGGGATCCGACCGGCCCCTCGATCCCGCTCGCCGTCTCGCGGATAGCGGCCGCCCGGCCCGAGCTGCGGCACGGGGTGCTGCTGATGATCCCCGGCGGCCCGGGCAACCCGGGGCTGGACGGTCCGAGCAGCGCCCTCAAGCGCCTGCCGCAGTCCGTGCTGGACCGGTACGACATCGTCGGCTTCGACCCGCGCGGGGTGGGCCGCTCCAGCCCCGTCTCCTGCGGGCTGGCGCACGAGGACCTCACCCTGGTCCGGATGCTGCCGTGGCCCGCGGCCGACGGCTCGACGGCGGAGAACGAGGCGACCGCCCGGCGGGTCGCCGAGGCCTGCGTCGCGAACGGCGGGCCGGTGCTGCGCAGCCTGTCCACCGCCAACGAGGCGCGGGACATCGACCGGATCCGCCAGGCCCTCGGCGAGCAGCGGCTCTCCGCCTGGGGCGTCTCCTACGGCACCTACGCCGGTGCGGTGTACGCCACGATGTTCCCCAGGCACACCGACCGGATCGTGCTGGACAGCAACGACGACCCCGATCCGACCCGGGTCGAGCGCGGCTGGCTGGCCGCGTACGGCCCGGGCGTCGAGGACCGCTTCCCCGACTTCGCCGCCTGGGCCGCCGACCCGGCCAACCCGGACCGGGTGGCCGACACCCCCGAGCAGGTCCGGTCGCAGTTCCTCGCCCTCGCCGCGCGGCTGGACACCGCACCGCTCCCCTGGCCCGGCGCCAACCCTCCCCGGCTGGACGGCAACACCCTGCGCCAGACCCTGCTCGACGGCATGTACGCCGACAGCCGCTTCCCCGCGGTCGCCCGGCTGATGCTCGCCGCCGACGGCCAGCGTCCGCTGCCCGCCGCCGCCACCCCGCCCGACCAGGCCCTGCAGAACGCGCTGGCGGTGTCGGTCGGCACCCTCTGCAACGACGTCTCCTGGCCCCGCTCGCTCGACCAGTACCGCCGGGAGACCGCCGCGGAGCGGATCAAGCACCCGCTGACCGCCGGGATGCCGGTCAATGTGATGCCCTGCGCCTTCTGGCCGTCCGATCCCGCCGAGCCCCCGGTCCGGGTCACCCCGGCCGGCCCGTCGAACGTCCTGATGGTGCAGAACCTGCGCGACCCCGCGACCCCCTACGCGGGCGCCCTCAAGCTGCGGGCGGCGCTCGGCGGCCGGGCCCGGATGGTCGCCGTCGACTCCGGCGGCCACGACGCCTACGCGGCCAACGGCAACAGCTGCGGCGACGCGCTGGTGACGCGCTTCCTGACCACCGGTCGGCGCCCCGCGGGCGACGTGCTCTGCCCGGCCGAGCCGGGGAAGGGGTAGACCCCATGCAAGACCCGGTGCGAGATCCGGTGCAGGGCCTGGTGGGAAATCGGTGGGAAATCCGCAGGTCGTCGGGCAGGGTGGCGACCATGGAGATCACCGAGGCGGTCGATGCCGCGCAGGCGCTGGTCCGCGAGCGCTTCCCCGGGGCGGTGGCAGCCTTCCTCGGCGGGTCGCTCGCCCGCGGCGAGGGCACCGACACTTCGGACCTGGACGTGGTGGTGATCCGCCCCGCCCCGGCCGAGGTGTACCGGGAGACCCTGGTGTGGCGCGGCCGGCCGGCCGAGGTCTTCGCCCACACCCCGGAGTCGGTGCGCACCATGTTCGCCTGGGACCGGGCGAACGGCGTGCCCACCATGGCCTCGCTCTGCGCCGACAGCCTGGTGCTGCGCTCGGTCGGCGGCGCCGCCGAGCAGGTCGCGGGCTGGGCTCAGGACACCCTCCGGGCCGGCCCCCGCCCGCTCGGCGCGGACGCGCTCGCCCTCCGCCGGTACACCGTCACCGACCTGCGCGACGACCTGCTCGACTGCCGGGACGCGGACGAGCGGCTCGCCGTCGCCGCCCTGCTGCACGTCGCGGCGGGCGAGCTGCTCCTCGCCGCGGCCGGCGCCTGGAGCGGCAAGGGCAAGTGGCTGGCCCGGCGTCTGCGCGCCGCCGCCCCCGACCTCGGCGGGCGCCTGCTCGCCGACTACCGCGCCCTGGCCGCCGGCGGGCCCGCCGAGCCCCTCGGCGCCACCGTCACCGCCGTCCTCGACCTGGTCGGCGGCCCGCTCCTCGCGGGCGACCACCGCACCGCCGGCCCCTCCCTCCTCGCCGGCCCCGCCGACTGACCCCGGCCGCCCGTACCCCTCAGCCGACCACCGGGAAGGACGACTGGTACGCCAGCCGTCCCTCCGCCCCCTCCCCGATCGCCGTCAGCACCTCGTCCAGCTCCAGGAAGACCTCCCACCGCTCCAGCCCGCAGACCTCCGCGATCCGCCCGGTGACCAGGTCCTCCAGCTCCTCCTCCCGGCGGTTCTTCCACACCTTGTCCGCCAGGCTGACCAGCAGCTCCTCCAGACTGATCCCGGGCAGGCCCCAGGAAGCGTGGGTCCGGGCGAAGCGGGCGTCCGCCGGGTCGACCCCGAGCTCCACCAGCAACGCGTACCCGGCGGGCTCGTGCGCGTGGCCCGGCCCGGTCAGCTCCTCCGGGTGCCTGACCTTGCCGACGTCATGGGTGGCCGCCCCGAACCGCACCGCCGCCTCGTCCACCTCGACCCCCGGCCACCGCCGGCCCACCGCCGCCAGCAGCTCCACGGCGACCCCGTGCACCAGCTCCAGGTGCGCCACCAGCCGCGGCTGCGCCCCCACCCGCTCCAGCAGCCCCGCCACACGCTCCGGCAGACGCTCCGGCAACTGAGAAATCCCCTGCTGACTGCCACTCATACGAACTGGCCTCCCACCCATGTTGAACCCCACCACCGTCGACCGGTACCTGGCCCGCCTCGGCCTCCCCCGCCCCGCGGCACCCGATCTGGCCGCCCTGCGCGCCCTGCACCGTGCCCACGTCGAACGCATACCGTACGAGACGGTCGACGTCTGGCGCGGAACTCCGACCCTGATCGAGCCCGCGGCCGCGGTCGAACGGATCGTCAACGGGCGCGGCGGATACTGCTACCACCTCAATGGGGCATTCGCCGCCCTGCTGGGGAGCCTCGGTTACCGGGTCGAACTCCACCGGGGAGCCATCCAGTCCCGCCGGGACGCGGGGCCGCGCGGCGCCACCGGCGACCACATGGTGCTCACCGTCCACTGCGAGGGCAGGCACTGGTACGTGGACGTCGGCCTCGGCGACGGCCCGTCCGAGCCGCTGCCGCTCCCCCACCCCGACGCCGCCCCGGCCGAGCGGTCGGTCACCCACCGCCAGGGTCCGTTCAGCTACCGGCTGCGGCCGTCCGACGCGGTCCCGGGCGGATGGCGGCTGGACCACGACGACCGGGCCTGCTCGGCCGGGCTCGACTTCGACCCGCGCCCCGTCACCACCGGCGACTTCCTGCCCAACCACCGACGCCTCTCCACCTCCCCCGACTCCCTCTTCACCCAGGTGCCGCTGGCCATCCGCCGCACTCCCGACAGCTACCGCGCGCTCATCGGCCTCGTCCTGACCGAGCAGGACGCCGAGGAGCGAACCACCCGCGAGCTGACCAGCGAGCACGAGTGGTTCGCCGCCCTCGCCGACCGCTTCGACCTGCCCCTCCCCGAGCTCGGCCCGGCCGAGCGGAGCAGGCTCTGGTCCGAACTCCACACCGCCCACCTCGCCTGGCGCGCCACCCAGCAGCAACCCGCAGGGGCGTAGACCGGATCGCCGGGGGTTCGGGCTCCGCATAGGCTGAGCGGCGATGACTGTCGACCGACGCACCGTGCTGCGTTCCACGGCCCGCCTGGCCACGCTGACCGCCTCCGGCGGGCTGCTCGCCGCCTGTGCCTCCGCCCTGGAGCCGGGATCGGCCGAGCCGACCTCGGTGGCCGCCCGTCCGCAGCCGACCCAGCTGACCACCACCGGGGGGACCGACCCGGCGGCCGGCACGGTGCCCGAGACCGGCGGCGCGCCGAGCTCCGCGGCCGCGACGCCGGGCAGCACCCCGAGCATCGCCCCGACCACGCCGCCGGCCGCTCCGCCGCTCGCGGCGTCCACGCCCGCCGAGGTGGTCAACGGCCCGCGTGACCGCACCATGGTGGCGCTGACCTTCCACGGCCAGGGCGATCCGGCGCTGGCCACGGCGGTGCTGGAGGCGGCCGAGAAGCACGGGGCACGGCTGACGGTCATGGTGGTGGGCAGCTGGCTCGACCAGCAGCCGCAGATGGCGCAGCGGATCCTGGCGGGCGGTCACGAGCTCGGCAACCACACCCAGAACCACCGGGACATCTCCTCGATGAGCGCGGACCGGGCGCGGGCCGAGATAGCCGAGTGCGCGGAGCGGCTGCAGCGGCTGACCGGCTCGATCGGCCGCTGGTTCCGGCCCTCGGCGGCGCAGTTCGCCAACGCGATGGTGCGCGAGCAGGCGCGGCAGGTCGGCTACCAGCACTGTCTGTCCTTCGACGTGGATCCGCACGACTACGCCGACCCGGGCGCGCACGCGGTGCAGCAGCGGGTGCTGGGCGGGGTGTCCGGCGGCTCGGTCGTCGCCCTGCACATGGGGCACCCGGGGACGGTCGAGGCGCTGCCCGCGATCCTGGACGGCCTGGCGGGGCGCGGCCTGCAGGCCGTGACGGCCAGCCAGCTCTGCTCCTGACGGACACCCGGGCCCAACCCCGGATCCGGTCGGCGGGCGTGGCATGCTCGGCGCATGCGCTATCTCATCATCGGCGCCGGCGCGGTCGGCGGGACGATCGGCGGCCGGCTGTACGAGAGCGGCCACCCGGTGGTGCTGGTCGCCCGGGGCGAGCACCTTGCGGCACTGCGCGGCGAGGGCCTGCGGTTCACCACGCCGGAGGGCACCCGGCTGCTGCCGGTCCCGGCGGTGGGCGGTCCGGCGGACGTCACGCTGACCACCGAGGACGTGCTGGTGCTGGCGGTGAAGACCCAGCACTCGCAGGCGCTGCTGGACGAGTGGTCGGTGCAGCCGGTGTCCGGCCCCGACGGGCGTCCGGCCGGGACGGCGGGCGAGCTGCTGCCGCTGGTGTGCGCACAGAACGGCGTGGAGAACGAGCGGCTCGCGCTGCGCCGCTTCCGCCGGGTGTACGCGATGTGCGTGTGGCTGCCGTCCACCCACCTGGCGCCCGGCCGGGTGTCGGCGGCGGGTTCGCCGTGCTCGGGCATGCTGCACCTGGGGCGCTTCCCGTCCGGCACCGATGACACCGCCGCGGCGATCGCCGCCGACCTGGCGGCCTCGCACTTCGACGCGCCGGTCACCGCCGAGGTGATGGCGTGGAAGTACGCCAAGCTGCTGGGCAACCTCGGCAACGCGCTGGAGGCGGTGGCCGGTCCGATCGACGGCGACACCCGGACGGCGGTCTGGCGGCGGGTGCAGGAGGAGGGCCGGGCGGCGCTGGCGGCGGCCGGCATCGCGTCCGTCGGGGCCGAGCAGCAGCGGGCGACCCGCGGCGACCGGATCACCCTGCTGCCGCTGCCGGGCGAGGAGCGCGGCGGCGGTTCCTCGTGGCAGAGCCTGGCCCGGGGCACCGGTGACATCGAGGCGGACCACCTGAACGGCGAGATCGTGCTGCTGGGCCGTCTGCACGGGGTGCCCACGCCGGTGAACGCGGCGCTGCAGCGGCTCGCCAACGAGTTCGCCCGCACCGGCCGCGCCCCGGGCAGCCTCCCGGAGGCCGAGCTGGCCGCCCTGCTCGACCTCTGACCGCCCTGCCCGACCTCCCTGGTCGGCCACTCATGCCACCCAGGCCTCTCAGGCCTCTCAGGCCTCTCAACCGCTCAGACCTCTCAGGCCATCGGGTCGTCCGGGCCGTACGGGCGCAGCCGCAGCGTCCGGGCGTCGGACTCGCGGATCTGCGCGGCGCGGTCGACCAGCTGCTCGAGGTTGTCCCGCCCGACGTGGATGAACCGTCCGTGCAGCGCGTCGAAGCGGCCGCGGGCGGCGTCCACGGTGACCGCGACCATGTAGGGGATCGAGCCCCAGGCCTTCATGTCGTGGAACATCGGCATGCCGGCGGTCATGTCGGTGGCGACCGCGCCGGGGCTGATGTCGAGCACCACGACGCCGTGCTCGCCGACCGAGTCGGCGATGTTGTCGGTGAGCTTGAGCAGGGCGCCCTTGGAGGTGGCGTACGCGGTGTAGTTGCCGTCCGGGCGGAGCGCGAAGCCGCTGTTGAGGTTGATCACCCGGCCGCGGCCGCGTTCGACCATGCCGGGCAGCACGTTGCGCAGCAGGTTGTAGGGGCCGCGCAGGTTGGTCTCGACGACCTGCCACCACTGGGTGGGGTCGGTCTCCCAGAGCGGGACCTCGTCCCGGTCGACCTGGCCGGCGTTGTTGACCAGGAGGTCGACCGGCCCGAGGTCGCGTTCCACCGCGCGGACGGCCTCGCGGACGTTGCCGGGCCGGGTGACGTCGGCGGCGACCGCGACGCCCCGCGCGCCGTGCCGCACGCAGGTGCGGAGCGTCTCGACCAGCGGCGGGTGGTTGCGGCCGATCAGTCCGACGGCCATGCCTTCCGCGGCGAGTCCGATCGCGATCTCGCGGCCGATGCCGCGACCCGCCCCCGTGATCAGTGCCACCTGGCCGGTCAGCGATCCCGTGCCCATGTCCCGTGCTCCCTCCTCGACTGCGCGCGCCTTCTCCCCGTCCGTCTCCAGCCCGGGCGGGGCTCACACGCGGCCCGGGGAGTGTCACCCGTTCGGCCGAAGGTGACGGAGAACGCGCGGTTCCGGCGGTCCGCGGACATTCGGGGAGCGTCCGGGGAGCGGGCGGTGGTGAACGGGCGTTAAGCGGAGTAGTACCGTCGTCCGGGGCGCGGCACCGGACACCACTGCCGGTGCCACGCCGAGACACCCCGCTGGGCCACCCCCAGCACCACCGTGAAGGGCAACTGAGTGAGTGACATCGCGCGCGTCGGAGTGATCGGCTGCGGCCTCATGGGGTCGGGCATCGCCGAGGTCTTCGCCCGTTCCGGCCTGGACGTCCTGGTCGCCGAGGCCACCGGCGAGGCCCTGGAGTTCGGCCGGACCCGGCTGACCAACTCGCTGGAGACGGCGGTGAAGCGCGGCAAGCTGTCCGAGGAGGACCGCGACGCGGCCCTGGCCCGGCTGTCCTTCACCACCGAGCTGTCCGACTTCGCCGACCGCGACCTGGTGGTCGAGGCGGTCGCCGAGCGCGAGGACATCAAGATCAAGATCTTCGAGACCCTCGACCGGGTGGTCGAGCGCCGCGACGCGATCCTGGCCTCCAACACCTCCTCGATCCCGATCGTGAAGCTGGCCGCCGCCACCTCCCGCCCGGAGCAGGTCATCGGCCTGCACTTCTTCAACCCGGCACCGGTGCAGAAGCTGGTCGAGGTCATCCCGACCCTGACCACCTCCGCCGAGACCACCGCCCGGGCCGAGGAGTTCGCCGTCCAGGTGCTCGGCAAGGACCCGATCCGCGCCCGCGACCGGGCCGGCTTCGTGGTCAACGCCCTCCTGGTGCCGTACCTGCTCTCCGCGGTCCGGATGTTCGAGTCCGGCGTGGCCACCGCCGCCGACATCGACAAGGGCATGGAGGCCGGCTGCGCCCACCCGATGGGCCCGCTGCGCCTGTGCGACCTGATCGGCCTGGACACCATCGTCTCCATCGCCGAGTCGATGTACGAGGAGTACAAGGAGCCGCTGTACGCCGCTCCCCCGCTGCTCTCCCGGATGGTCGACGCGGGCCTGCTCGGCCGCAAGTCCGGCCGCGGCTTCTACGACTACACCGCGACGGCCTGACCCCGCCGCCGGACGCCCGCGCGCCCCGCCTCCCGGAGGTCTCCGGGGGGCGGGGCGCGCGGGCGTTCGGCCGTCAGCCCAGGACGCCGGCCGGCGGCATCCCGTAGGCGCGGGCCATCACGGTGCCGTACTGCTGCTCCTGCATGGCCGTCAGCTTCCGGACCACCAGGATCGCCAGCACGGCAGCGGCGAGCTCTACCGCGTCGGAGACGATCAGGAGGGCCGTCCCGGTGCGCAGCGACTCGATGTCCGCCCCCGTGTCACCGGTCTTGGAGCCCAGGCGGCTGAGCACGTTGAAGCCGATGAAGGCTGCCCACCAGAGGCTGAGCAGCGCCTGGGACTCCCGGGCGCGCACGCCCCGCTCGTCCGGGGTGATGCTCGCCTGCCAGATGTCGCCGGCGATCTGCCGGGGGAACCAGAGCGCGACGAACGGCGTGAACCAGCTGCCGATCGCCCAGCCGCGCCCGCGCCGGTGCCCGCTCGGGTCGAACAGCTCGGCATTCACCCGCACCCGGTGGAACCAGATGATGAACGCCACCGCCGTCGCCAGCATGGTGGCCAGTTCGAGGAAGCTCGCTGCAGCGACCATCCGGTCCGACCGGTCGACCGCGTCGTCGGAGACCGCGGAGGCCCCGGCGGCGAGGTCGCCGAGCAGGCCGTACTGGTTGACCAGGGCGGCCAGGCTCAGCAGCGCGGCGGCGGCGCAGACCGAGAGCAGGACCACGGCGACGGTGGCGGGGGTACGCGGCGGGTTGTAGGTGGCCGGCGAGGGCATCGAGGCAGGCTCCAGGTCTGGACCAGTGGGGTACGGTCGGCCAACCTAGCGCCTGCCGTTCACCGTGTGCCAAGGAGTTTTCGCTGGTGGGGGCGCATGTCCGGGGATTTCGGGACATCCCGGTCGGGTGCCGGGCGGTGGGCGCAGAGGTGGCGGACGACGAATTCGGCGTCGCGGCCGGCACCGCCGATCAGCATGGAGCTGAAGGCCCGTTGGAAGGCCAGACCGGTGAAGTAGAGCCCGGGGGCGTCGGCGACCACGCCTTCGCGCTCGCGCGGCCAGCCGTCGGGGTCGAACACCGGCAGGTCGATCCAGCCGAAGTCCTGGCGCAGGCCGGTGCACCAGACGACCGAGGCGACGTCCAGGACGCGTCCGCCGTCCAGCACCGGGCGGCCGTCGCGGACGCCCGCCATCCGTTCGGTGGTCCGCTCCACGCCGGCGGCGGCCAGGTCGGCGGGCTTGACCCGGAGCAGCGGGCCGCCGTGTTCGCGGATCTCCGGCCGGGCGTGGCGGCCGAGCGGGGTGCGGACGGTGAGCAGGTGGCGGGCGACCAGCCAGAGCAGCGGCAGGACCGCCCGGGACGCCCGGGCCTCCAGCGGGAACGGGATCTTCCCGGTGTCCCGGCCGCACAGCACGGTGGGGTGCCCGGCCTTCGCGGTCTCGTACGCGATGTCCGCGCCGGAGTGCGAGGCGCCGACCACCAGCACCGGGCCGGTCGGCAGCTGGTACGGGCCGTGGTACTCGGTGGAGTGCAGCTGGTGGATGCCGGACGCGAGTTCGGGCGCGAAGGCGGGCAGCTTCGGGGTCCGGCCGAAGGTGCCGGTGGCGACCACCACGTTGTCGGCGAGCAGGTCGCCGCGGTCGGTGGTCAGCCGGTAGCCGGCGCCGTCCCGGGCCAGGCGCCGGACCCGGGTGGAGAGCCGGACCGGCAGCCGGAAGTGCTCGGCGTAGGTGGCGAGGTAGTTGCCGACCGCGTCCTTGCCGGGGAACGACCAGCCGGGCGCCGGGAAGCGCATGCCCGGCAGCCCGTCGTAGCGGGCGGGGGTGTAGAGGCGCAGCGAGTCCCAGTGCGCGTGCCAGTTGTCGCCGATCCGCTCGTTGGCGTCGAGGATCAGGAACTCGCGGCCCCGCCGGGCCAGGTGGTGGCCGGTGCTGAGTCCGGCCTGCCCGGCGCCGATCACGACGGTGTCGTGCCGTTCGGTGCCCTGTCCTGCGGCGCCCTGTCCTGCGGCGCCCTGTCCTGCGGTGGTCTGCCTGTCGGTGGTCATCGCCGGTGCCTCCGCTCCGTGCGTCCCCCGGTGTCTTCTCGGACCCGTCTTCGACGCTACGCGGCGCCCGGCGGCCGCCGCGTCGGGAGAACGGCCCATCCGGGCCGGCCCTCGCGTGGGTGGTTATGTCCAGGCGCGGGCCAACCCGTGCTCGTAGGCCCAGGCCGCGGCGGCGGTCCGGGACGGGACGTCGAGCTTGGCGAGGATGTTGCTCAGGTGCCGGGCCACCGTCTTCTCGCTGAGCACCAGGGCGTGGGCGATCTCCTGGTTGCTGCGGCCCTCGGCGACCAGCCCGAGCACCTCGACCTCGCGGGCGGTCAGCGGTCCGGCGCCGGTGCGGGCGGGTGGCGCCAGGGCCCGGACGGCGGCCAGGTCGGGGGCGGCGCCGAGCCGTTCGAAGGCCTCGGCGGCGGCGCCGAGTTCGGTGGCGGCGCCCTCCTCGTCGCCGAGCGCCCGGCACGCCCGGGCCACCAGCAGCCGGGCGCGGGCCGCCGGGTACGGGCTGCCGAGCTCGCGCCAGAACCGCCATGCGGCCCTGGCGTCGGTGAGCGCCGCCTGCGGGTTCCCGTCGTCCAGCTGCCAGGCGGCCCGGGCGGCGGCGGCCTGGGCCTGCAGCGCGGGGCGGCCGTAGGCGGCGGCGATCTCGCCGAGCTCCTCGGTGGCGGCGCGGGCGGCCGCCAGGTCGCCGGTGGCCCGGGCGATCTCGGCGGCCGCGGGCAGCAGGCGGGCGCGGGCCAGTGGTTCCACCGCCTCGGCGAGGGCGCGCCGGATGCCGGCCGCGGCGGCCTCGGCGCGGTGCTGGGCCAGGCGCAGCAGGGCCAGTCCGGGCTGGGCGTCGCAGCCGTACCGGGCGGCGGTGCGGTACGCCTCCTCGGCGGCGGCCGACTCGCCGCGCAGCCGGTGCACCTCGCCGAGCTGCGCGTACGCCTCGCCGGCCAGGAACTCGGCGTAGCCCTGGGTGAGCCGCTCGCACGCCTCCCGGGCCTGGACGACGGCGGTCGGCCAGTCGCCGCCGAGCCGGCACAGCTCGGAGCGGTGGATCAGGCAGATCCCGGAGTAGCCGCCGGTGAACTGCGGGTGGGCGTCGGCCCAGCCGTCGAGGGCCCGGGTCCACTCGCGGGCCCGGTGGAGCTCCTGGAGCTCGCGGCAGGCGGCGATGGCCACGCAGTACACCCAGCCGGTGGTCCGCGGCGAGGTCTCGCCGGTGGTGACGGCGAGCATCGCCTCGTCCAGCAGCGCCAGGCCCTCCTCGACCCGGGCCTGGCGGATCCTCGCCCGGCCCTGCAGCTGCGCGACCAGCGCGGCCAGGTCGGGGTCGGCGCCGCCTCCGGCGGCCAGGGCCCGGGCGGCGGTGTCGTACGCGGCCGTGCCGTCGCCGGCGTCCAGCTGCCGGTCCGCCTCGGGGAGCAGCAGCCAGCCGCGCTCCGGGCACGCGGGCTCGTCCGCCGCCATCCGGGCGGCGCGGGCCAGCCAGCCGCCGGCGCCGGCCGGCTCCCCGCGCATCATCAGCACCTCGGCCAGCCAGAACGCGCACTTGACGGCGGCGCCGGTCCGCCCCGCGTCGGTGTTGGCCCGGTAGGCCCGGGCCAGCAGCCCGGCGGCCTCCTCACCGCGGCCGAGGATGTGCGAGGCCTCCGCGTACGCCTCCAGGTCCGCCGTCCCCAGCGGCGCCGTCCGGTCCGCCTCCGCGAACCCGGCGCACGCGTCCGCCCAGGCCTGGCGGCGATGGGACCGCCGGGCCGCGACGAGTACGCCGACCGCGTCCATGGCCCCTCCATTGTCCGCGCTCCCGCCGCCCCCGGGCACGCCGGACCGGCACAGGTGCCGCGGGGCACCGGGCGGGGCGGGGCGGGGCACGGGCGCAACGGTGACGGGGCCCGGGAGCAGTATCCAGCTCCCGGGCCCCTGAGATGCCACCCAATTGCTCGCACCGGCACGTTTAAGGACGTGGATCAGTGTCAGAGCGTCGTGTTCTGCCTTTGAACTACCGTGCCAGGGCAGAGGCACAGGCGGGACTTGAACCCGCATCCGACGCTGGAGGTCCGCGTCCGGTCGATCCGGCACTCGGCGGCGAATACTGAGACTGGAGCGAGAGTCTGAGTCTGAGAGGCTGCCTCTGCCGTTTGGGCCACCCCGGCCGGTGGTGCCGGGGGGAGGATTCGAACCTCCACCGTTGCCTCGGTTCAGCTTCAACTGTCAGTTTCAGCTTTGCGCCGGGCTTCCCCGGCGCACCCCTCCGCTCGCGCGAGGGGCGTCTCTGGGCTACCCGAAGAGGTAGCCGAAGACCGCGTCGCCGACCCGGCGGTCGGTGATCTCGCCGCCGTTGGCCTCCTCGCGGGCGAACTGCACGGCCTGCTGCAGCTTCTCCACGCGCTGGACCAGCTCGTTGACCCGGCGGGCGGGCAGCGCGCCGGAGAACTTCACCGTGGTCCAGTACCCGACCGGCACGTCCTCGTAGTACACCTCGACCTGCGCCGGGTGCTTCTCGGTGGCCTCGGCCTTCACGTGGTTGCGGGGGACCTTCTTGGTCCGGATGGTGCGCACCGGCTCGGTCTTCCAGGCGTCGGTGGACGGGTCCGGGCTCCAGGCCTCGGAGGCGTCCAGCACCGGCAGCTTGCGCACGAAGGTGTAGAGGTCGGTGAGCTGCTTCTCCAGGAACAGCAGGTACGTGACCGGCACGTCCTTGAGCAGCGGGTTGCCGTCGACCACCACGTCGGCGCGGGCCGAGCAGTTCGCCCAGTCCTTGGTCGCGGTGACGTCGAACAGCTTGCCGAGCGAGGCCGCGGTGTCGCGCAGGATGTCCTCCGCGCGCACCTGCACCCGGGTCGACTCGGGCGGCAGCTGCTCGCCCTCCTCGTCCTTCGGCTGGTAGGTCCGGGAGATGCCGGCGAGCAGTGCGGGCTTCTGCAGGCCGTGGTGCGCCTGGGTCAGCTCCTGGAAGGACTTGGACTTGACGCCCTTCTCGACCGCGATGATCTGATTGAGTTTCGCCACGACGCGGACGCTATCGGCACCCGCTCGCGACTGTCACCCGATTATCCGACGCGCCGTCACCCGCGGCCGCTGCCACGGGTGACGGTGCTCCGGCGGGCCGGCGGTCAGCTCAGGATCTGGTACGGGTCGCCGTAGACCTTCCACTTGAGCGGCGGGTTGAGGTCGAAGTTCTTGGCGTTGAGGAAGACCAGCTGCTCGGTGTCGACCCGGCTGGTGTCGGCGTGGGCCTCCTCCTGCTTCATGATCACCTTGCGGGCGTCCAGGAAGGCCTTGAGGTAGGCCGCCTCGTCGCCGCCCTGGGCGGGGGTCTTGGCCTTCTTCATGGCCGCCTTGCGGATGCCGCCGAAGCTGTCCGAGGAGTCGCCCGGACCGTGCATCACGATGGCGTCGTAGTAGGCGAACTGGCCGAGCGCGCGCAGGCCGTCGGCCTTGGCCTGCTTGACGGCCGGGTTGAAGTAGACCCGGTCGCGCTCGTCGTTCTGGGCCTTCTGGAAGACGCTGTCCTTGGCGGCGGTGGCCCAGTCCTTGGTGAAGGCCGAGCCGAGGCCGGAGTGCGACTCGGTGCCGTTGACCTTGCGCAGGGCGGGCAGGTACTTGGCGAGGATGTTGCCGGGCTTGAGGTCGGTGTAGTGCTCGACGAGGTCCAGCATGTCGCCGGTGCCGGAACAGAAGCCGACGATGCCGGCGGTGTAGCCGCGGCCGTCCTTGATGTCCTCGATGTACTTGTACTGGGCCTTCCAGTCGAGCGAGGAGTTCTCCGCGCTGGAGACCAGCTCCATCGCGATCTCCTTCTTCTTCGCGTCGTCCAGGCCGACGGCGGCGACCGCCGCGGTGTCGGTCGAGGCGTGGCCGACGCCGGCCGTGACGGCGGTCAGGGGGATCGCGGTGAGCAGGACCGCGAGGGCGGTACGGGCGGTGCGGTGCAGGGCAGGACGCATGTGACGCTCCGGCTGCTTCGGGGCGCGGGCAAGGGGGTGCCCGGGCGAAAGCTGTTAGGAAACTTTCCTAACCAGATTGAAGCGCCGAACGCCCACCCACCGCAAGGGGTCTGACGAACCGACGTCAAACAGCGGGCTCGAAGCCCGCCAGCATCCGCTCCAGCGCCTGCTGGTCCGGGCCGACGAACGGCTCCAGCCCGGGCGCGCCGCCGACCGTGTCCAGCAGGGCCGACAGGATGCCCTGCGCCGGCGGCAGATGGGTGGACAGCACCGTCTCCGCACCCTGCGCGCGCACCGGCTCCACCCAGGTCTGGAACCGCTCGGCGTCGACCGCCGCCAGCCACGGACTGTCCACCGACGCCCAGAGCAGCTGCGCGGCGCGCAGCTCGTCCGCGGGCAGCACCCGGACGTCGGGCCCGGCCGCCACCTCGGCACTGGGCATCACGCCACCGAAGCAGTCCGAGCTGAAGGTGGTGCGCGAGCGGTCGTCGTAGAAGCCCACCGTCGCCGGGTTGTCGAACAGCGGCGGGCGGAAGGCGTGCAGCGTCCGGTCGCCGACGTCCAGCGACTGGCCCGGATTCAGCAGGAAGACCCGGTCGAGCGGCACCGGGCGCTCGCAGGACATGATGCCCACGCCCGCGAAGGTGGAGACCAGCCGGGCCCGCGGGGCGGCCTCCAGCAGGGCGAACAGGCCGCCGGTGTGGTCGCGATCGGGATGGGTCAGCCAGATCCAGCGGACGTCGGCCGGGTCGAGCACCTCGCCGACCGTCGCCACGAAGTCGCGGTCCGGCAGCCCGAGCCCGGTGTCGACGACCACCGGCTCGGCCGCCCGCAGGACGAAGGCGTTCACCGGGAGGAACCCCAGGCCGGGCACCTCCAGGCAGTCGCCGAGGACGCTGATGTCGCGACCGATCCGGTGGATGTTCATGGCGCCGTCGCCTCCGGGAGTGTGACCGGGTGGACCCACCCTCCAGCCTGGACCCCGGTGCCCCGAAGGGCACGGCGCGGCGGTCGGCCGCGGGAAAACGGAAGGGGCGCGAGGAACCGGGCGTCCGGCCGTGCGCTCACGTGGAGCGTGGCCGGTCGCGCGGTTCCTCGCGCCCCTGTCCGCTGCTTATGCGCGGAGCGCGGCACCCGTGCGGCTGGCCGCCAGGGCCACGGCCGCCTCGCGGGCGGCGGTGGCCTCGTCGGCGGTCAGCGTCCGGTCGGTGGCGCGGAAGCGCAGCGAGTACGCCAGCGACTTCTTGCCCTCGCCCGCCTGCTCGCCGGTGAAGACGTCGAACAGCCGGATCGACTCCAGCAGCTCGCCGGCGCCCTCGCGCAGCGCGTCCTCCACGGCCGCGGACGGCACCGAGGAGTCGACGATCAGCGCGACGTCCTGGGTGGCGACCGGGTAGGCGGACACGGTCGGGCCGTGCACCCGGCGACCGTCCTCGAAGACCAGGTCGAGGTCGATCTCCATCGCGCAGGTGCGCTCCGGCAGGTGCATCGCCTTGATGACCCGCGGGTGCAGCTCACCGGCGTACCCGACGACCACGTCGCCGGCCACCAGCTCGGCGCAGCGGCCCGGGTGCCACGGCGCGTGCTGCGCCTGGCGGACGGTCAGCTCGACACCGGCGGCGGCGGCCACCGTACGGGCGGCCTCGATCGCGTCGGCCCAGACCGCGCCGGAGCCCTTGCCCCACCAGCCGGACGGCAGCCGCTCGCCGGCCAGCGCGACGGCGACCCGGCGCGGCTGCTCGGGCAGCGCGGCGTTGAGCTCGGCGAGCTCCTCCTCGCTGGGGCGGCGCTCGACGGACAGCCGCGGGGCGACCTTGAGCTCGGCCTTCGGCAGGAAGACGGTGCCGGTCTCGAACAGCGCGAGGTCGGTGTTGCCGCGGCCGATGTTGCGGCGCAGCGCACCGAGCAGGCCGGGCAGCAGCGTGGTGCGCAGCGCCGGCTCCTCGTCGTTGAGCGGGTTGACCAGCTTGACCGTGCGGCGGCGCTCGTCGTCCTTCTCCAGGCCGAGGGCGTCGAACGCGGCGTCGCCGAGGAACGGGTACGCGTTGATCTCGACGTAGCCGGCGCCGGCCAGCGCCACGCCGACCCGGCGGTGGAAGCGCTGGGTCTCGGTCAGGCCGCGGCCCGGCGGGACGGTGGGCATCCGGGCGGGCACGTTGTCGTAGCCCTCGAGCCGGATGACCTCCTCCGCGAGGTCGTACGGGTCGGTGAGGTCGGGCCGCCAGGACGGCGGGGTGACCTCCAGGACGTCCGCGCCGACCACGGAGCAGCCGACCTCCTGCAGGCGCCGGGTGACGGTCTCGCGGCCGTACTCGGTGCCGGCCACCCGGTCGGGCAGGTCCGCGGCGATGGCGATGGTGCGCACCGGGTGCGGGGCGGCGATGTCGGTGACCCCGGCCTCGGCGGTGCCGCCGGCGATCAGGACCAGCAGGTCGACGGCGCGCTGCGCGGCGGCGCGGGCGGCCTCCGGGTCGACGCCGCGCTCGAAGCGCTTGGACGCCTCGGAGGGCAGCTTGTGCCGCTTGGCGGTGCGGGCGATCGCGATCGGGTCGAAGTGCGCCGCCTCGATGATCACCTCGGTGGAGCCGGCGGTCAGGCCGGTCTCCGGGTCCAGGACCGGGTCGAGGATCTCGGTGGTGGAGCCGCCCATGACGCCGGCCAGGCCGATCGGGCCGGAGTTGTCGCAGATCAGCAGGTCCTCGGCGGAGAGCTTGCGCTCCACGCCGTCGAGGGTGGTGATCTTCTCGCCGGCCTCGGCGCGGCGCACCTGGATCGGGCCGTCGACGCGGCCGCGGTCGTAGGCGTGCAGCGGCTGGCCGACCTCCAGCATCACGTAGTTGGTGATGTCGACGGTCAGCGAGATCGGGCGGATGCCGGCCTTCTGCAGGCGGCGCTGCAGCCAGATCGGCGACTTGGCGCCCGGGTCGATGCCGGTGACGGTGCGGGCGACGAAGCGGTCGCAGCCGGCCGGGTCGGCGACCTTGACCAGGTAGCCGTAGGAGTTGGCCGGGGGCACGTCGAGCAGCGCCGGGTCGGCCAGCGGCAGGCCGTACGCGGCGGCGGCCTCGCGGGCCACACCGCGCATCGACAGGCAGTAGCCGCGGTCCGGGGTGACGGCGATGTCCAGGACCTCGTCGACCAGCTGGAGCAGCTCGATCGCGTCGGTGCCGGGCTGGATCTCCGGCGGCAGCACGATGATGCCGTTGTGGTCGTCGCCCATGCCGAGCTCGCGGGCGGAGCAGATCATGCCGGCCGAGGTGTGGCCGTAGGTCTGCCGCGCGGCGATCGGGAACGGGCCGGGCAGCACGGCGCCCGGGAGGACCACGACGACCTTGTCGCCGACGGCGAAGTTGGTCGCGCCGCAGACGATCTCCTGCGGCTCGCCGGTGCCGTTGGCGTCGCCGACGTTGACGAAGCAGTGCCGGATCGGCTTCTTGAAGCCGCTGAGCTCCTCGATGGAGAGGACCTGGCCGACCACCAGCGGACCCTTGAGGTCGCCGCCGAGCTGCTCGACGGTCTCGACCTCCAGGCCGGCGCGGACCAGCCGGGCCGCCACGTCGCGGCCGGTCTCCCCGGCAGGCAGGTCGACGTACTCGCGCAGCCAGGAAAGCGGGACGCGCATCAGATCTCCATCCCGAACGGGAGGGTGAAGCGGACGTCACCCTCGACCATGTCGCGCATGTCGGCGACGTTGTGGCGGTTCATCAGGATTCGCTCCAGGCCCAGGCCGAAGGCGAATCCGCTGTAGCGGTTGGGGTCCACACCGGCCGCGACCAGCACCCGCGGGTTGACCACGCCGCAGCCGCCGAGCTCGATCCAGCCCTCGGAGGAGCAGGTGCGGCAGGGGCGGTCCGGGTTGCCGACGGACTCGCCGCGGCACACGAAGCACTGCAGGTCGATCTCGGCGCTCGGCTCGGTGAACGGGAAGTACGAGGGGCGCCAGCGCAGCTCCAGGCCGGTGCCGATCAGCTTCTCGACCAGCACCTCGATGGTGCCCTTGAGGTCGGCGAAGGTGATGCCCTCGTCCACCGCGAGGCCCTCGACCTGGCGGAACACCGGGGTGTGGGTGGCGTCCAGCTCGTCGGTCCGGTAGACCCGGCCCGGGCTGACCGCGTACAGCGGGGGCTGGCGGTCCAGCATGGTGCGGATCTGCACCGGGGAGGTCTGGGTGCGCAGGACCACGCCGGAGTCGGGCGAGCCGTCCGGGGCCTGCACGAAGAAGGTGTCCTGCATCGAGCGGGCCGGGTGGTCCTGGTGCAGGTTGAGGGCGTCAAAGTTCAGCCACTCCGCCTCCACCTCGGGGCCGGAGGCGACCTCGTAGCCCATGGCCACGAAGGTGTCCTCGATCCGCTCGGCGAGGGTGGTCAGCGGGTGCCGGGCGCCGCGCGGCACGCGGTCGTACGGCAGCGTGACGTCCACCGCCTCCTCGACCAGCACGCGGGCGTCGCGCTCCGCCTCCAGCTCGGTCTGGCGCTTGGCCAGCGCCTGGTTGACGGCGCCGCGGGCCTGGCCGATCAGCTTTCCGGCGGCGGCCTTGGCGTGCGGCGGCAGGGCGCCGATCTCCCGGTTGGCGAGGGAGAGCGGGGAGCGGTCGCCGGTGTGCGCGACCTTCGCCTGCTTCAGCTCGTCGAGACCGGTGGCGGCGGCGAACGCGGCGAGCGCCTCGTCGCGGGCCTGCTCCACCACCTCGGGCTTGAGTGCCTCGACCTCGACCGGGTCGTACGACTTGTTGGGTGCCGACATCTCTATCTTTCCCGTGCTCCTGCTCGTGATCAGGGGGTGTTGCTCGCCGCAGGCCGTCCCACAACGCCAAAGGACGAGTGTAGTCGCAGCGCGCAGGCGCCTACGGCGGGTGACCGTCTGGTGGCCCGCTCGGGTGCTTCGAACCCTGCTCTCAGAGCATGAAGTCCGGAATCCCGGCGGGCAGGATAAATCGGAACTGGGCGCCACCGCCGGGCGCGCGGCTGATCCGGATCGTGCCGCCGTGGGCCTCGACGATGCCCTTGACGATATAGAGGCCGAGGCCGGTGCCGCCGCGCTTGGAGCCGCGCCAGAAGCGGGTGAAGACGCGCGGCATGGACTCCTCCGGGATGCCGCTGCCCTCGTCGCTCACCGTGACCGCCGTGCCCTCCAGTACCCGGGGCGGAGTGCCCGCCGGCTCCCAGCCGGCCGCCTCCACCACTTCCTTGGCGGGCGCGATCTCGATCGTGACAGTTCCCTCACCGTGCCGCACCGCATTTTCCAGCAGGTTGGCGAGCACCTGGTCGACCTTGTCCGGGTCGGCCCACAGCTCGGTCAGCGGCTCGGTGATCCGGATGTCGAAGCGCTCGGGGGCGATCCCGGCCGCGACCTTGCCCTCCACGTGCCGGCGCACCGCGGCGGCGATGTCGATCCGCTGCTTGCGGACCTCCAGGCGGCCGGCGTCGATCCGGGAGATGTCCAGCAGTTCGGCGATCAGCCGGGTGACCCGGTCGGCGTCGGCGTCGACGGTCTCCAGCATCACCCGCTTCTGCCCGTCGTTGAACCGCTCCCACTTCGCCAGCAGGGTCGCGGTGAAACCCTTGACGCTGGTCAGCGGGGAGCGCAGCTCGTGCGCGACGGTGGCGATCAGCTCGGCGTGGCTGCGCTCGGTGCGGCGGCGCGCCTCGGTGCCGCGCACCGCGACGACGACCCGGCGCACTGGGCCGAGCGGCCGCTCGCGGACGTACCGGGCCGAGACCAGCACCTCGCGGCCGCCGGGCAGCAGCAGGTTGCGCTCGGGCTGCCCGGTGCGGGTGGCGAGGCCGCCGTACGGGTCGGTCAGCTGCCACCAGCGACGGCCGTCCAGGTCCTCCAGCGGCAGCGCCTGCTCCAGCGGGCGGCCGAGGGCGGCCCCGGAGCCGATCCCGGTGATCCGGGCCGCGGCCCGGTTGAACACCACGACCCGGCCGTCCGCGTCCGCGACCACCAGCCCGTCCGGCACGTCGTCCGGGTCGAGCCCGGCCCATCCGCCACTCATCGGCAACGTCCTCCCCCTGCCGTGTCCCTCCCCGCAGCAGACCCTAGCGCTCGTCCCCTGCCGCGCGACAGCCTCCCGGGGAGCGCTGGGCGCGCGCGGAGGCGTAGAGGCACACGGCGGCGGCCGTGGCGAGGTTGAGGCTCTCGGCGTGGCCGTGGATGGGCACGCGCACCACCTCGTCGGCGAGTGCGCGGGTCTCCTCCGGCAGTCCCCAGGCCTCGTTGCCGAACACCCAGGCGCCGGGCGCGCCCAGGGTGCCCTCGTCGAGCTCCTGGTCCAGGTCGCGCTCCCCCGCGCCGTCGGCGGCCAGCACCCGCACCCCGGCCTCGCGCAGCCGCCGGACCGCCTCCTCGACCGGCACCCCGGTGGCGAACGGCAGGTGGAACAGGCTGCCGACCGAGGCCCGGACCGCCTTCGGGTTGTACGGGTCGACCGAGGCGTCGGTGAGGATCACCGCGTCGGCGCCGGCCGCGTCGGCGGTGCGCAGCACGGTGCCGGCGTTCCCGGGGTCGCGCACGTGCGCCAGCACGGCGACCAGCTGCGGGCGGGCCGCCAGCACGTCCTCGAAGGGGGTGTCGATGAAGCGGCAGAGCGCCACGATGCCCTGCGGGGTGACGGTGTCGCAGATCTCCGCGATCACCTCGTCGGTGGCGGTCAGCACCGGCAGGCCCTCCGCGCGCGCCGCGGCCACGATCTCGGCATGCCGCCCGGCGGCCTCCTGGGTGAGGTAGACCTCCACCACCGCGTGCTCGTCCGAGCCCGGCGCCCGCCCGTACGCCACGGCCTCCCGGACCGCCTGCGGACCCTCGGCGAGGAAGCGGCGCTCCTTGCTGCGCTGGTTGCGCTTGGCCAGCCGGCGGGCGGCCACGACGCGCGGGGAGCGGACGGAGGTGAGCAGGGGGGTGTCGGTGCTCTGCATGCTCTCGTTCTCTGTGGAATGCGCGACGGACCCGCAGGCAGTTGCCTGCCTGCGGGTCCGGGAAGTCAAGGCGTGGGCCTGGATCAGGCAGCGACCTTGGGGGCGTTGACGTCCTCCGGCAGCGCCTTCTTCGCGACCTCGATGAGGGCGGCGAACGCGTTGGAGTCGTTGACGGCCAGCTCGGCGAGCATCTTGCGGTCGATCTCGACGCTGGCGGCCTTCAGGCCCTGCACGAAGCGGTTGTAGGTCATGCCGTTGGCACGGGCCGCAGCGTTGATGCGCTGGATCCAGAGCTGACGGAAGTCGCCCTTGCGCTTCTTGCGGTCGTTGAAGTTGTAGACGAGCGAGTGGGTGACCTGCTCCTTGGCCTTGCGGTAAAGGCGGGAGCGCTGGCCGCGGTAACCGCTGGCCCGCTCGAGGATGACCCGGCGCTTCTTGTGGGCGTTGACTGCCCGCTTGACGCGTGCCACTTGATTACTCCTTGGCTCCGGACCGCGGTTCGTGCCGGCGGTCCGTTATTCGATTCGGTCGGGAAGGATCAGCTGGGTCCCACGGCCGGGGCCGCGGGCTGCGATCACTTGCCGAGAAGCTTCTTGACCTTCTTGGCGTCCGGCGCGGCCAGCACGACGGTGCCGGCGAGCTTGCGGGTCAGCGTCGAGGGCTTGTGCTCAAGCAGGTGCCGACGGCCGGCGCGCTCGCGCAGCACCTTGCCGGAGCCAGTGATCTTGAAGCGCTTGCTGGCGCCGCTGTGGGTCTTCTGCTTCGGCATGTCGCCGTTTCTCCTCGTCGGTCCGTCCCGGCCCGCGCCTTGCGACGCGGGCCGGAACCGGGTTGATCTCGGTTTCCGGGGCGGGTGCCCCGGTACCACGGGGCCGATCCGCTCGGATCCGCCCTGAGCCCGAGGGCTCAGGCGTCCTGAGCGGTCTCGGCCGGCTGCTCGACCTCGACGACCTCGACGACCTCGTCGGCCTCGATGGCCTCCGCAGCCTCGTCGGCCTCGTCGGCCTCCAGGGTCTCGACCGCGGCCTCGTCGGCCTCGATCTCGTCCTGCTCCTCGGCGGAGTCGGTGGCCGTGCGCCCCTGGCGCTCCGCCTTGCGGGCGTCCGCAAGGGCGCGGGCCTCGGCCATCGCCTCGGTCTTCTTCTTGTGCGGGCCAAGCACCATGATCATGTTGCGGCCGTCCTGCTTCGGCGCCGACTCGACGAAGCCCAGGTCCTGGACGTCGTCGGCGAGCCGCTGGAGCAGTCGGAAGCCCAGCTCGGGACGGGACTGCTCACGACCACGGAACATGATCGTGATCTTGACCTTGTCGCCCTGCTTGAGGAACCGAACGACGTGACCCTTCTTGGTGTCGTAGTCGTGCGGGTCGATCTTCGGCCGGAGCTTCATCTCCTTGATGACCGTGTGCGCCTGGTTCTTGCGCGCCTCACGGGCCTTCATCGCCGACTCGTACTTGAACTTGCCGTAGTCCATGAGCTTGCAGACCGGCGGCCGAGCGGTCGCCGCGACCTCGACCAGGTCGAGGTCGTACTCCTGCGCAAGCTCCAGCGCCTTCGCGAGCGGGACGATGCCGACCTGCTCGCCGCTGGGACCGACGAGTCGCACCTCGGGGACGCGGATCCGGTCGTTGATGCGGGGCTCGGTGCTGATGGGGCCTCCTCGGTTGCACCTTCATTCGATGCGGCCGTCGGACGGCGGTCGCACGTAGTGACCATTCTGGATCACAGTGCGGGGCTTCATTCGCTCCTCCGCTGCCGGTGTGTGCACCGGACGAACGAAAAAAGCCCCGCGCATGCGGGGCTCCACAACCGGGACACCAGCGGACTGGCGTCACAGGCGGCGTGTGTCGACGAGGACACTGCCGCGACCGGACCCGTCGACCCGTGGGACGAAGCGGGTGGGAGACTGTGTGGAGCCTCCACTTGCTGGCCGGGCGCCCATACGGAACACCTGGCCGGTCAGTCTCGAAGCATAGCAGCGTTCCCCACCCGACCGGTATTCCGGCCCGCGCGAGCGCTCCTTGTACTCTCCCTGTTGTACGTCCACCGGCACGACGGAGTGAGTCCACCTTGACCAGCCAGCCCGAGAACACCGACGACGCCATCGGCTTCGACGACCTGACCCGCGACATCGCGGAGGTGCCGGCCGTCGAGGTGATCACCACCGTCGCGGTGCACCTGATGAGCGCCGCCGCCGTCAAGTGCGGGCTCGCCGAGGGCGGCGAGGCCGACAAGGACCTCGACGAGGCCCGCAAGCTGATCACCGCCCTGGCCGGCCTGGTCACCGCCGGCGCGCCGGAGATCTCCAACTTCCACGCCGCGCCGCTGCGGGACGGGCTGCGCTCGCTGCAGCTCGCCTTCCGCGAGGCCTCCGTCGTCCCGGACGAGCCGGGCACCGGCCCGGGCGAGAAGTTCACCGGCCCGGTCTACAGCTGAGCACCGCACGGCGGCGGGACCCGGGGGCGCGGCTCGGCCGCGCCCCCGGGCGTTTTCAGCCCGCGGTGTAGAAGGGCTCCCCGCGGAGCGGCTCGCGCAGGACGGCCAGCTGGAGACCGGTGTCCAGGCGGACCCGCAGGACGGGGTCGCTCGACAGGGCGCCGATCAGCGGGCGGGGGTCGGCGTCCGGGACGAGGACGACGGCGAGGGTGCCGTCCGCGTCGTCCGCCGGGGCCAGGTAGGCATGGGTGACGACACCGGTGGTGTCGAGCAGCCCGCGCAGCGCCTCGTGCACCGCGGGGTCGGTGAGCGGCGGCAGGTAGGGCCGGTTCTCCGCGAGCGCGCGCAGCCGGGCCCCGGTGACCTGGAAGGCGACCGGCCCCGCGGGGTCGATCAGCAGGGTGTCGGCCTGCTCGGAGTAGGCGACCATCGCGGCCTGCGGCGCGGCGACCGGCGCCGGCCGGGCGTCGGCGCGCCAGCGGGCGAGGGTCTCCAGTGAGGTGAAGGCCGGCAGGGCGCGGCGCCCGTCCGCGGCCTCGACCAGCGGGACGGCCATGTCGCTGGTCTTCTCGTGCTTGTGCCCGTTGGCGTCGACCTCGACCTCGCCGAGCAGGGCGACGATCGGGACCATCAGCCGGCCGGGGGCCAGGGCGGCGAGCAGTTCGGGTTCGGCGGCGGCGCCGTCGGCCGCCCAGGCGGCCAGGGCGGCGGCGAGCCTGGGGTCGGCGGTGCCGTCGTCCTCGGCGAATCCGGGGTTCGGAATGTTCTTGCGCTCCACCCCGTGAGGGTATGCCACCGGGCGGCGGCGGCTTCTCAGCGCGGGCTCATCCGCAGCTCATCGCGGTCCAAGGGGTGCGGCCGAGCATCGTGGGCATGATGGCACCATCGAGTTCGCGGGCGACCGTACGCAGGCGTCGGCGCCGTACGAGGCGGATCAGGCGGGTGGTGGTGCTGGTGGTGGCGCTCTCGGTCCTGGGGTCCTGGCTGGTGTTCTCCCGGCCCGCGACGAGCACGCCGGTGCCGGTCGCCGCGTCGGCGGCCACCTCGGCCTCCGCGGTGGCCTCGGCGCCGGCGGTGGACCTGGACGCCGTCCTGGGCGCGGCGGTGAGCGGGCTGGTCGGCCACTTCGCGGTCGCGGTGACGGACCCGGCGGCGGGCACCGACGCCGTCTGGGGCGAGGACTCCTTCGTCACCGCGTCGATCGTCAAGGTGGACATCCTGGCGGCGCTGCTGCTGCGGACCGGCGGCGAACTGACGGACGGCCAGCGGAGCGCCGCCGCGCTGATGATCGAGCAGAGCGACAACGACGCGGCGACCGCGCTGTTCGAGGCGGCGGGCGGGGCGTCCGGGCTGGACGAGGCCAACGCGGCCTTCGGCCTGACCGCGACGGTCGCGGGGACGGACGGCTACTGGGGGCTGACCTCGACCACCGCCGCCGACCAGGTGCGGCTGCTGCGGGCGGTGTTCACCGAGGACTCGCCGCTGACCTCGGACTCCCGGACGTACCTCCGGCAGCTGATGGGTCAGGTGGTGGACGGTCAGGACTGGGGCGTCTCCGCGGCCGACCAGGGCGGCGCCGCGCAGCTGAAGAACGGCTGGCTGCCGCGGACCTCCACCGGACTGTGGGTGGTCAACAGCATCGGGCGGATCGACTACGGCGGACGGGAGTTGCTGGTCTCGGTGGTGAGCGACGGCTCGGCCACCCAGGAGGACGGCATCGCGCTGGTCGAGTCGGTGGCGTCCGCCGCGGTGCGGGCCTTCGCCTCTACCCACGGGTAGTCCGATGTGGCAGTCTGCGCCCATGGCCCTCGACCTCGCCCCCGCCACCGGCACGGGCACCGTCTCCGACCGCGCCCGCTACGACCGGGCGACCGCGCACCTCGACGCCCCGCTGGCCATCGTCGACCTGGCGGCCTTCGACGCCAACGCGGCCGACCTGGTGCGGCGGGCGGCCGGCAAGCCGATCCGGGTGGCGAGCAAGTCGGTGCGCTGCCGGGCCCTGCTGGAGCGGGTGCTGGCGACGGACGGCTTCGCCGGGATCATGAGCTTCACCCTGGCCGAGTCGATCTGGCTGGCCCGCGCCGGCTTCGACGACATCCTGCTCGCCTACCCCTCCGCCGACCGGGCCGCCTTCGCCGAGCTGACCGCCGACCCCGAACTGGCTCGGGCGATCACCGTGCTGGTGGACGACCCGGCGCAGCTGGAGCTGATCGACAAGGCCCGCGAGGGCTCCGCCGAGGTCCGGGTCTGCCTGGAGCTGGACACCTCGCTGCACCTGCTCGGCGGCCGGGTCCGGGTCGGCGCCCGGCGCTCCCCGCTCCGCACCCCCGAGGCACTCGGCGCGCTGGCGGAACTGGTGCAGACCCGGCGCGGCTTCCGGGTCGTCGGGCTGATGGCGTACGAGGGCCACATCGCGGGCGTCGGCGACGCGGTGCGCGGCCGGCCGCTGCGCTCGGCGGCGATCCGGCTGATGCAGGCGAAGGCGCGGACCGAGCTCGCGGAGCGCCGGGCCGCCGCGGTGCGCCGGCTGCGGCAGGTGGCGGACCTGGAGTTCGTCAACGGCGGCGGCACCGGCAGCGTGGAGTCCACGGTGGCCGAGCGGGCGGTGACCGAGGTGGCCGCCGGCTCGGGGCTGTACGTGCCGCGGCTGTTCGACAACTACCGCTCGTTCACCGGCCGGCCGGCCGCGCTGTTCGCGCAGCCGGTGGTCCGGCGTCCGGGCGTCGGCGTGGTGACGGTGCTGGGCGGCGGGTACCCGGCCTCCGGCGCGGCCGGGGCGGACCGCTCCCCCGTGCCGTACCTGCCGGCCGGGCTGTCCTACGACCCGCAGGAGGGCGCCGGCGAGGTGCAGACCCCGCTGATCGGCTCGGCCGCCGACGACCTGCTGATCGGCGACCGGGTGTGGTTCCGGCACGCCAAGGCGGGCGAGCTGTGCGAGCGGTTCGCGGAGCTGCACCTGGTCGAGGGCGACCGGGTGGTGCGCACCGTCCCCACCTACCGCGGCGAGGGCCGGACGTACCTGTAATCAGGTGCGGGTGCCGCCGCCGGCGCTGCCGAGCGGGCCGCCCTTGGCCTCGGCGATGCCGCTGACGATGGTGTCCATCTGGGCGACGTCGGGGGCCTTGTCGGCGATGTCGAAGCCGAGGTGGACGGAGACCAGCGCCTTGCCGTCGGTGCTCGGGAAGACCACGGTCTCCACGTAGCCGTCGTTGCCCTGGGCGGCATCGACCTTCCAGCGGACCAGGTAGCCGTCCCGGCCGGCCACCTTGACCGCCTCGGACTTCAGCTCCTCGTGCCCGTTGACCTGGTTGTAGGACTCCTTCGCGGCGGCGGCGATGTCCTCCAGGGCGGCCTGCTTGGCGTCGGTGCCCTGGAGCCGGCCGGTGACCGCACCGCCGAGGGTGCAGCTGCTCTTGCCGTCGGCGCAGGTGTACTGGCCGATGGAGAGTACGGCGAAACCGTCCTTGGTGGTGCCGGCCTCCCAGCCGGACGGGACCGGCAGGCTGAGGCCGTTGACCAGGTCGAGCGCGGCGTTGCCCTGCTGGCCGCCGCGGCCCTGGCCGTTCTGGCCGCCGTTCTGCCCGCCGCCGCCGTTCTGGCCCCCGCCGTTCTGCCCGCCGCGGCCGTTCTGGCCGTCCTGGCTGCCCGGGCCGTAGCCACCGCCGAGGCGCGGACCGCGCCGGTCGCTCGCCGCGGAGTCGCCGCGCCCGTCCATCGCCAGGTAGGTCACGCCGGAGCCGACCGCGAGGCCGATCAGGGCGGCGACCGCCGCGGCGACCAGCACCGGCCGGGCCGGCTTGCGCACCGCGCCCGCCGGGGCCGGCACCTGGTCGGTCACCGGCGGCAGCTCGGGGTAGCGGACCGCCGGGCCGCTGTCGAGCACGGTGCCCTCCAGCACGGCGGTGTCCTCGACGGACGGCTGCGCGGCGGACTCCGGGGCGGGCCGGGTGGTGCCCGTCCAGCCCGTGCCGTCCCACCAGCGCTCGGGCCGGGGGTCGCTCGTGGTGTCCTTCGGATCCGGGTACCACCCGGCGGGAATCTGCTGCTCGCTCACGTCAAAGAATCTAAAGGCACGCGGATAAGCGGGATATCAGCGCGGCCCGGAAACGGCCCGGGATTCGATGAGATTCCGGTGAGAACTCCCAACGGCCGAACCGAGTCGTTGCCCCGGCCCCGCGCACGGCAGAATGCGCGCCATGGACAACCGCCCGGTGATCGGCATCTCCACCCAACTCCTCGACGCCGCCTGGGGCCGCTGGGACCGGCAGCGCGCCGTACTGCTCCCGGAGCGGTACCCGGCGATGGTCCGGGCCGCCGGCGGTGTCGCGGTGCTGCTGCCGCCGGACGCCCCGCAGTACGCGGCACAGACCGTCGAGCGGCTGGACGCCCTGGTGGTCGCGGGCGGCGAGGACGTGGACCCGGAGCTGTACGGTGCCCGGCCGCACCCCCTGACGGTGGCGAACGCGCCGGAGCGCGACGCCTGGGAGGCCGCGCTGCTGCGGGCGGCGCTGGCCGCCGGGAAGCCGGTGCTCGGCGTGTGCCGCGGCATGCAGCTGCTGAACGTGGTGTTCGGCGGCACGCTGATCCAGCACCTGCCGGACGTGGTCGGCCACGAGGGCCACGTCGGCCCGCCCAACGCGTACGGGCGGCACCCGGTGCGGCCGGTGCCGGGCACCCTGCTCGGCGGACTGCTGCCGGAGGCCGAGGTGGTGGTGCCGACCTTCCACCACCAGGCCGTGGACCGGCTGGGCGAGGGGCTCACGGTCGGCGCGTACGCCGCGGACGGCACGGTCGAGGCGATCGAGGCCCCGGCCGGCTTCGTCCTCGGTGTCCAGTGGCACCCCGAGCAGGACCCCGCCGACCTCCGCCTCGCCGAAGCCCTGGTCCGCGCCGCCTCGCTGGTCCGGGAGACGGCCCTGATCACCGCGGCCGGCTGAAGCCCGACGGGATTCTCGGGCCCGACGCGGGCCGGGCCCGACGGGGCGTCAGGGCAGCGGGAGGCCGGCCGTGACGGCGAGGGTGCCGAGCGCGCCGGCGGCCAGCAGGCACGGGACGACGGAGCGGCGCAGCGCCAGCAGCCAGAGCAGCGCGAGGGCCAGCACCACCGCCTGCCACCAGGCGTGCAGGCCGAACGCGAGCGGGACAGTGGAGCCGGCGATCGCGCCGATCACGGCGGGCCCGGCGCCGGTGAGGAAGTCCTGCACCCGCCGGTCGGCGCGCAGCCGGTCGAAGTGCGCGGCGCCGAACAGCACGAACAGGAAGGACGGCGCGAAGGCCACGCCGGCGGCCAGCAGCCCGCCGGCCACCCCGGCGGCGGCGTAGCCGACCACGGCGACGGTCTGCACCACCGGGCCGGGGGTGATCTGGCCGAGCGCGACGGCGTTCAGGAACTGGCCGTCCGTCATCCAGTGGTAGCGGTGCACCGCGTCCTGCTGCATCAGCGGGATGATCACGAACCCGCCGCCGTAGGAGAGCGCGCCGACCTTGAGCGCCACCCAGGCGAGCGCGCCGATCCCGCCGGTGGCGCCGGCGGCGGGAGCCAGCAGCGGCAGCAGCCCGCGCGGACGCCGTCCGGGGGTGCCGCCACCCGGACGGCGGACGGCGATCTCGGTGATTCCGGTGGCGATCAGGACGAGCACCAGCCAGGGCCCGGTGAGCAGGGCGGCGAGCGCCCCCGCGGCGAGGTAGCCGTACCAGCGCCACCGGGCCGCGCCGCCGCCCGCGCGCTGCCGGCTGGCGGGGACGAGGGCGGTGGCCGCCTGCAGGGCGACCGCGGGGACGGCGGCCCCCGCGCCGGCCGCCGCACCGAGCACCCAGCGCGGCGGGTCGCCGGCCAGGAAGAGGGCGGAGAGCAGCAGGATCAGCACCAGGCCGGGCACGATGAACGCGGCCCCGCCGACCAGGGCGCCGGCCGTCCCGCGCAGCCGCCAGGCGGTGAAGATCGCCAGCTGGGTGGAGGCCGGGCCGGGCAGCAGGTTGGTGGCGGCGATGCCGTCCTCGAACTCGGCGGCGCTCAGCCAGCGGCGCTGCTCCACGCAGAGCCGGCGCAGCAGCAGGATGTGCGCGGGCGGTCCGCCGAACCCGGTGACCCCGATCCGCCCCCACTCCCGGGCGATGGTGACCAGCCCGACCCGCTCCTGCACTGCGTCCTCCCTCGTTCGACCGGCGCAGACCCTATCGGAGCAAGTGGTCACTCGTGCGAACGACAACGGTCACCAGTGCAGCCTTTGGATCTTCGTCCGATCTGGGGTTCACTTCCGGTGCGGACTCCACCTCGACCGGGAGGATCTCGATGGGCGCCCAGCACGACCACGACCACGGGCACGGCGGGCACGGCGGGCACGGCGGGCACGGCGGGCACGGCGGGCACTCGCACGCTGTCTCCGCCGACGCGGACCGCCGCTGGCTGGTCAGCGCGCTGCTGCTGATCCTGGTGTTCATGGCGGGCGAGGTGGTGGTCGGCTTCGCCGCCCAGTCGCTGGCACTGATCTCGGACGCGGCGCACATGCTCACCGACGCCGCCTCGATCGCCCTGGCGCTGGTCGCGATGCGGCTGTCGGCCCGTCCGGCGCGCGGCGGCTACACGTACGGGCTGAAGCGGGCCGAGATCCTCTCGGCACAGGCGAACGGCGTGACGCTGCTGGTCCTCTCGGCCTGGCTCGGCTACGAGGCGGTGCAGCGGCTGATCGACCCGCCGGAGGTGACCGGTTCGCTGGTGCTGGTGACCGCGCTGGTCGGGATCGTGGTCAACCTGGCCGCCACCTGGTGCATGTCCAAGGCGAACCGCAGCTCGCTGAACGTCGAGGGCGCCTTCCAGCACGTGCTGACCGACCTGTACGCGTTCATCGCGACCGCGGTGGCCGGTGCGGTGGTGATGCTCACCGGCTTCGTGGAGGCGGACGCGATCGCCTCGCTGGTCGTGGTGGTGCTGATGCTCCGGGCCGGCATCGGGCTGGTCCGGGACTCCGGGCGGATCTTCCTGGAGGCCGCCCCGGCCGGCATCGACCCGGACACGGTCGCCGACCAGCTGGTCGCCGCCCCGCTGGTGGAAGAGATCCACGACCTGCACATCTGGGAGATCACCTCCGGCCAGCCCGCGCTCTCCGCGCACATCCTGGTCACCCCCGGCGGGGACTGCCACGCGGTCCGCCGGGACCTGCAGCGGCAGCTCCGGGACGACTACCGGATCAGCCACTCCACCCTGCAGGTCGACCACGTCGGCGAGGAGGAGGTCGACGGGCTGCTGCAGATCACCCGCCCCGGCGACGACGACGACCGCGACCACTGCGCGGACGCCCACGGCCCGGTCCACCGCGCCGGTCCGCACCGGCACTGAGGCGTTGTCAGCCCGGTAGGGCATGATTCGGAAGGTGACCGCACCGCGCCTGATGCTGCTCGACACCGCCAGCCTCTACTTCCGCGCCTACTTCGGCGTGCCGGAGTCGATGAAGTCCCCCGACGGGCAGCCGGTGAACGCCGTGCGCGGCCTGCTCGACTTCATCACGCGGCTGGTCCAGGACCACCGGCCCGACCAGCTGGTCGCCTGCATGGACGCCGACTGGCGCCCGCAGTGGCGGGTCGACCTGATCCCCTCCTACAAGACCCACCGCCTCGCCGAGGAGGCCGCCGACGGCGAGGAGGAGGTCCCCGACACCCTCGCCCCGCAGGTCCCGGTGATCGAGGCGGTGCTGGACGCGATCGGCATCGCCCGGGTCGGCGTCGCCGGCTACGAGGCGGACGACGTGATCGGCACCCTCGCCACCGCGGCCACCGGCCCGGTGCAGATCGTCACCGGCGACCGCGACCTGTTCCAGCTGGTCGACGACGCCCGGGCGGTCACCGTGCTGTACCCGGTGAAGGGCGTCGGCCACCCGCAGGTCGTCGACAACGCGTACATCGAGGAGAAGTACGGCGTCGGCGCCGCCTCGTACGCCGACCTCGCGGCACTGCGCGGCGACACCAGCGACGGGCTGCCCGGGGTGAAGGGGATCGGCGAGAAGACCGCCGCCCAGCTGCTGCAGACCTACGGCGACCTGGCCGGGGTGCGGGCGGCGGCGCTCGACCCCGCCTCGAAGATCACCCCGGCCCGCCGGAAGAACCTGCTGGACGGCGCCGCCTACCTGGACGTCGCCCCCACCGTGGTCGAGGTCGCCCGGGACGTCCCGCTGCCCGCCTTCGACCCGGCCCTGCCCGCCGAGCCGATCGACCCGATGACCCTGGAGTCGCTCTCCACCCGCTGGGGCCTGGGCACCTCCCTCACCCGCACCCTGGACGCCCTGGCCGAGGCCGGCAAGGGCGCCTGAAACCTAGCCGAGCAGCTGGTCGACCAGGTGGGCGACCGCGTGCTCGTCGTTGCTGGGCAGGATGCGGTCCGCCGCGGCGCGGACCGGGGCTCCGGCGTTGGCGGGGGCCGCGCCGAGGCCGGCCAGGCGGAGCATGTCGCGGTCGTTGAGCCCGTCGCCGACGGCCACCGTCTGGGCGGTGAGCAGGCCGAGGTCGGCGGCGATCCAGGCGAGGACGCCGTGCTTGCCGGTGCCGCGCGGGCCGAGTTCCAGGAAGTGCTCGCCGGAGGCGGTGACTTCGGCCTCCTCGCCCACCATGTCCTGCACCGTGTCGACGAGTTCGGCGTCGCACGGGAGGAAGGGGCAGGCCAGCACCTTCACCACGGCCCGCGCGAGCTCGGCCCCGCCGCGCCACTCGACCCCGGCCCAGCCGCGGGTCAGCTCCGCGGGGAAGCCCGGCTGCACGACCGTCCCGTCGAGCAGGTCGAAGGCCAGCGCCCAGCCAGGACGCCGCGCGCCGAGGACCGCGTGGATCCGGCCCACCGCGCCCGCCCCGAAGACGAGTTGGCGGCTCGGCAGGCGCTGCCCGGGCCGGAAGACCAGCGCGCCGTTCCCGTGCGCCCAGTAGGCCGCCGCCGGGATCCCCGCCCGGACCCGCGGGGGGACGTCGCGCGGCGGCCGCGCCGTGATCACCGCGACGGCCATGCCGGCCGCCGCGGCCCGGTCGAGTGCCGCGGACACCGCGGCGGGCAGCTCGCCGCGGGAATCGAGCAGCGTGCCGTCGAGGTCGCAGGCTAGCAGCCGATAGCCGTCGGCCATGGCCAGTCCTCCGCCGGGGGTTCCAGGAATCGCAGGGTCAGCCGGGCCAACCCTTCGGCGGTGAGCACGAGTTCGACGTCGGCGGTGCCCGCGCACCGCCGGGTGGTCGGCCCGGTGCCGAGCGGCACCCAGAGCCACTGGGTGTCCACCACCCCGCGTCCGATCACGTCGTCGCCGTCCACCCGGGGCAGCCGGTCGGAGACCTCGACGGGGATGTCGTGGACGTTGATCGAGGAGACCTCGCCCGACGCCCCGAAGGCGACCCAGCCGATGCTCCGGAAGGACATCGGCGCCGCGTCCGGCGCGTCCGGGTCGGCCCGCAGCTCGGCCCGGACCCGGTGCCGTTCCTCGTCCCACTCGGCCTGCACGCTGCGGAGCCCCGCCGGGCCGGCGTGTCCTTCCACGGATCAACCCCCGTTGGTCGTGATCGATGCACCTTCAGACGTACTGGAGACGGTCGAGCCCGACGACCGGCGGCCGGTCCAGCCGGCCGGGTCGGAGTTCGATCTCCCCGAGGACGGTGTCCCGCGGTGTGGCGGCCGCCCAAGACACCACGTCGGCGACGGATTCCACGCTCATCTTGTAGGCGGAGTCGTCGTCGTCGAGGTTGCGGATCGCCCCGGGGCTGAGCAGGGTGGTGCGCACCCCGTGGCGCCGCTCCTCCATCAGGAGCACCTCCGCCACCTGCTTGAGCGCGGCCTTGGTGGCGCAGTAGGCCAGCCCGCCCTCGAACGGGCGGGAGCCGGCGTGCGAGCCCATCAGCACGATGTGCCCCTCGCTGCGGCGCAGCAGCGGGAGTGCGGCCTGGACGACGCGGACCGGGGTGGTGAGGTTGACCGCCACGGCCTCGTCCCAGTCCCGCGCGCCGACCTCGGCGACGGTGCCGAAGCCGCGGGTGACCGCGTTGACCACGAGCAGGTCCAGGCGCGGGGCCCCGGCCAGGGCGAGGACGGCGGCCCGGGCGGCGGCGTCGGGGTCGGCGAAGTCCGCGGTGACGGGGTCGGTGTGGTCGGCGCACGAGGTGCGGTTGAGGCAGCGGACGGCGTAGCCGTCGGCCAGCAGCCGGCTGCGGATGGCCCGGCCGGTGCCGCGGTTGCTGCCGGTCACCAGGGCCAGGGGGCCCGGGAGATCAGGCACCGGAGACCATCGCGATGAGCTCGGCCCAGCGGGCGAGGATGTCCTCGCGGCCGGCGCCCTCGCGGAACATGTCCTTGTCGTACGGGCGCCCGTCGGCGGCCTTGAGGCGCATGCAGTCCGGTGAGATCTCGGAGTTGACGACCAGTCCGTGCGTCTCGTCGGGCGCGATGACGAGGCAGAAGTCCCAGAGGTCGAGCGGGTCGAGGAGCTTGCGCAGGGCGGCGTTGCAGTCCAGCGCGAGCTTCCGGTGGTGCTCGACGTCCACGCCGAGGAGGCGGAGGTAGTCCTCGCCGATCGGCTGGTCCTCGGGGTCGGTCCGGTAGTCGAACTTCACCACCGGGCGGTCGAGGACCTGGCCCTCCTCGAACAGTCCGGGGTACTTGCGGATGGTGGAGCCGGTGGCCCGGTTCTTGACGATGACCTCGAAGGGCGGGGCCGGCCGGTAGTCCGCGATGTAGGTGGTCGGGCCGACGCGCTCGCCGAATACGGTGTGGACGTCGTATTCGGCGAGCCGGGCGGAAACGTACTCGAAGAAATCGAGGCGCAACTCGGCGGTGCCGTCGACGAGCTCGTCGCGATCGAATGTGAAACTCCGCAGCGACGGAATCATCTCTATCAGGCAGCGGCCGTCGTCGAGATGCCAGAGTTTCTTGCTACGGCCCTCGATGTCCGGAGTACGGGAAGTCACGTTATCCACGTTCAAGGAAGCCACGGGTCGCTCTCATGAGATCGGGCACGAATCCGTGCCAGGACTTGATGATCAGCGGTGCGGCAAGTCTTGCACGGGCATCACCGGAAAGAAAGGGCCGTCGAGAGGTTTAGAAGTGGACATGACATGACTGACGGGGGGTCAGAAGTGTTCCAGCAGCTCCGCGAAGCGGCCCAGCGCGAGCGTCGCCTCCTCGGGCCGGAACACCTCGTGCTCCAGCACCCAGGTGTGCTCGTGCGGGATGTAGACGGCCTTCAGGCCGGCCCGCAGCGCGGGCAGGATGTCCGACTTGGGAGAGTTGCCGATCATCCAGGTCCGCTCCGGGTCGAGCCCGAGCTCGGCGACGAGCTGCCGGTAGGTGTCCACGTTCTTCTCGGCGACGATGTGGATGCTGCGGAAGTGGTGGGCGATCCGCGACGCGTCCACCTTCCGCTGCTGCTCCGCCAGGTTCCCCTTGGTGAGCAGCAGCAGGTCGTGCCGGCCGACGAGCACCGGCAGGACCTCCTCGACGCCCTCGATCAGCTCGACCCCGCGGTTGGTGAGCGGGGAGAGGAGCTCCTCGATCCGCGCCCGGTCCTCGGCCGCGGGGGTCCGCCCGGTGACCTCTTCCAGACAGTCCGCGAGGCTCTGCCGGAACATCTCCGCGCCGTACCCGAGGGTGACCGCGTTCTTCGCCTCGATCTCGTCGAGAAGGGTCCGGGTACGGGTCCGTTCCTCCGGAGTCGACACCCAGTTCAGAAAGCCGTCGATGACGCGCTCGAAGAGAACGTTGTTCTCCCACAGTGTGTCGTCGGCGTCGAAGACGAGCGTCTGGCCCATGAGCATCTGATCCACCTCACGTGAGTGCGCCGAAGGCTGCACCGAAGACCGCACCCGACCCCGGCCCGCCGTTCTCGGACGTGGGCGGACAACCTCCGTGCGGGGCTGCGGTCGTGCAGAATGTTCATCATGCCAGAGCAGCATCAGATTCGTGGGCGTCGAGCCTCGGAGATCGCCGCCGACATCGAGCAGGCGGTCACCTCCGGCCGCCTCGGCCCCGGGAGCGCACTGCCCTCGCTCCGCCGACTGGCCACCGATCTGGGAGTGAACCCCAACACCGCGGCGGCCGCGTACCGGCTGCTGCGCGACCGGGGCGTCATCGAGACCGACGGGCGGCGCGGCACCCGCGTCCTGGCCCGGCCCGCCCACACGCCGCGCGACCACCTACGCTTCGAAGTCCCGGACGGTGTGCGCGACTTGACCGACGGCAACCCGGCCCGCGAGCTGCTGCCCCCGCTCGCCGACGCGCTCGCCTTCGCCGCCGACGAGCAGCTGCGCACCCCGATCCTCTACGGCGGACCGGCCCTGGACCCGGGCCTGCTGGCCGTCGCCCGGCGGGAGTTCACGGCCGACGGCGTGCCCGCCGAGTCGGTCGCCGTCACCTCGGGCGCCCTCGACGCGATCGAGCGGGTGCTGCAGGCCCGGCTGCGCCCGGGCGACCTGGTCGCGGTCGAGGACCCGGGCTGGGGCAGCCTGCACGACCTGCTCCCCGCACTCGGCCTGCGGATGACCGGGATCGGGGTGGACGACGACGGGCCGCTCCCGGCGGACGTCGCGGCGGCCCTGGCAGCCGGCGCCGCCGCCGTGGTGGTCACCTCCCGCGCGCAGAACCCCACCGGCGCGTCGATCGGCGCGGCCCGGGCCGCCGAACTGCGCGCGCTGCTGGCCGCCCACCCCGACGTCCTGCTGGTCGAGGACGACTTCGGCCACGCCATCGCGGACAGCCCGTACCGGGCGGTGTGCGCGGCGGACGGCCGCCCGGTCACCGACCGCTGGACGGTGATCCGCTCGGTCACCAAACTCCTCGGCCCCGACATGCGGTTGGCCGTGCTGAGCGGCGACGCCGACACCGTGGACCGGCTGCGCGGCCGGCAGCGACTGGGCACCGGCTGGGTGAGCCACGTGCTCCAGCGGGCGGCGGCCCGGCTGCTCACCGACCCGTCGGTGGACCGGGCGCGGGTGGCCGCCCACTACTCCGAGCGGCGCGGCGCGCTGATCGGCGCGCTGGCGGCGCAGGGCGTCCCGGCCCGGGGGCGCAGTGGCTTCAACGTCTGGATCCCGGCGCGGAGCGAGACCTCCGCCGTGGTGGCGCTGCTGCAGCGGGGCTGGGCGGTGGCCCCGGGCACGCCGTTCCGGTTGAAGTCGGCGCCGGGGCTGCGGGTGACCGTCTCCGGCCTGGCCCTGCCGGAGATTCCGGCGCTGGCGGCGGACGTGGCGGCGGTGTTCCGGGTCGATTCCGGCCGGGGGCGCCTTTCCTGACGGTCCGTCAGTCCGTTCCGGGCCGGGCCGCGACGCGTCCTTGACAGTCGGTTCTGCGCGAACGATGCTGACGGACGGCCCAGGAGAGAAGCCGGCCCCTCCGCCTCTCCGCCCCGGCGCGGTCCGGTCCGGCCGGACCGGCCGCCGCCCACAGGTCGCCCCCACGCCCCGCACCCGTACGGACCGAGGAGTCCGAAGGCCGTGACGTCGATGATCGAGCGCCTGCACGACCACACCCTCACCGACCTGGCCGCGCTCGCCGCGCCCCACGACTCCGGACACCTGGCCCGGACCGCCGAGCTGGCGGGCCGGATCGCCGAGGAGTCCGGGCTCGCCGCGGGCACCGCCCGCTGCGCCGCCTACCTCTACCACCGCTTCGGCCTGCCGGACGCCCCGCACGGCCCGGCCGGCCCCGACGGCCCGGTGGCGCCGAGCCGGGCCGACGCGGTCGACTTCCTGAGCCGTTCCGGGGTGCCCGACGCGCTGCACCGGGACCTGCTGACGCTGCTCGACCCCGACCCGCCGGCCGCCGAAGTGCCGTACGGCGCGGCCGTGCTGGACGCCGAGCGGATCGACGCGATGGGCGCCGCCGGGCTCCACCGGACGCTCGCCGGCGGCGGGCCGCGCTGGCACGCCCCGGCCGGCCGGCACCCGCGCCCGGCCCTGCCGGAGCTCTACGAGGCGCTGGTCCGGACCGAGCGGGAGCTGCTGACCGAGCCGGCCCGCCGGCTGGCCGCGGACCGGATGGACCTGGTCCACCGGCTGGCCGCCGACTACCGGGCGGAGGCCGAGCTGGGCCGGCACCCGGCAGAGGCCGGGCCGGCCCCGACCGCCGCCCCCGGGGTCAGCTGGGATCCCAAGTCGGGCTTCCTGCACGCCGCGACGGGCGGTCCCGCGGCCGGGCCGCTGGTCCGGATCGGCTACCGCGGCACGGTCTGGCTGACCTTCGACGACCGGGACCGGCTGCTCGGCATCGACCTGTACGACGCGCCGGCGGCCCTGGTCGCCGTCCTCCCGCCCGGCCAGCAGCACCGGTACTTCTGGCACAGCACGGCCCGCGGAGCGGGCATGGCGTGGTGGGCGGACCCCGCCACTTGCCACGTCTGGATCACCACCGCGCCGGGCCTGGCCCACCACCGGGTGGTGGGTGCCGCGGACATCGAGGTCGGCACCCGCGCGGACCGTCCGGCGATCCTCAGACTTCATGTACAGGCCAACCGATGAATCGCGGTGTATCCGCGCGTAGATCCTCTTAAGGTAGAGCTCATGAGCTTCCTGGCATTACTCCGGTCCCCCTTCGTCACCCGTCTGCTGCTGGGCAGTTGGGTCGGCAGACTGCCCTCCGCGATGGCCGCGCTCACCATCCCGCTGGCGCTGCGCGAGGCCGGGTCCGGGTACGGCTTCGTCGGGGCGGCGGCCAGTGCCTACGCGATCGCGGCGGCGGTCGGCTCCCCGCTGCTCGGCCGGCTGGTCGACCGCTGGGGGCAGACCAGGATCCTGGTGCCGACCGCGCTGCTCGCCGCCGCCGGCTTCTTCGCCATCGCGCTGGCACCGCGCGAGCCCGTGGCCGTCCTGGTCGGCGCCGTGCTCGCCGGGTCGATGACGCCCCCGCTGGAGCCCTGTCTGCGGGTGCTGTGGCCGGCCATCGCCCCCGAGGGGAAGCTCGAATCGGCGTACGCGCTGGACTCCAGCGCGCAGGAACTCGTCTTCGTCGCCGGTCCGTTGGTGGTCACCGGCAGCGTCGCGATCTGGTCCCCCACCGCCGCGCTGTACGTCCAGGCGCTGCTCGGCCTGTTCGGCGTCGCGGTGGTGGCGAGCGCGCGGCCGTCCCGCGAGTGGCGGGCCGAGACCCGGTCCGGCGACTGGCTGGGCCCGCTGCGCAGCGGGCGGCTGGTCACCCTGCTGAGCGCGATGATCGGGGTGGGCTTCGCGATCGGCTCGCTGAACGTCCTGGTGGTCTCGTACGCGGAGCACTGGCACGTGCCCGGCGGCGCGCCCACCCTGCTGGCGCTCAACGCCTTCGGCTCGCTCGCCGGTGTGCTGGTGTACGGCTCGCGCAGCTGGCCGGGCACGCTCGCCGGCCGCGGGCTGCTGTTCGCCGGCGGTCTGGTGGTCGGGTACGGCCTGCTGGTGCTGCTGCCCCCGCCGGGCTGGATGGCCGGGCTGATGCTGCTCACCGGGGCGTTCCTCGCCCCGCTGCTGACGGTCACCTTCGTGCTGGTCGGCGAGCTGGCTCCGCCGGGCACCACCACGGAGGCCTTCGCCTGGCTGGTCACGCTGTTCGCCGCCGGCACCTCGCTGGGCTCGGCGGCGGTCGGTACCGTGCTGGCGCACGCCGACGCGCACTGGGCGGCCCTGTGCGGCACCGCGGGCGCCCTGGTGACCCTGACGATCCTCGCGCTCGGCCGGCGGGGCTTCACGGCCGCCCCGGCGGCCGCGCCCGCTCCGGCGGAGGCGGCCGCACCGCACTGAGCGAACGGCGACGGCCCCCGGAACCGGGCGGTTCCGGGGGCCGTCGCCGTCGGTCCTTGCTCAGCGCGGCGGAAGGGCCAGCCCCAGGTGGTCCCTGAGCGTCCGTCCGCGGTACTCCTTGCGGAACAGCCCGCGGCGCTGCAGCACCGGGACGACCAGGTCGGTGAAGGCGGTGACCGCGCCCGGCACGTACGCCGGGTAGATGTTGAACCCGTCCGCGGCGCCCTCCTCGAACCACTCCTGGATCATGTCGGCCACCTCCTCGGGGTTGCCGACCACCACGTGCGAGAGCTGGGCGGGCGTGGCGTGCACCAGGTCGCCGTAGGTGATCGGGACCGGCCCGCCGACGGTGCGCCGGGTGAGCCGGGTGATCTCGGCGAGCCGCCGGGCGCCCTCCTCCGAGACGCCCGCCAGGACGTCGGCCGGGACCGCGTCGGCCAGGTCGTGGCCGCGCACGTCCACGCCGAACACCTCGGACGCGGAGGTGAGGTTGCGCCGGTGGCCCTCGCCGATGCCGCCGGCCCGCACGATGTCGCCGACCTCCCGCTCCGGGTCGAGCACCAGCAGCGCGTTGAGCAGGTCGTGCAGGGCGACCGCCTCCTCGGTGGTGGGGGCGACGATCGGGGTGAGCCCGGGCAGCACCGCCACCCGGTCCGCGCGGCCGTGCCGGGCCGCCCTGGCCCTGATGTCGGCGTAGTACTCCTTGCGCTTCGCGAAGGTCGGCTGCGGCCCGGCGAAGACGATGTCGGCGTCCCGGGCCCCGAGTTCGCGGGAGCGGTCGGAGGTGCCGGCGCTGAACACCACCACGTGGCCCTGCGGCGGCCGGGCGACGTCCAGCGGTCCGTCCACCGAGAAGTACCGGCCGCGGTGGTCGATCCGGCGGGAGCCGGTGCCGTCCGGGTCCGGGGCCGCGTCCCACAGCCCGCGGACCACCGCCAGGGTCTCCTCGGCCCAGTCGTAGCGCCGTTCGGTGTCCCAGTGCGCGTCCCGGCCGAAGTTGAGCGCGGCGGCCGGGTCCGCGCCGGTCACCAGGTTCCAGGCCGCGCGGCCCTCGCTGAGGTGGTCGAGCGAGGCCAGCAGCCGGGCGATGCCGTACGGGTCGGAGTAGGTGGGGTTCGCGGTGACGACCACCCCGATGTGCGTGGTGGCGGCGGCGATCGCGGCGGCGGTGGCGAAGGGCTCCAGCCGGGAGATCTGCGCCGGGTTGCTGTGCTGCAGCGCCGGGTCGGAGGCGAGCCGGTCGCCGAGGAAGACGAAGTCGAGCTTGGCCCGCTCGGCGCTCCGGCTGACCTCCTGGATCAGCTCGATGTCGTAGGCCGCGTCGGCGACCGCGTCGGGGTGGCGCCACCCGGCGGCGTGCGTGCCGGTCGCCCAGAACATCAGTCCGAGGTGCAGTTCCCGTTCGTTCACCGCGGTCGGCTCCTCTCCGTGCCGGCGGCCGTCAGCCGGGCGACGATCCGGTTCTCGGGCCTGGCCAGTCCCAGGTGTCCGCGCAGCGTCGCGGGCCCGTGCCCGTCGACGAGCCCTCCGGCGGCCCGCAGCGCGGGCAGTGCCAGGGCGGTGAAGGCCTCGACCCCCTCGGGCTGCGGGAAGCGCAGGGTGAAGCCGTGCAGGGACGCGCGGTCGGCCCACTCGAGCAGGCGCCGCGCGACGGACGGTCCGTCACCGACCAGCACCGCCGCGTCCGCGTCCGACCGCGGCGCGCCCGCCCGGGCGTGCACTTCCTGGGCGTCCGCCTCCGTCCCGGCGACGAACGGGGTGACCGTCGCCAGCACCGGCCGGTCGGCGGCGGCCGCGGCCTCGGGGCTGCCGGCCAGCAGGACGTCCGCCTCCCGGGCGAGCACCGGGTGGCCGGCCGGGGCCAGCACCACCGGGTGGCCCTGCGGCGGGCGGACCAGGTTGAGCGGCCCCCGCACCCGCAGCGCCGGGCCCCGGTGGTCCAGCACCCGGACCCGGCCGGGGTCGATGAACCGCCCGGTGTCCTTCTCGTGGACGAAGGCGCCGTCCTCCCAGGTGTCCCACAGGTCGCGCAGCAGCGGCACGAACTCCGCCTCGCGCGCCGCCCGCCCGTCCACCGGGTCGGCGCCCTCGCGGCGGTGGTTGGCGTCCGCCTCCGGGTCGGGTCCGGTGACCACCCGCCAGCCGGCCCGGCCGGCGCTGACGTGGTCCAGCGAGGCCACCGTCCGGGCCAGGTTGTACGGCTCGTGGTAGGCCGGTGCGGCGTCCACGACCAGGCCGATCCGCCGGGTGCGCACCGCGAGCACCGAGGCGGTGACGATCGCGGCCGGCGCGGCGGGTCGCCCCGGCCGGGCGGCCGGGCGGTCGCTCAGCAGCAGCGCGTGCACCCCGGCCGCCTCGGCCCGCTCGGCCGCCGCGACCACGTCGGCGGGCCGGCCGGCCGACACCGCGTCGGGCAGCTCGTACGCCAGGAAGAGCCCGGCGCGGCCCGTCACGGCCGGCCCCCGCGGGCGCCGAACAGCTCCGCGACCGACGCGTCGTACGCGCTGCTGATCCGGAACGCCTTCTCCGCCAGGGCGAGCCGGCACTCCACCGGGACGGCGGACGGGCTGCCGCCGCCCTCCTCCAGGAGCTTCAGCACCTCGTCGTAGTCGTCCGGGTCGCTGAGCGGGATGACGTGCTCGAAGTTCTTCGCGGCGCCGCGCAGCATCGCGGGCCCGCCGACGTCCACCTTCTCGCGGAAGGCGGCCGGTTCCTGCCCCGGCTCGGGCAGCAGGTAGTAGTTGTTGCACACCAGGTCGATCCGCGGGATGCCGTGCTCCGCCATCTCGCGCAGGTCTGACTCGGTCTCCCGGGCCAGGATGCCGCCCATCACGGAGACGGTGAGCGTCTTGACCCGGCCGCCCAGCAGGGTCGGCACGCCCGCGAGGTCGGCGATGCCCTCCACCGGGTGGCCCGCGTCCCGCAGCAGCCGGTACGTGCCCTCCGTGGCCGCGACCCGCCAGCCGAGCCGGACGAGTCCGGCGGCCAGCGGCTCGATGTTCCGCTTGTCGCTCACCGCGAGTACGGCCAGCATGTCAGCGCTCCTCCTTGAGCCGGTTCACTTGATCTCGATCAGGGCGTCGCGGTGCGAGCCGACCGACACGTGGCGCACCGGCGCACCGAGCAGGTCCTGGATCGCCTCGACGTACTCCCGCGCACCGGCGGGCAGTTCCTCGTACGTGCGGATGCCGGTGAGGTCCTCGTCCCAGCCGGGCAGGGTCTCGTAGACCGGGGTGGCGGCGGCCAGGTCGGCCGGGACGGGGCTGAACTCGCGCACCGTGCGGCCGTTCTGCTCGTAGGCCACGCACAGCTGCAGTTCGCCGGTGCCGCTCAGCTGGTCGAGGTTGGTGATCGCGACCTCGTCGGCGCCCTGCACGCGCACGCCGTAGCGGGTCGCCACCGCGTCGAACGCGCCGAGCCGGCGCGGGCGGTTGGTGGTCGCCCCGTACTCGCCCCACTGCCGGCGCAGCCGGTCGGCGCGCTCCTCGTCGAACTCCGTCACGAACGGCCCCGCCCCGACGCAGGAGGAGAACGCCTTGGTGACGCCGACCGTCCGGTCCACCCGCGCCCACGGGACGCCGATGCCCACCGGCGCGTGGCCGGCCAGGCAGGTGGACGAGGTGGTGAAGGGGTAGATGCCGTAGTACAGGTCCTTCAGGGCGCCGAGCTGCCCCTCCGCGATGACGGTGGCCCCTTCGTCGAGGGCCTTGCCGAGCAGCGCGGTCGCGTCGACGACGTGCGGCTCCAGCCGCTCGGCGACGTCCGAGGCCCAGCGCAGGACCTCGTCGGGGGCGAGCGCGGCGCCGCCGTAGATCCGCTCGGTCCGCTGGTTCGCCCAGTCCAGGACGGCGGCGAGCCGGCCGGGCAGGTTCGCCCGGTCGAACAGCTCCCGGACGAGCAGGGTCTTCTTCATCACCCGGTCCCCGTAGGCGGGCGAGATGCCGCGCCGGGTCGAGCCGTACCGGCCGTCGGAGAGGCGTTCCTCCTCGGCGCCGTCCAGGTCGCGGTGGAAGGGGAAGCAGACCGAGGCCGCGCCCGCGACCAGGAGCCGGTCGGCCCGCACCCCGTGCTCGCGCAGCGCCTCGAACTCAGCGAGGAAGCCCTCGACGTCGACGGTCATCCCGGGGCCGAGCACGCCGGTCACGGTGGGGCGCAGCACGCTGCTGGGCAGGCTGTGCAGCTTGAACCTGCCCCGGTCGGTGTGGATCGTGTGGCCGGCGTTGCTGCCGCCGTGGTAGCGGACGGTGAAGTCGGCCTCCGCGGACAGGTTGTCGACCATTCTTCCCTTGCCCTCGTCGCCCCAGTTGAGGCCCACGATCGCCTTCAGCACGGCGGCACTCCTCGTTCTCGCGGTCGGTCGGTCTCAGGCCGGTCGGTCGGTCTCAGGCCAGCAGGGCGCGGCGGCGCTCGGCGGCCCGGCCCCAGACGTCGGGGTTGAGCACCGCCGGCGGCTGCTTGCCGGCCAGCGCGCCGGCCAGCTGGGTCGCCGCGGACAGCGCGAGGGCCCGCTTGGTCTCGACGGTGAAGTCCGCGATGTGGGCGCTGAGCACCAGGTTCCCGATGCCCAGCAGCGGGCTGTCGGCGGGCAGCGGCTCGTCCTCGTAGACGTCCAGCGCGGCGCCGCCGAGGTGGCCGCTGCGCAGTGCGCGGGCCAGTGCCTCGCCGTCGACGACCCGGCCGCGCGAGGTGTTCATGAAGTACGCGCCGGCCTTCATCTGCGCGAAGGTCTTGTCGTTGAACATCTGCTCGGTCTCGTCGTTGAGCTCCGGGTGGCAGGTCACCACGTCGGCCCGGGAGAGCAGTTCCTCCAGGGTGTCCACCTTCTCGGCGCCGACCTCGGCCATCTTCTCGGCCGGGACGTAGGGGTCGTAGGCGAGCACCCGCATCAGGAAGCCGCCGTGCGCCCGGCGGGCCATCCAGCCGCCGACGTTGCCGAGGCCGACGATGCCGAGCACCTTGCCGGTCAGCTCCACCCGGTGGGTGGTGAGGCGGTCCTCCCAGGCCTTCTCGATCCCGTCCCGGCTGATCGCGGTGAGGCCGCGGGTGACCATCAGGAGCAGGCCGAGGGCGTGCTCGGAGACCGGCTTGCCGCCCAGGCCCGGGTTGTTGGCGACGACGACGCCGGCCTCGGTCGCCGCGTCGAGGTCGATGTTGTCGACGCCGCGGCCGCTGGAGAGCACCGCGACGAGGTTCGGGGCGGCGGCGATCAGCTCGGCGTCGATGCGGGCGGGGTAGCGGGCGACGATGCCGTGCGCCTCGGCGACGGCGGCGAGGATCGCGGGCCGGTCCTGGTCGTCCACTCGGCGCACGTCGGCGTGCTGCTCCAGCAGTTCCTCGGCCTCGGCGGCGTACATCGAGCCGATCAGGAGCACGGTGGGTCGCATGGCGGGTTCCTCCAGGTGCGGGGGGTGGTCGTGGTGGTGGCGGGTCACGCGGCCATCGCCGCGGCGAGCAGGTCTTCCAGCGGCTTGAGTTCGCCGCCGCGGCTGGCCGCCAGGAAGCGCCGGGTCAGCTCGGTGCGTTCGGTGGGCGCGACGGTGAAGCGGGAGTGGTCGGCGGTGAGGCGGCCGCAGGCCCGGCCGTACAGCTTGCGGCTGTAGGCCTCGCTGATGCCGAGCGCGGCGGCGATCTCCCGGTGGCTGTAGTCGAAGGCGCGGCGCAGCAGCAGGACGGCGCGCTCGGCCGGTGAGAGGCGTTCCAGCAGCCAGGTCATCCGGCCGCGCAACTCGTCCTCGTCGCCGACCAGTTCGTGCGGTTCGCCGCCGACGGGCAGGACCTCCTCGGGCACCAGGGCGCCGACGTAGGAGACCCGCCGGGTGTGCGCGGACTTCAGGTGGTCGACGCACAGCCGGCTGACCACGGTGGCCAGGAACGCGGCGTGGTTCTCCACGCCGGTCGCGGCGGACCAGCGCAGCCAGGCCTCGGAGACGATGTCCTCGGCCTCCTCGGCGGAGCCGACCCGCCGGGAGGCGAGTGCCAGCAGCCGCGGACGCTGGCGCTCGAACTGCTCGTCGGGGGCGGGGACGTGTTCGTGTTCCCGCTCGTGCTGCTGCGGGTGTTCCAGGACGGGGCCGGACAACGGTGCTGCCTCCCAGGGCTGTTCCGGTGCGGGGCCGGGACGGCGGCCCCGCACCGGAAGCAGGTTCGCGTGCGCGGTCAGGCCCGGCCCTCGGCCAGGACCTGGTCGAGGCTGGTGCTGAAGGCCGCCGCGTACTCGGCGACCTCCTCCTCGCCCATCGGCGTGGAGATGCAGCCCAGGCCGCTGTCGCCGACGTGGATGCCGTTCTCCAGCAGCTTCCAGTAGAGGGCCTTCATCGCGGCGGCCGAACTGTCGTAGCCGGCGGGGGCGCTGGTCGCGACCACCCGGAACAGTGAGCCGAGGCCGTTGACCTCCCAGTCCAGCCCGGCGTCGGTGAGCGCGCCGCGCATGGCCACCCGGGCCTGCTCGCCCAGCAGGCCGATCCGCTCGTGCACCTCGGGGGTCAGCAGGCGCAGCGAGGCGAGGCCGGAGCTCATGCTGACCGGGTTGGCGTTGTAGGAACCGGAGTGCGGCAGCGCCGGCTTGCCCTTGCTCGGGTCGAACACGCTCATGAAGCGGCGGCGGCCGGCCACCGCGCCGATCGGCATGCCGGCGGCGATGACCTTGCCGAGGACGGTGATGTCCGCCTCGGCGCCGAGCAGTTCCATCGCGCCGTGGTAGCCGACCCGGTAGGAGCCGACCTCGTCGGAGATCAGCACCGCACCGGTCGTGTCGCAGAACTCGCGCAGTGCGTCGAGCCACTCCTTGCTCGCGGGCAGCAGGCCGATCCGCCACGGCACCGGGTCGATCAGCACGCAGGCGAGCTCGTCGGCGTGCCGGCGCAGCACCTCCAGCGAGCCCTCCGGGTCGTTGAACGGGATGACCACGGTGTTGGAGACCACGCCCTCGGGGTTGCCGGTGACGGCGTGGCTGATCAGGTTGCCGGAGCCGTCGTTGTTGACCGCGACGGCGTCGTACGCGCCGTGGTAGGCACCGGCGATCTTGGCGATCTTCGGGCGGCCGGTGTGGGCGCGGGCGGCCTGGACGGCCATCATCACGGCCTCGGTGCCGGAGCTGGTGAAGCGGACGTGCTCGAAGGTGGCGTTGCGGGCCGAGAGCGCCTCGGCGTACTCGACCTCGACCGGGGTGGGCATGCCGAAGCTGGTGCCGTGGCCGACCGCCGCCGCGATGGCCTCGACCATCTCGGGGTGGGCGTGGCCGTGGATCAGCGTGGTGCTGTTGTTCAGGAAGTCGATCCGCTCGACGCCGTCGACGTCGGTGACCCGGGCGCCGCTGCCGGACCGGACGTAGACGGGGTAGGGCGAGCTGTAGACGGCGGTGCGGCTGTTGCCGCCCGGCATGACCTCGACCGCGCGGGCGTACAGGGCGGCGGACTTCTCGGTGTTCACGGGTAGCCCCTCGGGACGGGCCTCTCGGCCGCGGGAAACGGGTGGAAGAACGGTGCTCGGGTGGTCAGCCGGCGCTGCGGATCAGCGCGTCCGGCACGAAGTACGGCCCGGTGAGGTCGACGGCGGTGCCGGGTGCGACCCAGCTCGCCGGGGTGCCGCCGGCGGGTGCGCCGAGCTTCCCGCGGAGGCGGGCGGCCAGCTCCGGCAGCAGCGGTCCGGCCGCCTCCGCCAGGGCCCGGACGGCCATCAGCTCCAGCGCCATGCAGGTCCGTGCGGTGGCCGAGACCGGCTGCACCGCGAGGACGTCCTCGCAGACCTCGGTGAAGCGGCGGGCCTCGGCCACGAAGTCGCGGACCTCCCGGGCCGCCGCCCGGGCGGAGAACCGTTCCGGCCGGAGGGCCTTGGCGAGCCGGGAGGCGAAGGCCTTGATCCGGCCGTAGAACTGCTCGGCCTCGCGGTTCCAGCTGCCCGCCTCCGGGGCGCGGCCGTCGAAGGACTTGCGCAGCCGGTCGTCCACCGAGGCCAGCCAGCCCTCCCACTGCCCGCAGAGCTCCTCGCGGACGAAGCGCTCGTACTGGGCGAGGGAGAAGTCCCGGCGCCGGATGTCCGGACTGGTGGCGGCCAGGTACAGCCGCAGCTGGTCGCGGGTCTCGGGCCGGAAGGCGTCCCGGCCCCAGATCGCGTGCTTGCGGCCGGTGGAGAACTTCTGCCCGTCGAGCAGGTAGAACTCGTTGCACACCATGGTGTCGGCGAGCTCCAGCCGGTCGGTGAAGGCCCCGAGGACGGCCGGGAAGACCACGGCGCGCAGGAAGGCGTTGTCGAAGCCGAAGAAGAGCACGGTGCGTGGCCGGACGGCCTGCGCGTACTCCTCCCAGCCCGCCATCCCCTGCTGCCCGGCCAGGTCGTCGACCGCCGTGAGGTACCGGGCGGCCAGCTCGAAGGCCGAGTACATCCGCTGGCCGGCGGTCGCCCCGGACGGGTCGGCCGGCAGCAGGATGCCGTCCGCGGCGACGGTGCTCACCGGCAGGTCGGGCAGCGGGGCCGCGAGCACCCGGTCGACGTACGAGCGCAGCCGCGCGCTCATCGCGACCGACCGCAGGTAGTCGGTCAGTCGCTTCCGCAGCGGTTCCAACGGCATGTAGTAGCGCGTGAGTTCACGCTGCTCGGCCGGGGTGCCGCAGCTGCGGCAGCTGGGCTCCAGCAGCTCGTGGTCGGCGAACGGGAGCGCGCAGGCCTCGCACTCGATGCCGGCGGTGTCGTACGAGCCGCAGTGCGGGCAGGCCCCCGCGACGAACGCCTCGAACAGCCAGCTGTCGCACGGCACGCAGTAGTTGGACCGGACGGTCTTCGCCGTGACGGTCCCGTCGGCGCGCAGCCGCTCGAACACCTCCAGCGCGAGCTCCGGGTAGCGCGGGGAGGACGGCCGGACGAAGACGTCCCAGGCGACGCCGGCCGCGGCCAGCGCCTCCTGGATCGCGTCGGTGTTCCGCTCGGCCAGCTCGTAGAAGGTCAGCCCCTGGTCCTGCGCGGCGGCCGCGACCTGGCTCTGGTGGCCGACGGTGCCCAGCAGCAGCCCGACCGGGGTGCCCCGGGCGGCCAGGCCGCGCCGCAGCAGGTCCGCGTTGAGGAACGGGCCGGCCAGGTGGCCCAGGTGCAGCTCGCCGTTGGGGGTCGGGAAGGAGGGCAGCAGCAGGACCGGGCGGCCCTCCTCCCCGGCCTGCTCCGAGCGCCGGTCGTGCTCGGCCTCCAGCGCCGCCAGGTCCTCCCACCAGAAGGTGAGGAAGGACAGCGGCCGGTCCGCGGCCGGGTTGTGCAGGGTGTGCACCCCGAGCGGCGGCAGGCGGACCGCGTCACCGGCCGCCAGCTGCGCCGTCCGGCCGTCCGAGGTGACCTCGCCCCGGCCGTCCAGGACCACCCAGACCTCGACGTCGTGGTGGTTGTGCGGGGCCGTGGTCTCGCCCGGGCGCAGGGTCACCCGGCGGACGTTGACCGGCAGTTCGGGATCCTGCGCCCAGGCCGGCTGCACGCTCCGGACGAAGTCCGGCAGGTCCAGGTCGTCGACGGTGCGCGGAACGGTCACGATGTCCATGCTGTGGTGGGGGGCGGATCCGCCCCCCAGCTCCTCTCCCGAGGTCGTCGTCGGAACGTCGGTGTGCGCGAAGGGAACCGTCAGTACGAGGTGTTCAGGGCGAGTCCGGCGGGCCCGTCCGGAGCCTCCTGCGGGCCGGGTCCGGCCCAGTCCAGGGCGGTGCTGACCGAGCCGGTGTCGTAACGCCCCTGGCCGAGCAGGCTGTTGGTGATCACGGCGCTGCGCCAGGCGAGCAGGCTGAGGTTGGGGTCCGCCACGCCGTACTCGCGGCGCGCGGCGTTCTGCACGTAGATCCGGTGCTCCGCCGGGCCGTCCCACCGGAGGCTGAAGTCCGGCCGGACGACCGGCAGTCCGTCGCTGATCGCGAGCCGGTCCTTCAGTCCGAGCAGCAGGTCGGGCATGCCGTGCTCGTAGCCGGTGGCGCAGATGACCATGTCCACCGCCTCGCGCACCACCTCCCCGCCGCGGGTCGGCCGCCAGCCGATGACCAGCCCGTCGGCCGTCTCCTCCAGGTCCTCCAGGGCGTGGTCCAGCAGGATGCGGCAGCTGCGCTCCCGCCCCTCCAGCAGGTCCAGGTCGTACAGCCGCCGGTAGAGGTCCTCCAGCAGCGGGATGGAGATGCCGTCGCTGGTGAGGCGCAGCCGCTCCACGGTCTCCGCGCGCTCCTCCTCCGGGAGGGCGTAGAAGTGGTGGCTGTAGTCGGGCAGGTAGAGCTCGTCGACGAACGGGCTGTCGTCGAGCGGGAGCAGGTTGCTGCGCCGGGTGCCCCAGAGGATCCGCTCGGGGCGCCGGCCCTCGCCGCCCAGCAGGTAGTTGACGACCTCGGCGCCGCTCTGCCCGCCGCCGACCACGGCCACCCGCTTGCCCGCGAAGTCCCTCGGCCGCCGCAGCAGTTGGTCGGTGTGGAAGACCTTCTCCGGGTCGTGGCCGCGGGCACTGCGGGGCAGCCGCGGGGCCAGGCCGGTGCCGACCACGATGTTGCGGGCCTGCAGCACGCCCTCGCCGGTGTGCACGACGAACGCGCTGCCGTCCCATTCGACGTTCTCCGCCCGCAGCCCGAAGCGCAGGTTGTCCAGGCCGGCCGCCACCCACTGGCAGTACTGCTCGAACTCCCGGCGCGGCACCTTGGAACGGCCGGTCACCAGCAGGCGGTAGAGCCGCTTGGTGGCCACCTGGAAGGCGAGGAAGGAGAACGGGTTGGTCGGGTCGACCGGGGTGACCAGGTCCTTGAGGAAATGGACCTGCATCTCGGCGTCCGGCAGCATCAGGCCCGGGTGCCACTCGAATCGGTCCTTGCTGTCGAGGAACACGGTCGACAGGCCCCGCTCCCCCGACGTCAGTGCCGCGAGACTCAGATTCGAGGGACCTATACCGACACCCAGCAGATCGAAAGTCTCCGGCAGTTCACTCATGCTTTCTCTCCCGTTGCCACTAGGGCGATTGTCAGCTGATCTCGTGGGCCGGTACCCAGGTCACTCCGCGAGCGGTCAGTGATTCCATCAGCTGTTCGAAATGTGCTGCGGACAGGGCGCGGTGCGGCTTTCGCCAGCCGGGCCCGGTGACGTCCCGGTCGGCGAGCAACCGGGCCGCCTCGGCCAGTGCGAAGCCCGTGGTGCGGGCCATCGCGGACAGGCCGGTCGCCTCGTCGGCGGAGTCGAGCACGGTGCTGCGCAGGCTCACCGGACGGCCGCCCAGGCGGCCGTGCGCGGTCACCTCCAGCACCACCAGGTCGCGGTCGCCGGCCCGGGCCCTGACCTGCGGGGCCAGCACCCGTTCGACGACGCGCTTGGGCGGGACCAGGACGCCGTCCACCTCGACCGCGTCCTCGGCCAGCAGGCCGAGCCTGGCCAGGTCGGACACCGTCCGGGCGAAACCCGGCCAGCGCAGGGTCTTCTGGGTGCAGTCCGCGCCGCGCAGGAGCGGGTGCTCGCCCAGCCAGGGGGCCATCCCGTCGTGGTAGGCCTCCAGCAGGCCGACGCCCTCCACCTCGCGGGTCTCCACGCCGGAGAAGCGGGCGTGCCGCACCCGCCGTCCGCCGCTCAGCGCCAGGGCCTCGCGCTGGGCGATCGGCAGGTGGTGCTCGTTCTCCCCGCCGAAGAACGCGGTGTAGCCGAGCGGGTCGCGCGGCTGCTCGGGCACGCCGCCGCAGCAGATCTCCAGCGACTCGACGGTGTCCAGGCGCTCGGCGAGGTGCACGGCGAGCAGTTCGGTCAGGCCCGGTTCGAGGCCGAGCGGCAGCAGGACGGTGACGCCGGCGGCCACGAACCAGGCGTCCAGGTCGGGCAGTTCCTCGGTCGGCGGCCGGGTGATACTGGCCACCGGCACCGCCGGGTCGGTGCGCACCACGGTCCGGATCACCGCCCGGGTCGCCGCCCAGGGCAGCGCCGTGGCGAGGGCGTCCGCCCCGGCGACGGCGGCCGCCGGGTCCTCCACCACCCGGACCGGGCAGCCGCCGGAGCCGGCCAGCCAGTCGGCCAGCCCGGCGGCCCGCCCGCGGTCCCGGTCGCACACCGTCAGCCCGGTGGTGCCGGGGGCGGTGGCCAGTGCGTAGGCGGCGGCCCGGCCCATCTGCCCACAGCCCACCAGGGCCGCCTTCACGAGCGGCCTCCCCGCTGTCGGGTGGTCACCCGCTACTCGCCGTCGGTCGCGGTCACCCGGGCGACCGCCTCGGCGGACACCCGTCCGAGCAGGGCGTCCAGCCCGGCCCGCTCGACGTGCCGGGCGATCACCGCGGCCACCCGCTGCTGCCCGAAGTTCTGCGGCGGCAGCGCCACCTCTGTGCCGGCCGGAACCTCGACGAAGACGTGGTCGAAGCCCGCCTGCTCGCAGATCCCGGCCAGCCCGCCGACCTCCTCGAACCGCCCGGCGTGCTCGGCGAGCACGAACGCGAGGCCCGCGTTGAGCTCCCGGTCGTGCTCCAGCCGCAGCGGGTCGCCGGTGGCGACCCGGACGACGTTCTCGAAGTAGTCGACACCGGTGGCCAGCGGCACCAGGTGCGAGCCGATGTAGTCACCGGCCGGCCGGGCGGCGATCTCGATGAACCTCAGCCCCTGCCCGCCCCACTTGGCCTCCAGGTGGAAGGCGCAGTGGTCGAAGCCCAGGCCCGCCACGATGTCCTTGGTGGTGGCGGCGATCTCGGCCCGGGCGTCGGCGGGCAGCGCGCTGGGCACCTTGTGCGTCAGCTCCAGGTGGTACGGGACGCTGGTGGCCTTGTCGGTGACGGTGACGACGTGCACCTCGCCGCCCGCGACGAAGCCCTCGACGCTGAGCTCGTCGCCCTCCAGGTACTCCTCGACGATGAACTCCGCGCCGAACTGCCGGAACACCGGGTCGAAGTCCGGCCGGGCGATCTCCGCCAGCCGCTCCATGGCCGGCTCCAGGTCCTCCGGCGCGCGCAGCTCGAAGATGCCCTTGGAGCCGGAGGCGCCGGTCGGCTTCACCACCGCGGGCAGCCCGACCTCCTCCAGCGCCTTGCGCAGCTCGTCCAGGCCGGTGACCCGGGCGAAGCGCGGCAGCACGTCGCCGAGGTGGCGCAGCGCCCCCTTCATCGCGTACTTGTTGCGGGCCCGCAGCGCGGCGCTCGCGGACATGCCGCGCAGGCCGAGGTCGGCCGCGATCGCCGCGACGAGCTGCACGTCGACCTCGGTGAAGTTGGCGACGCCGGCCAAATCGTACCGCCCGGCGAGCTCCCTGGCGGCCGCCAGCGAGGCCTCCCGGTCGTAGGTGTCGACCTGGTGGAATTCGTCCACGAGGGGCTTCGCGAACTCCGGGATGGATCGTCCGAGGAACACCACACCATAACCGAGACGGCGGGCCGCGAGGAGGGACTCCAGGCCCTCCCGCTGAATCCTCCGCAGGTTCACGAAAAGCACATGGCGCTTCGCCACAGGACTCCTCCAGTGTTGCCTTGCCGGATGAATGGCCGTGCAGATCCATTACCGCCCGAGCGGCCGTCAATCATGTGTACGAGGAACTCCCGCGGCATGAACGCGCACGGAGAAAGGACGGAGACAACAAACCGCGCCTGACAGCGGTGACTCTCCAACGACAGGGGCACCGTCAGTACCGCTGCCCCCTGGCTCATCACCAGCATGATTTGCCCTCAAGGACATGTCAACCGGTCACTTCAGGTCACCTCCGGGCGCACTTCGTCATGTCGGAGCTCCCGGGGAACCTGCTGTTCAACCGTCAACACTCGGCCGCCCGCGCGCCCGTGGCGGCGTGGCCGAAATCCTCCGTGTCCGGAGGAAGCCGTCCGGACAACCGCCACGAGCGACCGGCCCGTGGCAGGATGACCACGTGGGAGGGGTCCGGCCCCGACGTCCGCCGCCCCGGGCCCGCCGGCACCCCCGTCCCGCTCCCACCCGTCGACCCGCCCGCACCGCGGGCGGGTTCGACCCTGCGCGCCCGCACCTCCCGCGACCCGCCCGGCCCCACGACCGCCGAGGAGAACGCATGGCCGACCGCGCCCGGACCGCCCCGTACGGCACCTGGCCCTCCCCCGTCACCCCCGCCGAGGCGGCGCGCGGCGGGGCCCTCGTCGAATGGGTCGGTTTCCTGGGGGCCGATCCCTGCTGGACCGAGGCGCTGCCCGAGGACGGCGGGCGCAACGCCCTGATGCGGCAGGGCCCGGACGGCGAACCCGCCCAACTGCTGCCGCCCGGCTGGGACGTCCGCAGCGGCGTCATCGAGTACGGCGGCCGGCCGTGGGCCGCGCTCTCCGACCGGGCCGAGGACGGCCTGGTCTTCAGCCACCGGGGCGACCAGCGGGCCTACCGGTGGAGCCCGGGGCGCGACCCCGTGCCGCTGAGCCCGACCGCACCGGCCGGCGTCCAGCTGCGCTACTGCGACTTCGCCGTCCGCGGCGGCGAGGTCTGGTGCCTGCGCGAGCGGGTCCTGGACGAGGCCGGCACCCGGGTCGAGCGCCACCTGGTGGCCCTGCCGCTGGACGGCGGCGCGGCCGAGGATCCCGCCGCGGTCCGCGAACTCGCCTGCAGCCACCACTTCCTGACGGGTCCTCGGATCTCGCCCGACGGTACCCGGGTCTGCTGGATCGGCTGGGACCACCCGAACATGCCCTGGGACGGCACCGAGCTGATGGCCGCCGCGATCGGTCCGGACGGCATCCCCGGCAAACCGGTCCGGCTGATGGGCGGCGACCGCGAGTCCGTGGTCCAGGCCGACTGGGCGGCCGACGGCTCCGGCCGGCTCTACGCCGTCGGCGACCCGGACGGCTGGTGGAACGTCCACGAGATCGGCCCCGACGGCGCCGTCCGCAACCTGCGCCCCGCCGAGGAGGAGTTCGGCGAGGCCCTGTGGCGGATCGGCCTGCGCTGGTGCCTGCCGCTGCGCGACGGATCCCTCGCCACCGTGCACGGCACGGGCCGGCGCCGGCTCGGCCTGCTCACCCCGGACGGCCGGCTCACCGACCTCGACCTCCCGTACACCGAGTGGTCCTCGGTCGCCACCGACGGCCGCCGGATCGCCGCCGTGGCGGCCGGGCCGGAGCACCGCCGCGGCGTCCTGCTGATCGATCCCGCCGACGGCTCGACCACGGTGGTCCGGGCCCCGCACCGGGCCCACGAGGAGTACGCGTCCGCCCCGGTCGTGCGCGCCTTCCACGGGCCGGACGCCACCGTGCACGCCTACCTGCACCCGCCGCACCACCCGGAGGTCACCGGCCCTCCCGGCGAGCTGCCCCCGTACCTGGTCTTCGTCCACGGCGGCCCCAACAGCCGCAGCCAGCCGGTGCGCAACCAGGAGATCACGTACTTCACCAGCCGGGGCATCGGTGTGGTGGACGTCCAGTACGGCGGCTCCAGCGGCTTCGGCCGGGCCTACCGGGAACGGCTGCGGGGCGGCTGGGGCGTGGTGGACGTCGAGGACTGCGCGACGGTCGCCCGCGCCCTGGTCGCCGAGGGGCTGGCCGACCCCGGCCGGATCGCGATCCGCGGCGGCAGCGCGGGCGGCTGGACGGCCGTCCTGTCCGCGATCGCCGAGCCCGGGCTGTACCGGGCGGCGTGCCTCTACTTCCCGGTGCTCGACCCGGTCGGCTGGCGGGCCGGCGGCACCCACGACTTCGAGGCCCGGTACGCGGACGCCCTGATCGGCCCCTGGCCGCAGCAGCGCGCCCGCTACGAGGAGCGCTCCCCGCTGAACCGGGCGGAGGCACTGTCCGTGCCGATCGTGCTGCTCCAGGGCGAACTGGACCCGATCTGCCCGCCCGCCCAGGCCGAGCGCCTGGTGGAGCGGCTGCGCGGGACGGGCGTCCCGCACGGCTACCTGCTCTTCGCCGGCGAGCGGCACGGCTTCCGCCGCAGCGACACCGTGGTGCGCTGCCTGGAGGCCGAACTCGCCCTCTACGGGCGGACCCTGGGGTTCGATCCGGCCTGACGGCGAACGGCGTGCGGGGCGCGGGTCAGACCGCGTCCAGCAGCCGGCCCGCGCGGTCCAGGGTCTCCCGGAAGTTCTCCTCGGTGGTGCGCTCCCGGGCCTCGGCCAGGGTCAGCCACTCCAGCGGCGACTGGGGGTTCTCCGGCCGCGCGTCCTGGGGCGACTCGGTGGCCAGCAGGAACCGGAGGTCGGCGTGCTCGTGCGCGGGCTCGCGCGGCGAGTCGGGCACCGGCACCACGGTGACGTGCACCAGCGACGCGTCGGGCCAGGGCACCAGGTCGGTGAGGTGGGTCTCCTCCCGACCCTCGCGCAGCGCGATGTCCAGCGGCAGCGTCTCGCCCGGGTCGCCGTGCCCGCCGACCTGGAGCCAGGCCTGCTGCTTGACGTGCCAGCGCAGCAGCACCCGCTTGGTCTTCGGGTGGACGATCAGCGCGGAGGCCGTGAAGTGCAGCGGGGTCGAGCGGTCCCAGGCGTCGGACGCGCCGACCAGGCCGAGCAGGCGCTCGTGGTCCGCGGTCTCCACCGGGCCCTGCGGCCGGTACCGGCCGAGCAGTTCGGCCAGGCCGGGGGTCTGCGTCCCGCTCGTCATATCAGCACTCCTCGTTCCGTCGGGCCAGGTCACCGGCCTTGTTCCGCACGGCCGTTGGGCCCGTCGTCGGTTCCCGGACAGGGCGGTTCCACCTTACCCGGTGATCGACGACGGGCCCGGCCGGTCAGCGGACCAGGACCGCCGGGCGGGCGGCCCGCGGGGTGTTGCGGCTGGCCAGGAAGCGCAGTTCGCCGGCGGTCACGACCGCCGAGATCCCGGGCATGTCCCCGATCGCCAGCGCCTCCAGCGCGGTGCCGGCCGCCGAGCCGCGCGGGGCGTCGAGGACCAGCAGGTCGGCCTCCTGGCCCACCCGCAGCCGGCCGGCGGGCAGCCCCCACACGTCCGCGACGTTGCCGGTGGCCAGCGCCCACACCCGGGCCGGGTCCACCGGGGAGAGCGCCGACAGCTCCACCACCGTCTTCAGCACCGCCAGCGGGATCACCCCGAACCCGGACGGCGTGTCCGAGCCGAGCACGATCCGGTCCAGCGCGTCCTCCTCCACGGCCCGCCGGACGATCCGCAGCCCGGCCCGCAGGTTGCCCGCCTGGACGACCTGCAGGGCCATCCGGCTCTCCGCCAGCAGCCGGTCCACGTCGTGGTCGGGCAGCGCCGTCGGGCCGCCGTTGGCGTGCCCGCAGACGTTCGGCGCGAGGGCCAGCAGGTCGTCCGCGGTCAGCGAGGCGGACCCGGCGGCGCTGGCACCCCCGGCGTGGCACATCACCACCAGGCCGCGCTCCCGGGCCCAGCGGATCTGCTCGACGCCGTCCGCCGCCTTCTCGTAGGCGCCGAACCCGAACTTGGCCAGCCACACCCCGCAGCGCGCCAGGTCGTCGAAGTCGGCCTCGTCGAGCACGGGTTCGAGCAGGACGTTGCCGGCGTGCACCCGCATCCCGCCGGGGCGGAAGTTGTCGAAGGAGGCCCGCGCCGCGACCGCCAGCGCCTTGACGCCGTCCCGGTCGCGCGGCCGCCCGGGGACGTGCACCTCCCCGGCCGAGATCGTCCGGGTGATGCCGCCGTGCACGTACCCCTCCAGGTAGTCCACGGCCTTCTGCCGGGGCGAGTAGTCGCCGAAGGTGACGTGCCCGTGCGAGTCGATCAGCCCGGGGGCCACCGTCGCCCCGGCCGCGTCCAGGACCCGGTCGGCGGCGGCGAGTTCGCCGGCCAGGTCGGCGGCGCGGCCGACCGCGGTGATCCGGCCGCCGGCGCAGACGACGGTGTCCGCGCCGTCGACCACCGGTGCGGCGAGATCGCCGGAGAGCAGGCATCCGGCTCCGGTGACCGCCAGGGTTCCCACGTTCGGCTCCTCCGTCCGCACCGTCACACCGCCGCGAATCGCTCGGGGCGGAACGCCGCCGCCAGCGGCGACGGTCCGTCCAGCAGTTCCTGCGCGACGATCTCCCCGAGCACCGGCGCCAGGGTGAGCCCGCTGTGCGTCACCACCACGTACAGCGACTCGACGCCGGGCACCGGCCCGACCACGCTCATCCCGTCGACCGGCATCGGGCGGACCCCGACGTACGCGTCCTCCACCGCGACGCCGGCCCCGGCCGTCCCGGGCAGCACCTCGGCCAGCCGGGCCAGCACCCGCTCGGCGGCCGCGGGGCCCTGCCGCACGTGCGTCAGCTCCTCGTCCACGTCGTGGCAGTGCAGCACGACCCGGCCGCCGCTGTGCGGACGGATGCTCAGGTGGGGCGCGTGCAGCACCCGGTCCACCCGGACGGGCAGCGGCGTGGTCCGCACCAGCAGTCCCACCACCGTCACCCCGGAGCCGTCCCCCGGCTCCACCATCGGCACGTCGGCGCCCGCCCGGCCGAGCAGGGCCCTGGTCCCGCGCCCGGCGCAGCTCACCACGGTGTCCGCCTCGATCCGCTCCCCGGAGGCGAGTTCGACGCCGCGCACCCGGCCGCCGCCGGGCTGCCCGCCGAGCAGCCCGGTGACGGCGCTCCCGATCCGCAGCCGGACGCCGGCCCGGCGGCCGTGCTCCTGGACCGCCGCCACGAACCGGTCGGCCACCACGTGGGCGTCCGCCGGGTAGTGCACCAGCGGCCCGTGCAGCCGGTCGAGCGCGAGTCCGGGCTGCAGCTCGCGCCGGGCCCGTTCGGCGTCGACCTCCTCGACCGGGTAGCCCTTGGCCCGGTACCCGTCGGCGACGGCGGCCAGCCGCCGGGCGCCCTCGGGGCTGTCCGCCCAGTGCAGGTTGCCGTGCCGGAAGAACCACGGCGCGCCGTCCGCGGTCTCGGCGGCCAGCCGCTCGTGGGCCCGCAGGCTCTCCGCGGAGAGCCGGTAGTAGGGGTCGGAGCCGTTGTCGACGGCGTTCACCCAGCCGAAGCCGTGCGCGGAGAGCCCCTCGGCGGGCTCCCGGGCGTCCACCAGCACCACGTCCGCGCCCCGGCGGGCCAGGCGCAGCGCGACGCAGCTGCCGATCGAACCGGCTCCGACGACGACGATCCGGGTCACCGCTGCTCCTCCTTGCCGATGGCCGTGCCGCAGAGGTACCCGCCGACCAGGGCCGGGCCGAGGGTGCCCCCGGACCCGGGGTAGCCGGGGCCCATCACGGTCGCGGCGACGTTCCCGCAGGCGTACAGCCCGGGGATCGGGCTGTCGTCGTGGCGCAGCACCCGGCCGCGCCCGTCGGTCACCAGGCCGCCCTTGGTGCCGAGCATGCCCGGTTCGACCCGGACGGCGTGGAACGGCGGTTCGACCAGCGGCCCCAGGCAGGGGTTGGGCCCGTGCAGCGGGTCGCCGTAGTAGCGGTCGTGGCTGGTGGTCCCGCGGCCGAAGGCGGTGTCGACGCCCCGGGCGGCGTCCGGGTTGAACGCGGCCAGGGTCTCGGTGAGGCCCTGCTCGTCCACGCCGATCAGCCGGGCCAGTTCGGCGGGCGTGCCGGCGCTGGTGTACCAGCCGGGCGCGGCGGCGCCGGGCTGCTCGCCGGCGATCGGGTACCGCCGGCGGAAGCCCTCGTCGAAGACCAGCCAGGCGGGCAGGTTGGGGCGTTCGTGCCGGGTCGGGTCGAAGGCCAGGAAGGCCTTGGTGACGTCGTTGTAGTTGACGGCCTCGTTGACGAAGCGCCGGCCGTGCCGGTTGACCATGATCGAGCCGGGCAGGCAGCGTTCGCCGACCAGGTGCCGGGAGAGCGGCACGCCGTCGTACTCCTCGCCCCGGCCGGACACCGCCGGCACCCACCAGGCCTGCGACATGCCGTCGAGCGCCGCCCCGGCCTCCGTCGCCATCAGCAGGCCGTCGCCGTGGTTCCAGGGCGGGCTGACCGGGCGGGTGCCGGGGATCCCGAGGTGGGCCCGCTTGAGCCGTTCGTTCCACTCGAAGCCGCCGGTGGCGAGCACCACGCCGGCGCGCGCCCGGTACTCCGCCGGGCCGTCGGCGGTGTCGGCCCGGACGCCGACCACCCGGCCGTCCTCCCGCAGCAGTCCGCGGGCCCGGACGCCGGTCTCGAAGGCGACCCCGCGGTCGTCGCAGGCGGCCACCAGGGCGGCGGCCAGCGCGGCGCCGACGGTGAGCACGCCCTCGGCCCGGCGGCGGGCGACCAGGGCGTGGTCGTAGCGTCCGGGGATCTGCCAGCGGTGCCGCTCGTCGTAGGTGACGGCGTCGAAGTGGCTGCCGCGCCGGATCCGGTCCACCAGGCCGGGCCGGTCGGCGGTCGGGAACGGCACGTTGTCCAGGGTGCGGCCGACGTCCCGGGCGCCGGGCCAGTCGGAGTGGTAGTCGGGCCGGTCGATCGGGAAGAGCCGGACGGGCGTCTCGGCGTGCAGGTAGTCGACCATCTCGCGGGCCGTCCCGACGTACTGCTCCAGCCGTCCGCGGTCGGTCTCGCCCTCGGTGACGAGTTCGAGGTAGCGCAGCGCGTCCTCGGCGGAGTCGGGCATGCCGTGCTCGCGCATGACCGGGCTGTCGGGCACCCAGACCATGCCGCCGGACACGGCGGTGGTGCCGCCCAGCTCCGGGGTGCGTTCGAGGACGAGCACCCGGTGCCCGGCGTCGGCGGCCCGGCAGGCCGCCAGCAGCCCGGCGCCGCCGGAGCCGATCACCAAAGAGTCGGTTTCAACCTGTCGCACGGGAGTCCAATCCCTCGAAGTCGGTCGGGCCCTGGAACGGGAGCGGCTCAGAGCAGCGGGGCGGGGCGGTAGCCGGAGCTCTCCGGGTGGCGGGCGGCGAGCTCCGCGATCCGTCCGACCAGGGTCGCGACCTGGTCGGTGGCGGCGCCGGTGAAGCCGATCCGGTCGGCCAGCAGGGCGTCCAGTGCGGCCCGGTCGAACGGCAGCCGCTCGTCGGCGGCGAGCCGGTCGAGCATCAGGTTGCCCCCGCCGTCCGACCGCATGGCCAGGGCCGCGCCGACGGCGTGCTCCTTGATGATCTCGTGCGCGGTCTCCCGGCCGACGCCCGCGCGCACCGCCGCCATCAGGATCTTGGTGCTGCCCAGGAACGGCAGGTAGCGCTCCAGTTCGGCGCCGACCACGGTCGGGAAGACGCCGAACTCGTCCAGGACGGTGAGCATCGTCTCCAGCAGGCCGTCGAGCGCGAAGAACGCGTCCGGGAGGGCGACCCGGCGGACCACGGAGCAGGAGACGTCGCCCTCGTTCCACTGGTCGCCGGAGAGCTCGGCCGCCATCGAGGCGAAGCCGCGCAGCACGATCATCAGGCCGTTGATCCGCTCGCAGGAGCGGGAGTTCATCTTGTGGGGCATGGCCGAGGAGCCGACCTGCCCCTCGGCGAAGCCCTCGGTGACCAGTTCGTCCCCGGCCATCAGCCGGATCGACTTGGCGAGCGAGGAGGGTCCGGCGGCGAGCTGCACCAGCAGGCTCAGCACCTCGTGGTCGAGCGAGCGCGGGTAGACCTGGCCGACGCTGGTGAGCCGGTGGGCGAACCCGAGGTGGGCGGCGACCCGGTCCTCCAGCTCGGCCAGCCGGGCCCCGTCGCCGCCCAGCAGGTCGAGCATGTCCTGGGCGGTCCCCATCGGGCCCTTGATGCCGCGCATCGGGTAGCGCGTGATCAGCTCGTCCAGGCGCTGCACGGCGGCCAGCACCTCGTCGGCCACCGTCGCGAAGCGCTTGCCGAGGGTGGTGGCCTGGGCGGCGACGTTGTGCGAGCGGCCGACCATGACCAGCCCGGTGTGCTCGGCGGCGAGCCGGCCGAGCCGGGAGAGCAGCGCGACGCAGCGTCCGTGCACCAGGACCAGGCTGTCCCGGACCTGGAGCTGCTCGACGTTCTCGGTGAGGTCCCGGGAGGTCATTCCCTTGTGGATGTGCTCGTGCCCGGCCAGGGCGTTGAACTCCTCGATCCGGGCCTTCACGTCGTGCCGGGTGACCCGCTCGCGGGCCTCGATGGAGGCCTGGTCGATCCGGTCGAGGACCTTCTCGTAGTCGGCCACCACGCCCTCCGGCACGGCGATGCCGAGGTCGCGCTGGGCGGTCAGCACGGCCAGCCAGAGCCGGCGCTCCAGGAGGATCTTGTGCTCCGGCGACCAGAGCGCGACCAGCTCGGGCGAGGCGTAGCGCGCGGCCAGCACGTCGGGGATCTCGGTCTTCATGGCCCTGTTCTCCGATTCGGTGGGGTGGCGTGGGTCAGGAGGCGGCGGTGGTGGTGAGGCCGTGGTTGTTGGCCCGGGTGAACCAGAAGTCCCGGATCGCGCCCCGGCGCTTGAGGTCCCAGGCCCAGCGTTCGGCGGCCTGCGGGCGCCTGGTGAAGGCGAAGCAGGCGGGGCCGGTGACGCTGAGCGCGATCGCGTCGACGGAGGGCGCGGCCCGGCCGGCCGCCAGGACGCCCGCGACCGCCTCGCCCTGGAAGGCGATCTGCGCCTGCTTGAAGTGGCCGGTGAAGGTGATCTCGTTGACGGCCGCGCAGAACGCGTCGAAGTCCTGCTCCAGGACGGCCGGTGCGAGCCCCATGAACACCAGGTGCGAGGTGCGCCAGGACTCCTCGGCGGGGATCGGCGTGACGGAGTGGAACCAGTCCAGCTCCTGCTGCCCGCCCAGGTGCCGCCCGTGCGTCAGCAGCACCAGGACCGGCCAGTCGGGGAAGTCCAGCCGCACCACCGGCCGGGGCGGCGCCTCCTGCTGCGCGAAGCGGCTCGGCCGCAGGTACTTGCGCGGCTCGTCGGCGAAGTCCGGCGGGTTGACGTGCCCGCCGTCGACCAGGAAGCCGCCGTACGCGGCCAGCCCGGTGCTGGCGCCCGAGGTCCGGCCGCGGCCGAGGGTCCGGGCCAGCTCCCGCAGGTCGGGCTCGACCCCGCACAGCCGGCCGTAGGCGGCTCCGACGGCCACCAGCGTGCTGGTCTTGGAGCCGAACCCGCTGTGCTGGGGCAGCGCCTCCAGGACGTCCACCCGGGCGGGCGGCCCGTCCCAGAGCTTGCGCAGGGTCTCCAGCGCGGCGGACACCTCGCGGGCGGTCTCCTCCGCGGTGCCGGTCACGGCGACGATCCCGTCCGTCGCCTCCCGGACCTCGGCGCTCAGGCCCGGCCGGTCGACGGCCATCGCGGCGATGCCGTTGCGGCGCTGCGAGGAGGCGTCGAGGCTGATCAGGGTGAAGCTCAGCCGGGCCGGGGCCGACACGTGCACGGCGCGGCCCCGGCCGGTTGGGTCAAGTGCCATGGTGAGCCCTCCGGTTGATCGTCGAGCGCGGTCGCGGACATGGCCGGTCGCACGCGGAACTCGGGTGACGGGGGGTGTTCCGGGACGACGGCCCGAACGGGCGCACCGCCGGCCAACGGCCGGGCGTCTCGTCGCGGCTCTGCGGAGCACCCGGCGGTCGGCGCCGGGGCTCGCGGCGGTTCAATCTTGGACCGTTCCCGGACGGACCGTCAATCACCGTATGCCGAACGCCGGTTCACCACCACCGGTGACGTGGGGTGTCACATCCGCGGCGGCCGAATCGTCTCAGGAGTGGAAACCGGTCATCGCGATCGGCGCATCGCGACCCATCGAGACGGAGGCCCGCAGTGGCAACGCGGAAGGTCAACGAATCCCTGACCCGGGTCGGACCGGGCACGCCCATGGGCCGGCTGCTCCGCGAGTACTGGCTCCCGGTGATGCGCGCGGAACGCCTGGCCGAGCCGGGCGGCGCACCGCTCACGGTGGAGCTGCTGGGCGAGAAGTACGTCCTGTTCCGCGGCGCGGACGGCCGGATCGGCTGCTTCGACGAGGCCTGCCCGCACCGCGGCGCCTCGCTCGCGCTGGCCCGGAACGAGGACTGCGCGCTGCGCTGCATCTACCACGGCTGGAAGTTCGACGTCTCCGGCCGGGTCCTGGAAACCCCGTCGGAGCCGGAGGACGGCGGCCGGTTCGCCTCCAGGGTGAAGCTGAGGCACCACCCGGTGGTGGAGGCCGGCGGGATCGTCTGGGTCTGGCTCGGCGGCACCGACCGCGAGCCCAGGCCCTTCCCGGAGTTCCCGTTCACCAAGCTCCCCGCCGAGCAGATCTTCGCCACCGTCGCGCTGGTGGACTGCAACTGGCTGCAGGGCGTCGAGGCCGACATCGACTCGGCGCACGTCTCCCTGCTGCACGAGACCGAGGCCCGCAACGGCCCGCTGCGCGACCTGCTCGACGACACCGCGCCGCGCGACGAGATCGACGAGCAGCCGTACGGGCTGCGCTACGCCGCGATCCGCTCGCTCTCCTCCGGGGAGTCGCTGGTCCGGATCAAGCCCTTCGCGATGCCCTGGTACACCGTGGTGCCCGAACTCCCCACCGGCGACCGGCTCTGGCACGCGTGGGTGCCGATCGACGACCACCGCACCATCATGTGGTACCTGTGGTGGAACGACGAGAAGCCCGTCGACCCGTCCTCTTTCGCCGAGCAGTTCGGCCTCGACCTCGACCGGATCGACCCCGACGACATCCGCAAGGGCTACACCCGGGAGAACAACTGGGGGCAGGACCGCGACGCGATGGCCGCGGGCCGCAGCTTCTCCGGCATCCGCGGCCTGGTCCTGCAGGACGTGGCCGTCCAGGAGAGCATGGGGCCGATCGTCGACCGGACCGTCGAGAACCCGGGCAAGAGCGACCGCGGCATCGTCCGCGCCCGGCGCTACCTGCTCGACGCGCTGGAGACGCACGAGGCCGGCGGCACCGCGCCGGGGCTCGGCCCCGACGCCGACTACGGCAAGGTGCGCTCGGCCCACATGGTCGTCCCGGACGGCACGGACTGGCGCGGCCTGGTGCCGTAGCCCTCCCGCGTCCGGCCGCCCGACCGCCCGGTCACCAGCCCTGCCACCAGCCCGGTCACCAGCCACTCAGTCACTCATCCGAGGAACCGTCATGGCCCATGTGCTGTCCGTCTCGGGCAGTCCCTCCGCGACGTCCCGCACCACCGCGCTGCTGCGCCACCTGGGCACCAGGCTCACCGCCCACGGCCACCGGGTGACCGCGCTGGAGGTCCGCTCGCTGCCCGCCGAGGCGCTGCTCGGCGCCGACCCCCTGCATCCGGCGATCGCGGCGGCGGCCGAGCTCTTCGCGGCGGCCGACGGCGTCGTGGTCGGCACCCCCGTCTACAAGGCGGCCTACTCCGGTCCGCTGAAGTGCCTGCTCGACCTGCTGCCGCAGTACGCCCTGGCCGGCAAGGTGGTGCTGCCCCTGGCCACCGGGGGCAGCACCGCGCACGTCCTGGCGCTCGACTACGCGCTGCGCCCGGTGCTCTCCTCGATGGCCCCGGCGCAGATCACCCCGGGCTGGTTCGTCCTCGACCGCGAGATCTCCGTGCGCGAGGACGGCACGGTGGCCCTCCCCGAGCGGGCCGCCGGTCCGCTGGCCCAGGTGACCGACCAGTTCTCGCTCGCGCTCGGCGGCCGCCCGGTGCTGTCCGCGGCCTCCGCCTGAGCCCCTCCGCCCTGCACCTACCAGTTGGAGCATCCGTGAAGCGCTGGTCCACCAAGGACTTGGACATCCTCCGTCCGCCGGCCGACGGCCGGCCCGGCGACGGCATCCTGACCTTCACCGACCGCTACTCGGTCTACGACTTCGGCGTCATGCCCGACGAGATCCCCGGGAAGGGCGCCGCCTCCGCCACCATGGCCGTCCACTCCTTCGGCCTGCTGGCGGCGGCCGGCATCCCGACCCACTTCGTGGAGCAGGTGGCGGAGAACGCGCTGCGGATCCGGCTGCTGGAGATCGACTTCCTCGGCCAGTACGGCCCGACCGGCCCGGCCGGGATGATCCCGCTGCAGGTGGTGTACCGCAACGCGCTCCCGCGCGAGTCCTCGGTCCACCGCCGCACCGCCGCGGGCACCCTGGATCCGGCGCTGGTGCCCCCGTACGCGGCGGGCGGCGCGCCCTGGCTGGCGTCCACCATGGTGGAGTTCACCACCAAGTTCGAGGAGACCGACCGCTTCGTCACCGCCGAGGAGGCGGCCCTGGTCGGCCGCGTCACTCCCGACGCCCTGACCGGGATCGCCGAGCTGACCCGGACCGTCGCCGGGGTGCTGACCGCGCACGCCGAGCGGGTGGGGCTGCGCCTCGCGGACGGCAAGGCCGAGTACGGCTTCGACGAGCACCGGCAACCGCTGCTGATCGACCACGTCGGCACCCCGGACGAGAACCGCTTCTACTTCCGCGGCACCCCGGTCTGCAAGGAGCTCCTGCGCCTGCTGCACCCCGAACTTCGCGGCCAGGTCCAGGAGTTGGTGCGTCTCGGCACGCCCCGCAGCCAGTGGCCGCGGCCGGAGCCGCTGGGCGGGCGGCTGGTGGCGGCCACCGCCGAGGTGTACCGGGCCCTCACCGCGCTGTGGCTCGGCGGCCGGGCGGACACGCCGCTGCCCGAGGAGCGGCTGACCCTGGCGGTCAAGGAGTTCCACGCCGCCCTGCCCGCACCGCAGTTGTTGGACCGGATCGGTCTGGTCGGGGCAGCGGACGAGTAGGTTGGCGGACATGGGGGTCGGTGACGGGATCAGTCCCGGTGCGGTGGCGCGGGCTCTGCGCCGCGCCGGGGTCGAGGCGGACGTCTCGGTGCGCCGCCGGGCGGAGTACTCCGGCGACGCCTCGCTGTACCGGGTGGTCCCGGCCGCGGTCGCCTTCCCGCGGTCGGCCGACGACGCGGTCGCGGCGCTGGCCGTCTGCCGGGACCTCGGCGTCCCGCTGACGGCTCGCGGCGCCGGCACCTCGATCGCCGGGAACGCGATCGGCCCCGGCGTCGTCCTCGACTTCTCCCGCCACCTGAACCGGATCCACCGGGTCGACCCGGAGGAGCGGACCGCGCAGGTGGACCCGGGCGTCGTCCTGGACGACCTGCAACGGGCCGCCGCCGTCCACGGGTTGCGCTTCGGCCCCGACCCGTCCACCCACAGCCGCTGCACCATCGGCGGCATGATCGGCAACAACGCGTGCGGCTCCCGCGCCCTCGGGTACGGACGCACCGCCGACAACCTCGTCGAGCTCGACCTGGTCACCGGCACCGGCGAACGCCTCACCGCACGCCGGGGCACGGACCCGTCCGGCTCCCCCGCCCTCGCCGCCCTCGCCCGCGTGGTGGGCGAGCGGCTGGCCGTCATCCGCACCGAACTCGGCCGCTTCGGGCGGCAGGTGTCCGGCTACTCCCTCGAACACCTGCTGCCGGAACGGGGCTTCGACGTCCCGGCCGCGCTGGCCGGCACCGAGGGCACGCTGGGCGTACTGCTCGGGGCGCGCCTGCGGCTCACCGCCGTCCCTGCGGCCACCGCGCTCGCCGTCCTGGGCTACCGCGACATGGCGAGCGCCGCCGACGACGTCCCGCGGCTGCTGCCCTGCTCGCCCGTCGCCGTCGAGGGCCTGGACCGGCGCATCGTGGACGTGGTCGGCGGCCTGCGCGGCGCGGCCGCACTGCCCGAACTCCCGCTCGGTGCGGGCTGGTTGCTGGTCGAGACGGCCGGACCGACCCCGGCCGCGGCACGGGACGCGGCCGGCCGCGTGATCGCCGCGGCCGGCGCCGAGGACTCCCGCCTGATCACCGACCCGGCGGAGGCCGCCGCCCTCTGGCGGATCCGCGAGGACGGCGCGGGCCTGGTCGCCCGGACCGCACGCGCCCACCCCGGCTGGGAGGACGCCGCCGTGCCGCCCGCCCGACTCGGCGCCTACCTGCGCGAGTTCGAGGACCTGCTGGCCGCGCACGGGCTCACCGGCGTGCCGTTCGGCCACTTCGGCGACGGCTGCGTGCACGTCCGCCTGGACTTCCCGCTGGAGCGCCCCGGCGGGCCGGCCGTGTTCCGCGCCTTCCTGGAGGAGGCGGCCCGCCTGGTCGCCCGGCACGGCGGCTCGATGTCCGGCGAGCACGGCGACGGCCGGGCCCGCGGCGAACTCCTGCCCGCCATGTACTCCCCCGCCGCGCTGGCCGCGTTCGGCGCCGTCAAGGCCGTCTTCGACCCGGACGGCCTGCTCAACCCCGGCGTCCTGGTCGACCCCGCCCCGCTCGACGCCGACCTGCGGCTGCCCGCCGCCCGGCCGCTGCGCACCGGACTCGCGCTCGCCCACCACCGCGACGGCGGCGACTTCACCCGGGCCGTCCACCGCTGCACCGGCGTCGGCAAGTGCCGCGCGAGCGCCCCCGCCCCGGACACCGTGATGTGCCCGAGCTACCTCGCCACCCGCGACGAGAAGGACTCCACCCGCGGCCGGGCCCGCGTCCTCCAGGAGCTGGCCAACGGCACGCTGGTCCGGGGCTGGCAGGCCCCGGAGGTCGCCGAGGCCCTCGACCTGTGCCTGGCCTGCAAGGGCTGCTCCGCCGACTGCCCGAGCGGCGTCGACATGGCCGCGTACAAGGCCGAGTACCTGTACCAGCGCTACCGGCGCCGGCTGCGGCCGGCCTCGCACTACGCCCTCGGACTGCTGCCCGTCTGGGCCCGCCTCGCCTCGCTCGCCCCCGGCCTCGCCAACCGGGTCCTGTCCGGCCCGCTCGGCGGCCTCGGGCGGGCCGCCGCCGGCCTGGACCGGCGGCGCGAGCTGCCGCGCTTCGCCCCGCAGACCTTCCGCGAGTGGTTCGCGAACCGCCCGGGGCCGCCGCCCGCCGGCGAGCCGGTCCTGCTCTGGGTCGACACCTTCACCGACCACTTCGGCCCGCAGGTCGGCCGGTCCGCCGTCCGGGTCCTCGAACGGGCCGGCTACCGGGTCGTCCTGCCGGACCGGCGGCTGTGCTGCGGCCTCACCACCATCACCACCGGGCAGCTGGACTCGGCCCGGCGCACCCTGCGCCGCACCGTCGCCGCCCTGGCCCCGCACGCCGAGGCCGGCCTGCCGATCGTCGGCCTGGAGCCCTCCTGCACCGCCGTCCTGCGCGGTGACGCCGCCGAACTCCTCGGCGCCACGGCCGAGGTGGCCGCCGTCGCCGGGGCCACCCGGACCCTCGCCGAGCTGCTCACCGCCACCCCCGGCTGGTCGCCGCCCCCGCTCCACGGCACCCGCGTGGTCGCCCAGCCGCACTGCCACCACCGGGCGGTCCTGGGCTGGTCCGCCGACCGCGAGCTGCTCACCCGCGCGGGCACCACTGTCGACGCGGTCGCCGGCTGCTGCGGCCTGGCGGGCAGCTTCGGCGCCGAACGCGGCCACTACGAGACCAGCGTCCGGGTCGCCGAAACGTCCCTGCTCCCGGCCGTCCGGGCCGCCGGGCCGGACGCCACCCTGCTCGCCGACGGCTTCTCCTGCCGCACCCAACTCGCCCAGCTCGCCCACCGCGAGAGCCTCCACCTCGCCGAACTCCTGGACCGCCGATGACTGCCGAGCGCCCCCTGCTCGTGGGAACCGTCACCCTCGACCACCTGCACGAGGGCCCGCTCGGCCGGGCCCGCCCGCCGGTGACCCTGTCCTGGGGCGGCGTCATCCACAACGTCGCCTGCGCGATGGCCGCCCGCGGCGCCGACCCGGTCTTCGTCACCGCCGGCTACACCGGCGACCTCGCCCCGGCCGTCGCCGCCCACCTCGCCGCCCACCGGGTCGACTGGCGTCCCCTCCCGGTCGAGACCCCGCTGCCCGTCTTCGAGGCCGAACTCGTCGACGGCTCGGTCGCCGACAAGCACTTCACCGGCCAGGAGGCGCTGGACCTGCTCACTCCCGCGCTGCTGGCCACCCGCCCCGACCTCCTCGACCGGGCCTCGGTCGTCGTCGCCGGCACCGACGGCCACCCCGCCACCCTGGCCTGGCTGGCCGACGCCGCCCACGACCGCGGGATCCCGTTCTGGCTGCTGTCCGCCGACCCCACCGAGGTCCACAAGCTGGTCCCCGGGAGCCGGCACGCCGGCTTCGTCTCCCTCAACGCCCGCGAGCTCTCGAACTGGGCCGGCACCGAACTGGCCGACCACGACGCCGTCGCCACCGCCGCCCGCAAGCTGGTCGCCCCCGGCGGCCACACCCTCGTCACCCTGGGCGAGCAGGGGGCGCTCCTCGTCCCCGAGGACGGCAGCACCCCGCTCCACCAGCCCGCGCACCCCGTCCCCGGCCGGCCGCTCACGGTCGGCGCCGGCGACATCCTCTTCGCCTGCCTGCTCTCCGCCCGGCTCCTGCGGACCCCCTGGGACCAGGCCCTCCCCCGGGCGACCGCGCTCACCGCCGCCTACCTCGGCACCCCCGGCTACGCCGCCCTGCGCACCGGGGCCTGACCGGGCCGGGGGGGGGGGGGGGGGGGGGGGGGGGGGGGGGGGGGGGGGGGGGGGGGGGCGCGGGGGGGGGGGCGGGGCGGCGCGGGGGGCG
>NZ_JBICYJ010000028.1:0-119228 GCF_043200835.1 Kitasatospora sp. NPDC048365
CGGTGCCCCAGCCGACCACCACGCCGTCGGTGTGCGGCTTCTTCGCCTCCAGGCCGAAGCCGGTGGCGCGGTGCCGGCGCAGCGGCTCCACCTCGGTGAAGCTGCCCGGGTCGAAGAGCAGGTCGATCCGCTCGCGGGCGGTCAGCTTGCCCTTGGCGTGCTGGGCCTCGGTGGCCCGGGGGTCCGGGCCCGCCAGCACGGAGTCGCGGACGGCCAGCAGTTCGGCGGTGCGCAGCCGCAGGTCGGGTGTGGTGATGAAGTCCTCGGTGATGGTCACGGTTCTCCCCGTTCGTCCGGTCCGACGGTGGTCACCAGGCGGGAGTCTCGGTGAACTCCAGGACGGCGACCGTCCACATGAAGCCGATGCCGACGCCGATGGTGACCAGCTTGTCGCCGGCCTTCGGCTTCCCCTCCGCGATCAGGTGGTCGATGCCCATGAACTGGTCGCTGTTGCCCATGTGGCCGTGGTCCAGGCCCCACTCGTACGGGGTGGTGGAGACGTCCAGGCCGAGCGCTTTGTGGAAGCCCCACTCGGCGATCTGGCGGGAGACGTTGGCGTGGACGAACCACTGGGTCTCGGCGAGCGTGGTGCCGGCGTCGGCCAGCGCCTCCTGGAGGACCTCGGCGAAGTTCTCGCTGATCAGCGCAAGGGCGTCGTCGTACGCGTCCTCGTTGCGCATCAGCCAGGAGTCCTTGCGGGCGGTCAGGTCGACCGGCTTGCCCTCGGCGAACGGGGCGGCGGTCCACTCGGTGCCGCGGTAGAGCGGCTCCAGGCTCGGCTCGGACCGGGTCGCGGTGGCGAGCAGCCGGGCGAAGCCGCCGCGCTTGGAGAGCACGATCGCGGCGCCGCCGTCGCCGTAGACGGTCTGGTCGTCGGCGGACCAGCGGTCGATGTGCGGCAGCTTGAAGGCGTCACCGGTGGTGACCAGCGCGGCCGTGGTGTCCGGGCGGGCCACCAGGTACGAGGCGGCGAGCTCGGTCGCGGCGAGCGCGCCGTTGCAGCCCTGGCGCAGCTCGATCGCGGCGGCCCGGCCGCCGACGGTCTCGTTCAGCACGTAGTGCGCGGGGCTCCAGAGCTCCTGGCCCTGGTGGCCGACGTACGCGTGCAGGACCAGGTCGATGTCCTCGGCGGCGACGCCGGCCCGCTCGATCGCCAGCCGGCCGGCCTTCGCCGCCATCACCGGGCCCGGCTCGTCGTCGGCCGCCACCCGCACCGCGCGGACGCCGGAGGCCTCGGCGTTCGCCGCGTCGTACCTGCCGTCGGCGACGGCCTCGGCCGCCGTCACGGTCCCGTCGGGCAGGTAGGTGCCGATGCCCGCGACGTAGACGTTCTCCCAACGCATTGCCACTCCTGGGGTGCAGGCGGCCGGTTCGGTCACGGCCGATGGACCCGGAGGCTAGGAAGGGGCCCTACAGCATCGCTGGAGGGCCCCTTCCGGGTCAGCTCGCCGAGGCGGGCTCGGGCTTCTGGACCGCACGGGTGACGACCACCACCAGGGAGAGGACCAGGAACAGCAGGGTGTCGGTCACGTCGGCGAGGTGCTGGCCGTGGCGGAAGCGCAGGACCAGCAGGACGGTGTTGAAGAGGGCGAAGTAGAGGCCTCCCCAGACCGCCCAGCGCGGGCGGCGGAAGCCGACGACGAGGGCCGCGGCGGCGGCGCCGTCGGTGATGCCGTTGAGGAGGCTCGCCCAGCGGCTGATGTGGAGGCCGGTCATCTCGTAGAGGTGGTCGGAACCGGCGTCCATGCCCAGGAGGCCGGCGATCGAGCTGAGGCCCAGCTCCAGGATCAGGACGGCGGAGACGATGGCGGCGAGGACTCGGACGGCTTTCACGGCGGTCGGGTGACCCTTCGCTGATGGTGGACGGTGCGCTGGCGAGTGTGATGCTCCCCCACCCGGCTTGAGCAGGACTCAAGTCGGCGCACCGACCCTGCCCCGTGACGATCCGCTTCATGCCCGTTCTCGCGCGGCAGCGGTTTTCCGAGGAGTTGAACCCCCGATGACTGTGACCCTCGATCGACCCGTGCTCGCCACGCCGGAGTGGCCCGACGGCCGGATTCCGGTGGTGGCGACCTTCCTCGCGGCCGCCCGTGTCGCGCCCGACCGGCCGGCGGTGGCCGGCCCGGACGGGGTGCTGGGCTACGCCGAGCTGGACGACCGCACCGACCGGGTGGCCGGCCTGCTGGCCGGGCTCGGCGTCCGCCCCGGCCAGGCCGTCGGCGTGTTCCTGCCGCGCTCGGTGGACCTGGTGGTGGCGATCCTCGGCATCCTGAAGGCCGGCGCGGTGTACGTGCCGTTCGACCCGGAGCAGCCGGCCCGGCGGCTGACCGCGATCGCCGAGGACGGCGCGGTGGAGACGGTGCTGAGCCACTCCGCGCTGCTGTCGGCGTTCCCGTCGGCGGTGGGCGCGTCGGTACTGGCGCTGGACACGGTGGACTGGGCGGCGGTGGCGCCGGCCGCGCCGGTGCCGGTGGGGCCGCGCCACCCGGCGTACGTGATCTTCACCTCGGGTTCGACCGGCCGGCCGAAGGGCGTGCAGGTGTCACACGGCGCCCTGGCCGCGCTGCTGGCGGGCCTGGAGCAGGCCGGGGTGTACCGGGCCCCCGGACTGCGGGTGGGCTGGAACGCGTCGGTCTCCTTCGACGCCTCCGTCCAGCAGTGGCTGCGGGCGCTGCGCGGCGACACGGTGGTGGTGATCGACGAGGAGACCCGCCGGGACGTCGAGGCCTTCGCCCGGTTCGTCGCCGACCGGGAGCTGGACGAGTTCGACCTCACCCCCTCCCACCTTCAGGTGCTGCTGCCCGAGCTGACCGAGGTGGCCCGCGCGCACCGGCCCGGCCTGCGGCTGCTGGTCGGCGGCGAGGCCGTGCCGCCCGCGCTGTGGGCCGAGTTGGGCTCGCTCGCCGACGAGGGCGTGCTGCACGCGGTCAACCTGTACGGGCCGACCGAGACCACGGTCGACGTGCTGACCACCCCGGTGGTCTCCGGCCGGGAGCCGCACCTGGGCGCGCCGCTGCCGGGCACCGGGGTGCGGGTGCTGGACGAGCGGCTGGCCGAGGTGCCGGACGGCGAGGTCGGCGAGCTGTTCGTCACCGGCGAGCAGCTGGCGCTCGGCTACGTGGGCCGGCCCGGCCTGACCTCGTCCCGGTTCGTGCCGGACCCGTACGCGGCGGACGGCTCGCGGATGTACCGCACCGGCGACCGGGTGAGCCGGGCGGCGGACGGCACCGTCTCCTACCGCGGCCGGGCCGACAACCAGGTGAAGGTGCGCGGCTACCGGGTCGAGCTGGGCGAGATCGAGGGCGTGCTGAGCGGCTCCCCGGCGGTCGCCGCGGTGGTGGTGCTGCACCGGGACGGGCAGTTGCACGCCTTCGTCGAGCCGGCCGCCGGGACCGGGTCGGACGCGCCGGTGCGCGACTGGGCCGAGCGTCACCTGGCGTCCTGGATGCGGCCGTCCGGCTGGACCCTGCTGCCGGCGCTGCCGCGCAACGTGGCCGGCAAGGCGGACCGCGCGGCGCTGGCCGCGCTGTGGCCCGCCGAGGAGGCGGCCGCACCCACCGCCGAGGAGCCCGCCGAGGACACCGGCCCGGCCGGGCGGATCGCCGCCGCATGGCGCGAGCTGCTGAAGGTCGACGCGATCGCCGACGAGGACGACTTCTTCTGCCTGGGCGGCCACTCGCTGATCGCGATGCAGGTGGCCGCCCGCCTGCGCACCGAACTGGGCGTCAAGGTGCCCACCCGGCTGGTGATGCAGCACCGCACGCTGGCCGCCTTCACCGCCGCCGTCATCGAGCGGATCGCCGCGGCGTAGGCCCGCTCTTCCGGATCGAGTCCAAGGAGTCATGCCATGAGCGACGGAACCCCGCCCCGGGCGGTGACCGTCCTGGTCAACGAAGTCCGCCAGTACGGCCTGCACCCGGCGGACCTGCCGGCGCCGGCCGGCTGGTGGCCGGCCGGGTTCACCGGCCCCGAGGAGCTCGCCGTCGGCTGGGTCGACGAGCACTGGACGGAGGGCGCGCGGTGAGCGCCGCTCCCGACCCCCGCCGCTGGTGGGTGCTGGTGACCGTCTCGCTGGCGCAGTTCATGGTCGCGCTGGACGGCACCGTGGTGAACGTGATGGCCCCCCAGGTCCAGCGCGAGCTGGGCCTGTCCACCACCGGACTGCAGTGGGTGGCCAACCTGTACGTGCTGCTGTTCGGCGGCCTGCTGCTGCTCGGCGGCCGGCTGGCCGACCAGCTCGGGCGGCGCCGGATGTTCCTGGCCGGCATCGTGCTCTTCACCCTCGGCTCGGTGCTGGCCGGGACCGCCGACGGCAGCGGGCAGCTGCTGGCCGCCCGGGCCCTGCAGGGCGTGGCGGCCGCCGCGGTCTCCCCCGCGGTGCTGTCCATCCTGGTGACCAGCTTCCCCGACCCCGGGGAGCGGGCGAAGGCGTTCGGCGTCTGGGGCACGGTGCTGGGGATCGGCGCGAGCGTCGGCGCGATCCTCGGCGGCGCGATCGTCGAGATCGGCTGGCGCTGGGCCTTCTACCTGAACGTCCCGGTCGGGGTGGCGCTGGTGGCCGGCGCCCTGCTGCTGGTCGGCGCGCACCGGCCGGAGCCGGGCAAGCGGCCGCCGCTGGACGGCGCCGGCGCAGTCACCGCGACGCTCGGCCTGACCAGCCTGGTGTACGGCATCGTCTCCACCACCGACCACGGCTGGACCCACCCGCTGACCCTGGGCGCGTTCGCCGCCGCGGCGGTGCTGCTGCCGCTGTTCGCCCGGATCGAACTGTCCAGCGCCGCGCCGCTGGTCGACCCGCGGCTGCTGCGCCGGCGCAGCGTGCTGGCGGGCGGCCTGGGCGAGCTGCTCACCGGCGGGCTGAGCCTGCCGTGCTTCTTCCTGCTGCCGCTGTACATGCAGGACGTGCTCGGCTACAGCCCGCTGCGGACCGGCCTGGCGTACATCCCGACCTGCCTGGCGATGATGGTCGTCGCCCCGGTGCTGCCGAAGCTGCTGGAGCGGACCGGCCCGCGCGCCGCGTACGTCGGCGGCACCGCGCTGCTGGTGGTGATGCTGGTGGTGCTGGTGTCGGTGGGCACCCACGCCTCGTACTGGACCACGCTGCTGCCGATCACCGCGCTGCTCGGCGTGGGCCTGGTCGGCTGCCTGATCACCACGCCGGTGGTCGGCACGGCGGAGGCCACCGAGGCGGACGCGGGCACCGTGTCGGCGCTGCTGAACGTCTCCTCGCAGATCGGCGGCGCGCTGGGCCTGGCGGTCGCGGTGACCGCGGTGCAGCACCGGACCACGGCGCTGGCGGGTCGCGGCGTGGCGGCGGACGAGGCGCTGACCGGCGGCCTGCACCTGGGCGCGGCGACGCTGTTCGGCTGGATGGCGCTGAGCCTGCTGCTGGGCTTCACCGCCTTCCGGGGCCGTCCGGCGGCGGCGCCGGTGGCGGAGGCCGAGGAGAAGGAGCCGGTGCGGGTCTGACGCGCGCACGGGTGCCCGGTCCGTCCCCCTCCCGGGGCCGGGCCGGGCACTTCGCGCGGGCCGGGCACTTCTCACGGGCGGAACCGTGGATTCCTCACGACCTCGCCGCCGGGCGCGACGAGGGGTGTCCGGCGCGGTCAGGATGGGGACCACCACTGTGTCCCCCGGAGGAGTTGGAACCCGCCATGTCCCGAATCGTCCTGCTGCTGGCCGCGGTCTCCACCGGACTGTTCGCCGGTTTCTGCTTCTGCTACACCGTCGTGGTCACCCGGGGCCTGGCCCGGCTCGGCGACGAGCAGTACGTGACCGCGATGCGCCGCCTCAACGAGGTGGTGCCCAGCGTGCCGTTCTTCCTGGTGTTCATCGGCTCGCTGGTCTTCACCGTGACCGCCTACGTGCTGCACAAGCCGCTCCAGCCGACCACCCAGACCTGGCTGCTCGGCGCGGCGGCCGTCTGCTGCCTGGTGTCGGTGGTGGTCAGCGCGACCGGCAACATCCCGCTCAACGGCGAGCTGGCGTCCGCCGCCACCAACAGCGCCGCCGACTTCCTGCACGCCCGGCAGTCCTTCGAGGACCGCTGGAACACCCTGCACGCGATCCGTACCGCCGCGTCCGCGCTGGCGCTGGTCCTGCTGGTCGCCGCGTGCGTGTACGCGCCGCAGCGGGGCGCCGAGGCGCGGGCCGACGAGTCCGCGTCGGTGCCGGTGCTGAGCAGCTGACACGTCCGCACCACTGCTGGAGCCGGTCCCCGGTCGGGGCCGGCTCCAGTTGCGTTCGAGCGGCTCCGCGCAGGCTCACGGGGACAGTCGGCGCCCTTGCCCGCGGAGGTAGTTGACCATGCGACTGATCGATCTGTCCTCGACCGTGGACGCCCGGCTGTGGGAGCCGGAACCGGTCACCCACACGGTGATGTCCGCCGTCGAGGGCGCGGTGCACATGACCGACGGGATGCGGAAGAACTTCGGCATCGACCTGTCGCCGGACGCCTTCCCCGGCGGCGAGTTCCTCACCAACGACATGCTGTACCTGTCCACTCACACCGGCACCCACGTGGACGCCCCCGCCCACTACGGCACCCGCCCCGACGGCGAGGCGGCCCGCACCATCGACGAGATGCCGCTCGACTGGTTCGACCGGCCCGCGTTCGTCCTGGACGTCCGGGACGTCGGCCGCTCCACCGTCGACGCGGAGGACCTGCACAAGGCGCTCGACCGGATCGGCTACGCCCCGCAGCCGCTGGACATCGCCCTGATCAACACCGGCGCCTCCGCCTGGGCCGGCACCAAGCGCTACTTCACCGAGTTCATCGGCCTGGACGGCTCCGCCACCCGCTACCTGCTCGACCTGGGCGTCCGGGTGATCGGCACCGACGCGTTCAGCCTGGACGCCCCGTTCGGCGACATCATCACCCGGTACCGGGAGAGCCTCGACCGGTCGGTGCTGTGGCCCGCGCACTTCGCCGGCCGCGAGCAGGAGTACTGCCAGATCGAGCGGCTGGCCAACCTCGACGCGCTGCCCGAGCCGTACGGCTTCTCCGTCACCTGCTTCCCGGTGAAGATCGCGCGGGCCGGGGCCGGCTGGACCCGGGCCGTCGCGCGCGTGGCGGAGTGAGCGCCGTGCAGCCGTACCCGATCGACCCGGGTGAGCTGCGGGAGGCCATGGGCCGCTGGCCGAGCGGCGTCACCGTGGTGACCACCGCCGACCCGACCACCGGCCGGCCCTGGGGGTTCACCGCGACCTCCTTCACCTCGCTGTCGATGCGGCCGCCGCTGGTGCTGGTCTGCCTGGACCTCGGCGCGGAGTGCCGGCCGGCGTTCCAGCGGGCGGCCGGGTTCGCGGTGCACATCCTGCGCAGCGGGCAGCGCGGGACCGCGGAGCGGTTCGCCACCCGCGGCGTCGACAAGTTCGCCGACGGGGTCGGCGTCCGGCGGGGGCTGTACGACGTGCCGCTGCTGGACGGCGCCGCCGCCACCCTGGAGTGCCGGCTGACCGAGCGTCTGCCGGGCGGCGACCACCTGATCCTGATCGGCGCCGTCCAACGGGTCACCCCCGGCCCGGACGAGCCGCTGCTGTACCACCGCCGGGCGTTCGTCGAACTGCCCGCGCCCGTCCTGGGCTGAGCGTGCACGGCCCGCTCCCCGGCCGGGGAGCGGACAGCTGACCGAGAGGAGACTGACGTGTTGACGGTGGAGAGGACCCTGACGGCGGTGGAGGCGCGGGACGTCGCGGCCGCCCACGCGCTGGCGTCGGAGCGGGCGCGGCGGCTGCCGTCCGAGGTCGTGGAGGCGCTGGTCGCGGCGGGGTTCGCCCGGCGGCTGGTGCCCGCCCGCTGGGGCGGGACGGCCGGGTCCTTCGCCGAGCTCGCCGAGGCGGTGGCGACGGTCGGCGAGGGGTGCGCCTCGGCCGCCTGGTGCGCATCGGTGTACGCGATCGCCGGTCGGATCGGCGCGCACCTGCCGCTGGAGGGCCAGGCCGAGCTGTGGGCGGACGGCCCGGACACCGTGATCGCCTCGGGCATCGTCCCCTCCCCCGGCGCCCGGGTGGAGCAGGACGCCGAGGGCTGGCTGCTGACCGGCGAGTGGCCGTTCACCAGCGGGGTGCACGGCAGCGCCTGGGTGATCGTCGGCGCGCTGGTCACGGACGCCGCGGGCGGCCGCGAGTTCCGCTTCTTCGCCGTCCCCCGGGACCGCTTCGACATCAGGCCGACCTGGGCGAACGTCGGCCTGAGCGGCACCGGCAGCGACACCGTGGTGCTGGACGGCGTCCGGGTGCCGGAGCACCTGACCTTCCGTTACGACAGCCTGCTGGCGGGCGAGCCGGTCGGCAGCACGGCCCCCGCGCACCTGGCGCCGTACAAGCTGGTGAACGGCCTGACCTTCGTCGCGCCGGTGCTGGGCGCGGCCCGCGGCGCGCTGCGGCACTGGACCGGGTGGATCTGCGCCAAGCACGACGTGACCGGCCGGCCGACCCGGGAGCGGGCGGCCGTGCAGACGGCGCTCACCCGGGCGGCCGCGGAGGTCGACCTGGCGGGCCTGCTGGTGCGCCGGGCCGCCGAGGCGGCCGACGCCGGCCCGTACTCGGCCGAGGTGCTGGCCCGCAGCCCGCGCGACTTCGCGGTCGCGGCGGACCTGCTGGCCGAGGCGGCCGAGCGGCTGCTGCGCGGCGGCGGGGCCCGCGCCCAGGTCGAGGACAACCCGGTGCAGCGGGCCTGGCGGGACGTGTACGCGGCGGCCGGCCACGTGGTGCTGCAGTTCGACGCGGCGGCGTCGGCGTACGCGGAGTACGCGTTCTCCGCGGTGTGACCGGAACGCGGAAGGGGCGGCCCCTCGGGGCCGCCCCTTCGTCGTGCGCGGTGCCGTGCTCAGCGCAGGTCGTCGCGCAGGATCATGCGGCTGCGGATCAGCAGACCGCCGTCGGCGCCGCGGACCAGCACGTCCTCGCAGAGGGTCGCGCAGTAGACGGTGGTCGGCGAGGCGGGCAGGGTCTCCAGCACCATGACGTACGCCCGGGTGCGGATCTCCTCCCCGGCCTGCTCGGCGACCAGGGTGGTCTGCACGTGCCGGCGCTGGACGCCGGTGGTGCGGCGGGCGGCCTCGCTCCGGTGGGTGGCCGCCTCGATGGTGTCCCGGCCGACGACCGGGGCGGGCAGCACGTTGCTGTCGAAGACCCCGTCCTCGGTGAAGCCGCCCGCCCAGCCGGCCACGTCGCCGGAGTCCACGGTCTGGAAGTGGCGGGCGTAGAAGTGGCTGATCTCCTGGTACAGGCCGGTGTCCACCGGGCGCAGCGCCTGCGCCGCCTCGAGCAGCTCCGTCATGGTGTTCCTCTCCTCGCCTCTGCGGTTGCCGGACGGGAGCCAGCGTGCGGGCGGGGGCTAGAGGCGTGCTGGGGCCGGCATCGACGCGGGCCGGGCTCAGGCGCCGGTCCAGCGGGGGTCGAGGCGGCGCGCCCAGGATCGGAGTCCCGGTCGCGCCGGCCGCCCGGGCCCGGGGCGACCAGAAACCCCCGGCCCTGAGGAGCAACCGTGACCGTGCCGTCCTTCGTCAGCCACGGCGATCCGCTGCCGCCGGTGCCCGGCGGCAGCGTCGACGGGCTGCTCGCCCGCGCCGCCGCCGCGCACCCCGACCGGGCGGCGGTCGTCGTCCCCGACGAGAGCGTGACCACCTTCGCCGAGGCCGACCGGCGGGCGAGCGGGTACGCCCGCGGCCTGCGGGCCCTGCTGGGCGGGGAGCGCTCGGTGGTGCTGCTGTCGGCGGCGCTGATCGCCGAGTTCCCGGCGCTGTACTACGGCATCGTGCGCGCCGGACACGTCGTGGCGCCGGCCAATCAGCTGTACCCGGCGGAGCTGCTGGAGTACGTGCTGACCAGGTCCCGGGCCCGGGCCGCGGTGGTGACCCCGGCGGTGTGGCAGAAGCTGGCGCCGCTGCGCGACCGGCTGCCGGAGCTGGAGCACGTCCTGCTGATCGGCCCCGAGCAGGACGGCGTGCCCTCGGTGCACGCCCTGCTCGACGGCGACCACCCCGAACTCCCGCAGCCCGAGGGCGACTTCACCGAGCAGACCGCGTGCGTGCTGTTCACCAGCGGCTCCACCCGGATGCCCAAGCCCGTCCGGCTGAGCCACCGCAACCTGCTGACCGGCGCCGTGCAGCTGTCCACCGCGCACGGGCAGACGGCGGAGTCGGTGGTGCTCAACGGCCTGCCGATCTACCACCCGATGCACATGAACGCCTCGATGCGGGTCGGCGCCACCCACGTGCTCTCCGGCGGCGAGGTCGCCGACTCGCTCGCGGCGGCGAACCGGTACCGGGCGAGCCACTTCTACACCCTGCCGTTCCGGCTGATCCAGCTCGCCAACCACCCCGGCCTGGTCGACCTGCGGCTGGACACCGTGAAGGTGGTCTCCACCGGCGGGCTGCCGCTGCGCCCGGCCGTCCTGCGGGCGCTGGCCGGGCAGTTCGGGGTGCCGGTGCTGCAGGGCTACGGCATGTGCGAGAGCTCCTCGCTGGCCACCTCGGACCTGCCCGCCGCCCCGCGCCAGGGCTCGGTCGGCCGCCCGCTGGCGGGCAGCCGGATGCGGATCGTCGACCTGGAGACCCGCGCACCGCTGGCGGTCGGCGCGGTCGGCGAGATCCAGCTGGCCGGACCGAACGTGATGCAGGGCTACCTGGTGGAGCAGCCCGACGAGGCGGTGGACGCCGACGGCTGGCTGTCCACCGGCGACGTGGGCCGGCTCGACGCGGACGGGAACCTGTTCTTCCTGGACCGGGTGCGGGACGTCTTCCGCAGCGGCGGCGAGCTGGTCTGCCCCGGCGAGATCGAGGCGGTGCTGGCCGAGCGGCCCGAGGTCGCCGAGTGCGCCGTGGTCGACGCCCCCGACGGCGAGGAGACCGTCCCCGTCGCCTTCGTGGTGACCCGGCCCGGCGCCGAGCGCTCCACCGGGCTGATCACCGAGGTCAACGAACTGCTGGGACTCCACCAGCAACTGCACCGGGCCGAGTACCTGGAGGCACTGCCCCGGCTGCCCAACAGCAAGGTCGACCGCACCGCGCTGCGCAAGCGGGTGCGCTGACCCCTCCGGCCGGGCCGCCGTACGGCGCTCCGGCCGGACTCGAGTACCGCTCCAGCCGGCTCCGGCAGGCTCGGAGCGGGATCAACCGTCATCCTGGCAGGTCCACACCGAAAGGTCTTTCGATGGCCGACAACTCCCCGCCGACCACGGGCGAGGCCACCTATGGCAATCCGACCCGGACATCCATCGTGACCGGCGTCGCGCTCTTCATGATCTCCCTCGACAACCTGGTGGTGACCACCGCGCTGCCGCAGATCCGCGAGGGGCTGCACACCACCATCGAAGGCCTGGAGTGGACGGTCAACGCCTACACCCTGACCTTCGCCGTGCTGCTGCTCACCGCCTCCGCGGTGGCCGAGCGCTTCGGCCGCCGGCGGCTGTTCTCGGCCGGCATCGCGGTGTTCACCGCCGGCTCGGTGCTGGCCGCGCTCTCCCACGGCATCGGCCTGCTGGTCGCCGCCCGCGCCCTGCAGGGCCTGGGCGCCGCGGTGGTCCTCCCGCTCACCCTGACCCTGCTCTCCGCCGCCTACCCGCCGGACAAGCGGGCCGGCGCGCTCGGCATCTGGGGCGCGATCGGCGGCCTCGCCGTCGCCCTCGGCCCGGTGATCGGCGGTCTGATCATCCACGTGGTCTCCTGGCAGTGGATCTTCTGGCTGAACGTGCCGATCGGCATCGTGATGCTGGTGATGATCCCCGGCTGGCTGGCCGAGAGCCGCGGCCCGGTTCGGCCGCTGGACGTGCTCGGCACCGTGCTCGCCAGCGCCGGCCTCTTCGGCGTGGTGCTCGGCCTGGTCCGCGGCAACGCGGCCGGCTGGACCTCCACCGAGGTGCTGGGCAGCCTGGTCGGCGGCGTGGTGCTGCTGGCCGCCTTCCTGGTCCAGCAGACCCGCACCCCCGCGCCGATGCTGCCGCTGCGGATGTTCCGCGACCGGACCTTCACCGCCGTCAACGCGGTGTCGCTGCTGATGTACTTCGGCATGTTCGGCTCGATCTTCCTGATCACCCAGTTCCTCCAGGAGGTGCAGGGCGCGGGCGCGCTCGGCGCCGGCGTGCGGATGCTCTCCTGGACCGGCCTGACCCTGATCGGCGCGCCGATGGGCGCCGTGCTGGCCGAGAAGCTCGGCGGCCGGCTGATCGTCACCCTGGGCCTCGCCCTGCAGGCCACCGGCCTGGTCTACCTGGCCCTGGTCACCGACGTCACCGGCGGCTACGCGGCACTGGTGCCCGGCTTCGTGCTGAACGGCTTCGGCATGGGCCTGTTCTTCGGCCCGACCGCCAACCTGGCGCTCAGCGCGGTCAGCCGCGAGGAGGAGGGCATCGCCTCCGGCGCCAACAACGCCATCCGCGAGCTGGGCGGCGTGTTCGGCATCGCGGTGCTCGCCTCGGTGTTCACCTCGCAGGGCGGCTACGGCAGCCCGACCGCCTTCGTGGACGGCATGCACGCCGCCGTGTGGATCGGCGCGGGCATCGTCGCCCTCGGCGCGATCGCGGCGCTGTTCATCAAGGACGCCCCGAAGGCCGCCGTCGCGGAGGCTCCCGCCGCGGAGACCCCCGCCGCGAAGGCACCGGCGTCGGCCTCCCCGGCCGGCGCCGACCGGGAGCTGGCGCTCTCGGTCGACGACTGACTCGCCCGCTCCGACCCGCCCGGGTGGCACGCCGACGGCGTGCCACCCGGGCGCGTTCCGGCCCCGAGCCCGATTCGAGGGCCCGCTGCGATGCTCCGTGGACCCCAGAGCCCCCACGGAGAGGCCGCATCCCATGACCACCACCCCTCCCCACAGACAGTTCGACCGGCTGCCGTCGCTGTCCGGCCTGCGCTGGTTCGCCGCGCTGCTGGTCTTCACCACGCACTTCGTCCACCTCGAACTGTCCAAGGGCAGCCCGCTGCAGGACGTCCTGGACACCGTGCTCACCCGGACCGGACTGGCCGGCGTCAGCGCGTTCTTCCTGCTCAGCGGCTTCGTCCTGACCTGGTCGGCGCGGCCCTCCGACACCGTGCGCAGCTTCCTGCGCCGCCGTTTCGCCCGGGTCTACCCGAGCCACCTGCTGGTCGCCGGCCTCGCCGCCCTGCTGATGGCCGGCGGCGGCCTGCTGCCCGGACCGAAGCCGATCCTGGCCAACCTGCTGCTGGTGCAGAGCTGGAGCCCCAGCCAGACCTACTCGCTGTCGCTCAACCCGGTGACCTGGTCGCTGAGTTGCGAGGTCTTCTTCTACCTGGTCTTCCCGCTGGTGATCGGCGCGATGAACCGGGCCCGGACCTCCTCGCTGCAGATCTTCACCGGCGCCTCGTTCCTCGCCACCCTGGTGCTGCCCGCGATCGTCGGCCGGCTGTTCACCGTCGCCCACCCGCCGGCCAAGGAGCTCGTCGACACCAGCGTGTACGGCGGCCCGTTCACCGGCTGGTTCGCCAACGTCTTCCCCGGCATGCGGCTGCTGGAGTTCCTGGCCGGCGTCTCGATCGCGATCCTGGTCCGGCGCCGCGCCTGGCCGCGGATCCCGGCCGGCTGGGCGTTCGCGATCCTCGCCGCCGGATACGCCAACGAGCTGTGGCTGGACGGCTACCTGCAGCTGGTCGGCGGCGTGGAGATCCCGGTCGCGATCCTGATCGCCTCGCTCGCCCAGGCCGACCTGGCCGGCAGCTGGTCGCCGGTGCGGGGGCGGCGGGCCGCGAAGCTGGGCGAACTCACCTACGCCTTCTACCTGGTGCACTTCCTGGTGCTGATCGGCCTCGGCTCGACGGTGAAGCCGCTCGCCGTCGCCCTCGGCGCCACCGCCGACCGGGACGCCCCGGTGCCGGTCTGGCTCCTGCTCGCCGCCTACCTGGTGCTGCTGGCGGTCGCCCTGGGCCTCGGCTGGGCGGTGCACCGCGGCGTCGAGCAGCCGATGATGCGGGTGCTCACCCGCGGCCGCCGCAAGACCGCAACCGGGACCGGGCGGACCGAGCTGGTCCCGCTGCGGGTGGACACCACGGCGGTCTCCGGCGGGGCGGCCGGCACCGGAGCCACCGGCACCGGACCGGAGCGCGAGAAGCCCGCACCGATCGGCATCTGACACCGGCACACCGGAACGCCGGGAACGCCGAAGCCCCCTCCGCCCGGAACGGCGGAGGGGGCTTCGGCGTCGGCCGGCCGGACAGCCGGCCGGGCTCAGTGCCGCATCCCGCCGTTGACCTCGACCACCGTGCCGTTGACGTACGAGGCCTCCTCGCCGGCCAGGAAGGCGACCACCCGGCCGATCTCCTCGCCGCGCCCCGGGCGGCCCGCCGCCAGCTTCGGCAGGAACATGTTCCACATCCGCTCGTCGGCCGCCAGCGCCCGGCTCATCCCCCGGTCGGTGATGCCCGGCGACACGCAGTTCACCGTCACCCCGGCGTCGGCCAGCTCCAGGGCGGCGACCCGGGTCAGCGCCTCGACCGCCGCCTTGGTCGCGCAGTACGCGGAGGCGCCCGCCATCGGCCGCTGCGACAGGGCGGAGGAGACCGTGACGATCCGGCCCCAGCCCTGCGCGCGCAGCAGCGGGGCGGCCGCGTGCAGGCAGTGGTAGACGCCGCTCAGGTTGACCGCCAGCGCGTCCGCCCACTGCGCCGGGGTGAGCCGCTCGACCGGGCCGGGGGCGTTGACGGCGGCGTTGGCAACCACGATGTCCAGGCCGCCGAACCGCTCCCGGGCGGCGGCCATCAGGGCCGCCACCGAGTCGGCGTCCCGGACGTCCACCGGATGGAAGTGGGCCCGATCACCGCCGAGTTCGAGGATCGGGGCGGCCGCGGCCGCCTCCCGGCCGGCCACCACCACCCGGGCGCCCTCGGCGAGCAGCGTCTCGGCGATCGCCTCGCCGAGCCCCTTGGCGCCGCCGGTGACCACCGCGACCTTGTCCTTGACCGTCATGGTTCTGCCTCCTGCTGGATGGGTTCTGGGTCGGGCGTCCGCGGTCAGCGCGAAACCCCCGGGCGCACCGGCGGCCGGGGGCGACGCGTGGCTGTCGCGGAGGGGTCGGGTCACCGCGCGCGGCGCTGCTCGGCGAACTCCTTGGCGTGCCGCAGCGTGGTCGAGCTGTTGGTGCCCAGCGCGTGCCGGACCTTCTGCTTGGCCTCGGCGACGGTCGCGTCCTCGCCGAGCAGGGTGCGTACGCCCTCCGGGTCCAGGGTGACGGTGTGCCAGGAGGTGGCGCGGACGCCGGTGCCCTCCGGCTCGATCACCCAGCGGCCGGTGTGGCCGGTCATCACCGGCGGCACCTTGACCTGCTTGTAGACGAGGGTCCGGCGCTCCGGGAAGCTCACCCGCACCGAGACGGTGGTGTGCAGCGAGCCGTCGGGGCTGCGGGTGTCCATCTCCATGTGCTGGACGCCGCCGTCCTGCTCGACCAGGTCGAGCCGGGCCACATGCGGCAGGCGCTGCGGCCAGGCGTCCGCGCGGTCCAGGAACTCGAAGACGTCCTGCGCGGCGCCCTCGATCAGCAGCGAGTCGCTGAAGGTGAAGCGCAGCTCCTCGCCGTCCGGGCCGGGCTGCGCGGCGCGGCCCAGCGCCGCCAGCTCGGCGGCGCTGTTGCGGTCGATGGCCTGCTCGATCCACGCGACCGCCTGCGGGTCGTCGTCCACGGCGGTGAAGTCGTGCAGCAGCACGACGTGGCTGCCGCCGTCCGCGGTCGGCGTGATCAGCCACTCGCCGCCCATCGACGCGACCGGCGCCGAGGAGACCACCTGGCGGAAGACGACCGTACGGGCGGTGCGGTCCAGGGTGCGGCGCGAGGTCCAGTGGCGGACCTCGCCGTTGGCGGTCGCCCAGATCCGCAGCAGCTGCTCGGTGCCGTCGTCCTCGGCGACCTCGGCGTGCACGGTGGGGCCGAACACGTTCGGCCAGCCGTCGGCGTCCGCGATCAGCGCGAACACCCGCTCCGGCGCGGCCGGGACGGTGATCTCGTGCCGGGTGAGGTGGGTGGTCAGGGTAGGGGTGGTCACGGCTGCTTCCCTTCTCCGTGCCTAGTAGTTGCCGAGCCCGCCGCAGACGTTCAGGGCCTGCGCGGTGATCGAGGCGGCGAGGTCGCCCGCCAGGTAGCCGACCAGGCCGGCCACCTCCTCCGGGGTGGAGTAGCGGCCGAGCGGGATCTTCGCCTGGAACTTCGCCAGCACCTCGTCCTCGGTGGTGCCCCAGTGCGCGGCGTAGCCCTGGCGCACCCGCTCCGCCATCGGGGTCTCCACGTAGCCCGGGCAGACCGCGTTCACCGTGATGCCGGCGGTGGCGAGCTCCAGGCCGAGCGCCTTGGTGAAACCGATCACGCCGTGCTTGGACGCCGAGTACGGCGCCGCCAGCATCACGCCCTGCTTGCCGCCGGTGGAGGCGATGCTGATGATCCGGCCGCGGCCCGCCTCGCGCATGCCGCCGGTGGTCAGCACCTCGCGGGTGATCCGGAAGACGGCGGTCAGGTTGGTGGCGATGACGTCGTCCCAGAGCTCGTCCGGGAGTTCGGCGGTGATGCCGCCGCCGCCGCGGCCGGCGTTGTTCACCAGGACGTGGATCGGGCCGTAGGTGTCCACGGCCGCCTGCACCAGCGCCTTCACCGATCCGGCGTCGCGGACGTCGGCGGTGGTGCCGGCCACCTCCAGGCCGCGGCCGCGCAGCTTCTCCACTACGGTGTCGACCCGGTCGGCGTCGCGGGCGCACAGGAACACCGCGTGGCCCTGCTCGGCCAGCGTCTCGGCCACCGCCAGGCCGATCCCGCTGGTGCCCCCGGTGACCAGGGCGACCCTCTGCTGCTCGGACATCCGTGCTCTCCTCTCGCGGTACGACTCGGTGACGTCCGGAGGCTCGCAGGACGGGCTAGAGACGCTCTGGACGGGCTCTGGACGCCCGGTGCCGCCGCCCGCGCCGCCGCCGGTGCCGCCGCGGCGGGTCATGCGGGGGCGAGGTGGTACGGGCTCACCGGATGCCCCTCGGCCTCGATCGCGCGGGCGGCGCGGAGCAGGTTCTGCAGGTCGTCGGCCGGGGTGCGGGGCCGCGAGCCGAGCAGCGGGACGACGGCGGAGCGGCCGCCGCCGACCTCCGGGTGGCGGCGGGCCAGGGCGCTCAGGCCCTGCCCCGGGCCGGCCTCCACCAGCAGGTGCGGGCCGCGGGCGAGCAGCGCGTCCAGCGCGGGCCCGAAGAGCACCGGTTCGGCCGGCTGCATCGCCCAGAACCCGGGGTCGACCGCGCTCCCGGCGGACAGCTCCCCCGCGGTGTAGCCGGAGACCAACGGCGTCCGCGGGGCCCGCAGTTCGACGCCGTCGTAGCCGGCCAGGGTGCGCCGGCAGGCCGGCCGCAGCGAGGGGCTGTGGAAGCCCGAGGTGGCCCTGGCCCGCATGCAGGTGATCCCGGAGGCGATCAACTCGGCCTCGGCGACCGCGAGATCGGGGTCCGGCCCGGCGAGCAGCAACTGCTGCGGACCGTTGATCGCGCCGATCACCACCTGCTCGGTGAGGTACGGGATGACCGCCTCGGCGGTGGCGGCGACCGCCAGCATGCCGCCGGGCGGGGCGTCGGCGATCGCCTCGATCCGCTCCGCGAGCAGCCGGACCGCGTCGGCGAGCGGCAGGACGCCCGCCAGCACCGCGCCGACCGCCTCGCCGACGCTGTGGCCGAGGATCGCGGCGGGCCGCACCCCCCAGGCGTGCAGCGTCCGGGCGAGCGCGTAGTCGATGGCGAAGAGCAGCGGCTGGGCGCGGCGCACGTCGTCCAGCGGGACGGCCGGCTGCTCGGCGAGCCAGTCCGTGCGGACGGCGGCGCCGTCCGGGCCGAGCAGGTCGAGCACCTCGTCGAGGGCGTCGGTGAAGGCGGGGACGGTGCGGTACAGGCCGTGCGCCATCCGGGCGTGCTGGGCGCCCTGGCCCGGCAGCAGCAGCGCCACCGGGCGCGGACGGGCGGGGGTGGCGGTCATTCTCGCTCCTCCTGGGACGGTTGCGGGCACGGCGGCGCGGCCGCCCCCGCCCGGGGACGGGCGAAGGCGGCCGAGGGGGGTGCGCCGTGGTGGACAGGGGTCGGGGCCGGGTGGGCCGGGTCGTGGGCCTGGTGGATCAGGTGGGCCCTGCGGGTCAGCTGGGCCCTGCGGGTCAGGCGACGGCGGTCTCGGTGGCCGGGACGCCGTTGACCAGGGCGAGGAACTCGCGCGGGGTCTCGGCGGCGACGGCGTCGTCGGGCAGGGTGACGCCGTACTCGCGCTGGATGACGCCGACGACCTGCAGCAGGGCGAGCGAGTCGTAGCCCAGGTCGAAGAAGGACGAGTCCAGGACGTCGCCGCTGAGGTCGATGGACTCGTCCGCGCCGGCGCTCTCCTGGAGCAGGCGGGTCAGGTCGGCGAGTTCGAGGATGGCCATGGTCGTTCGGTCCTCTCGGTCTGCGGATGAGGGTGCGGGAGCCGGGGTCCGGGGGCCCGACGTCGTCGGCGGGCTCCCGGCTCCCGGGTTCGGGGTCGCCGGTGGGGCGGCGGCCCCGGGGTCGCGGTCTCCGGGTGGGGGTCCGGTCGCCGCGGCGGGTGGGTACTCGGTGGGGGTCCTTCGAGGGTCCTTCGGTGGGTCTCGGGGGTCAGGGCGCCGTCAGCACCATGGCGGCGTTGAAGCCGCCGTAGCCGCGGGCCAGGACCAGGGCGGTGCGCAGCCGGGCCTCGCGCGGGCCGCCGGTGACCAGGTCGATCCGGTGGGCCTCGGCGGGTGCGGCGACGTGCGCGGTGGGCGGGACGACGCCGTCGCGCAGGGCGAGCAGCGCGGTGGCGGCGTCCAGGGCGGCGCCGCCGCCGAACAGCCGGCCGGTCATGGTCTTCGGCGCGGTGACCGGGACCCCTTCCGGGCCGAACAGGTCGGCCAGCACCTCGGCCTCGACCCGGTCGAGTTCGGGCACGCCGGCGGCGTCGGCGAACACCACGTCGACGTCGGACGGCGCCAACCGGGCGTCGGCGAGGGCGAGTTCCACGGCCCGGCGCAGGCCGGGGGGTCGGCCGGAGCCGGGCCGCGGGTCCAGGGTGGCGGCGTAGCCGGCGAGTTCGCCGTACACCTGCCGGGCGCCGCGCCCGCGCGCCGACCGCTCGTCCTCGACGACCAGGATGGCGCCGCCCTCGCCGGGCACGTAGCCGCCGGCGTCGGCGGCGAACGGGAGGTAGGCGCGGGTCGGGTCGTCGGCGGTGGAGAGCAGGCCGGTGGCGATCTGCGGCACCCAGCCCCACGGGCAGAGCGCGCCGTCGACACCGCCGGAGACCACCATCGGGGTGCCCTTGCGGACGTGCCGCCGGGCGTGGCCGAGCGCGTCCAGCCCGCCGGCCTGCTCGGTGACCAGCACGCCGCTGGGGCCGCGCAGTTCGTGCCGGATGGAGATCTGCCCGGTGTTGACGGCGTAGAACCAGGCGAAGGACTGGTACGCGCTGACGTACTCCTTGCCCTTGTCCCACAGCGCCTGCAGCTCGCGCTGGCCGAACTCGACGCCGCCGCCGGAGGCCGCGGTGACCACGCCCATGCCGTACTCGTCGAGCTGGCCGGGCCTGAGATCGGCGTCGCGCAGCGCCTGGTCGGCGGCGGTCAGGGCGAGCCGGGTCATGTGGTCGGTCTGCGGCAGCAGCCGGCTGGGGACGTGCTCCTCGGCGGTGAAGCCGGGCACCTCGCCGGCCACCTTCGCCGGGTACTGGGCGGGGTCGAAGCGGGTGAGCCGGCCGAGGCCGCTCTTCCCGGCCAGGGTCGCGGCCCAGTACTCCTCGGTGCCGAGGCCGTTGGGGGCGGTGACGCCCAGGCCGGTCACCACGGCCCGGGCGGCGGTGGGGGTGGCGGTCACGACGCGTTGCTCCTCTCCGGGCGGGCCAGCACCATGGCGCTCTGGAAGCCGCCGAAGCCGCTGCCGACGCTGAGCACCGCGTCGGTGCGGTGCTCGCGGGCGGTGAGCGGGACGTAGTCGAGGTCGCAGTCCGGGTCCGGCTCGTGCAGGTTGGCGGTCGGCGGCACCACGTTGTGCTCCATGGCGAGCGCGCAGGCGGCGATCTCCAGGGCGCCGATCGCGCCGAGCGAGTGGCCGATCATCGACTTGATCGAGCTGACCGGCGTCGCGTACGCGTGGTCGCCGAGGCTCAGCTTGAACGCGGCGGTCTCGTGCCGGTCGTTCATCTTGGTGCTGGAGCCGTGCGCGTTGATGTAGTCCAGCGCGGTGCCCGCCAGCCGGGCCTCGGCCAGCGCGGCGGTGATCGCCTGCGCCATCTCGCGGCCGTCCGGCTTGAGGCCGGTCATGTGGAACGCGTTGCAGCGCGAGGCGAAGCCGGCGATCTCGGCGTAGACGTGCGCGCCGCGGCGGCGGGCCGACTCCAGCTCCTCCAGGATCAGCACCGCCGAACCCTCGCCCAGCACCAGGCCGTTGCGGGTCCGGTCGAACGGCCGGGAGGCGTGCTCCGGGTCGTCGTTGCGCGGGGTGGTGGCGTGGATCGCGTCGAAGCACGCCGAGGTGATCGGCGAGATCGGCGCCTCGGTGGCACCCGCCACCATGACGTCCGCCGAACCCTCGCGGATCAGCTCGACCGCGTGGCCGAGCGCGTCCAGGCCCGAGGTGCAGCCGGTGGAGACCACCGCGGCCGGGCCCTCGGCGCCGGCCTGCCAGGCCACCTCGGCCGCCATCGAGCTGGGCACGAAGTGCCGGTACAGGTCGGCGACCGCGTAGCGGTGGTCGACGTTCCAGGCCTTCCCGCCGTCGCTGACCACCACGTACTCGCGCTCCAGGCTGGTGGTGCAGCCGACCGCGCTGCCCAGACTGGTGCCGATCCGGCCCGGGTCCAGGGCGCCGGTGTCCAGGCCGCTGTCGGCCAGCGCCTCGCGGGCGGCGACCACGGCGAACTGCGCGGCCCGGTCCAGCCGGCGGATCTCCTGCGGGCTCAGCCCCTCGCGGGCCGGGTCGAAGTCGACCTCGGCGGCGACCCGGGAGCGGAACGGCGACGGGTCGTAGTGGGTGATGGTGCGGGTGGCGGAGCGGCCCGCGGTGAGCAGCTCCCAGTACGCCTTCACCCCGATCCCGCCGGGGGCGACGGCCCCCAGGCCGGTGATGACGACCCGTCGGGTCACGGCCGCCTCCCGGACGTCTCGATGTGGTTCACGTGGTCCTTCCCTTTCGGCAGGGCGGCTGGGCCGGAGCGGACTTGGGCAGTGGGACGAGGGTGGGGGCAGGGGCTGGACGCCGCCTGGAGAGGCCCTGGAAGCCCCGGTCCCGGGCGGTGCCGCACACCCGCGGTCGGACGGGGGCGGAGGCCCCGGGGTTAGGCGGGGGGCGGCGGCCCCAGGGTCAGGCGGGGGGGGGCGGCGGCCCCGGGTCAGGCGGTCGCCTCCACCACGGCGGCCGACCAGCTGAACCCGGCGCCGATGCCGAGCAGCAGGGCCAGCCCGCCGGGCCGCAGCGCGCCGCTCGCCACCAGGTGGCCGAGCCCGGCGAACTGGTCGGCGGCGCCCAGGTGGCCGACCGCGCGGCTCCACGGCCAGGTGGAGCGCTCCGGGTCGATGCCGAACGGCTTGAAGAAGGCCGCCGACAGCCGGCGGTGGCCCAGGTGCGGCAGGACGAAGCGGTCGATGTCCTCCAGCCGCACGTCCGCCTCGGCGAGCGCCGCCTTCACCGCGGCGTGCTGTCCCCCGGACACCCGGGTGACGCACCAGGACACCCCGTGCCGGGCGACGAACGCCTGCTTGGCGACTTCCAGGTCGATCACCGGCCGGTGCTCGAACGGCGCCGCGCCGAACGGGTCGTCGCCGCGGTGCATCCCCTCCAGCTCGGAGTCGGACAGCGTCACCAGGCTGCGCAGCCGGGCGAACCCGCCCCGCCGCGACAGCACCAGCGCCGAACCGCCGTCCCCGTACAGGGTTCCCGGATCGCCGTTCCACCGGTCGAACCCCGGCGGGGCGAACCGGTCGCCCGCGGTGAGCAGCACCGCCTCGCGGCCCTCCACCCCGCTCAGGTAGCCGGCGCCCAGCTCCAGCGCCGCCATGCCGCCGTTCGACAGCTGGCGGATCTCGATCGCCGGGCAGGAGTTGCGCAGCGCCTCCCGCTGCACGTACGACGCCGGGGCCCACAGGTCGTGGCCCTGGTGGTACACGGTCGCGTGCAGGAGCAGGTCCACCCGGTCCGCGAGACCCGGCGCGGTGGCCGCCAGGGCCGCGCGCGCCGCCTCGGCGGCGAACTCCGGGCCGGACCGGCCGTCCGAGACCACGACGGCCTCCGCCTTCGTCCGGCGCGCGGTCTCCGGGTCCAGCAGACCCTCGGCCACCGCCTCCGCGACCGGCTTCGCCGGCGGCAGGCTGGCGCCGTGACCCGCCAGATAGATGTCGTCGTACTTCACGCTGAGCCCCTCCAGGGAACGGACCGCGGTGGCCTGACTCGCAGTGCGGCGCCCGGGGCGGACGGCGGAGTGGTCCCCCGCACGCCGCCCCGGCGCTGAACCGCCGGCCGCGCCCCGCTCATGACGGGCCGGCCGGGCCGCCCGGACGGCCCGCTGTTCGCGGAACACGCCCGGGTAGTGCCGCCGGATCCGCACCCTGCGGCGCGGCCGGCCCGGTCACTGTGCGAGGGCCCCCTCGAAGTCGGCTGGAGGACAACGGCGTTCGCTCCTCCACCCCGCCTCCAGCGGCCGCCGCGACCCTGCGCGCACCCGCCCGTCCCCGTCACCTGAGGACCACCACCGTGAAGCTCCGCGCCCTCGCCCCGCTCGCCCTCGCCGCCGTCCTCGCCGCCGGCACCACCGCCGCCGCCACCGACACCGCCGATAGCGCGAACGCCTGCCGGACGCCGCTCGGCAGATCCCTGCAACTGACCCTCGACGACGGCCTGGTGATGAGATTCGACTACGCCGCCGACGGCACCTCGCTGACCGGCACGATCATCGCCGCCGGCGACACCGGCGGCGAGGTCGGCCACGTCACCACCGTCCCCGTCGACCTCGCCCAGGTCTCCACCGGCGTCTGGCTCGCCAACTGGATCGAGGCCGACGACCTCACCATCAGCCTGGTCCAGGACATGCGCACCCGCACCGCCCGCACCTACTGGTCCTACAGCCTCGGCGACGGCCACCGCGGCGGCGAGTCCCACACCGGCACCCTCACCTGCCTCCCCGCCGTCAGCAGCTGATCCACGGCACCTCGGACCCGGACACTCGGACACCCGTCCCGGCCTGCGGCTCGGCAGCCTCGGACTGTCCGGAGTCCGAGACACCTTCTGCCTGCCGGCCGGACGCCCTGACGCTGGTACCACAACGTCCGACCAGTCGTCAGAGGAGAACCGACGTGCTCCCGTTCCTCCACCAACTCGCCGCCTCGCAGCGGGTCGTCCTGCTCGCCCTCGCGCTGATCCCGCTCCTGGTGATCGCCGTCGCGACCGTCCCCGCGTACCTGTTCCTGCCCTTCCTGCCGGGCGGCGCCGACCGCGCGGTCCAACTGCTGACCACCCAGACCGCGTGGCTGCGCACCGCCCTGACGGGCACCCGCCGCTAACGCCGGACGATCCGGTCCAGCACCTGCGCGAGGCGGGACTTCACCGCCTCGCGCAGCGGCAGCGGCACCGCGTCCTGGTCGGCCCGCACACCGCGGTCGGCCAGGACGTACAGCAGGCGCAGCGTCCGCAGGCAGTTGGTGACCTCGGCGGGCACCGGGGTGGCGATGCTGTCGGCGCCGAACCGGACCTCGACCGCATCGAGCCAGCCGACGGCCTGCCGCTCGGACAGGTCGGGCCGCGTCAGCACGCGGCCGATCGCCCGGGCGAGGCGGTCGTCCTCCAGCTGGTCGAAGACGTACGTGGTCGGCGCGGTCAAGCGGGCCGCGGCGAGGGCCAGCATCCGCTCCGGCGCCACCTCCGGCCGCAGGCCGAGGCGGGCGAGCAGGTCGGCGCCGTGCGCGGCGGCGTGCAGCCAGCCGAGCCCCGCGTCGCGGCCGCGCAGATCGGTCTCCCCCGGGTACCACCGCTCGAACGCGTCCACCCACGCCGACCGGAGATCACCGCGCGCCACCAGCATGTCCAGCACCAGCGGCGCAAACGTCCGCGCCTGGACCTCCGGGTGGCCGAACCGTGCCGCCATCTCGTCGCCCAGCTCCAGCCGGCGCGCCTCGGGAATCACCCCGCGCTCGATCCACGTCGCCAGGACGCTGTACGGCGTCCCGTCCCGCACCAGCGGATCCGGGTCGGCGAGGGCCAGCGAGAGCTCCCCCACCAGGTCGTCCAGCCGGCGGTCCGCGGGCACGGCGCAGCCGTTCGCCTCGATCACATCCCAATCGGTCACGGACCGCACAGTAGGCACGCCCGGGCCTACCGTGCCTCCGAATTCCGACCGCCCTCGCCCCGCCGCCAGGGCACCCGCTCCAACGCGGCCGCGACCATCTCCTCCGGGTCACCGACCTGGAGACCGAGCACCCACATCCGCGCGGCGACCTCGCCCAGCGGCCGGTTGACCGCCCGGGCGGCGGCGGCCAGCCGCCCGAGCGTCACCCGTGCGTCCACCGGAAGCCACGGGTTGAGTCCGTCGAGCTCGACGCTGAGCAGCACCAGGTCGTCCCGGCCGGGCCGGTCACCGGCCGGGACCCGGACGTCGAGACCGTGAGCACGCAGCTGCTCGGCGATCTGCTCGACAGGCAGGCCGAGCGTCAGCGCGCAGCGGACCACATGGCTGTACGGGACCTTCTCTCCAGGGCGGTACCAGGGGGCCTTCCGGTCGATTCCCCGACTGAGCAGGTTGAGGTCGGCGGGCGGCGCGTCCGGCGCGAGTGCCCTGCCGTGGAGCACCGTGAGGCCGAACCTCTCCAACCGGTCGACGACCTCGGCGTCCTGAAGGCCGAGCCTGCCCGCGAGGTGCTGGACGGCGGCGATGTCGATGCAGTCGCCGCCGCCACCGCCGTGGCCGTCCACCTCACACAGGACGTCGAGGAACCTCGCGTCCGCCTCGGTGAGATGGTGCAGACCCTCGGGCGTCCGGTAACCGAGCTCGCCCAGCTGTCGGAGCACCACGGGGATGGGGATCCCGCACCTGTCGGCCGCCCTGACGACGTGTCGGGCGGGGACGGGTCGGCGTGGGTCGAGCCGGGGCGAGCTGCCGTCGAAACGTACGGTGAACAGCGCGATGTCGATCCGTCCGGTGATCTCCAGCGCGGAGAGGTCGGCGACCTCGAGTCCGTAGGCGGTGAGCCTTGCGGCCACGTCCGCCGGTTCGAGTGCCTGCGCCCGGGCCACCAGCAGAAGGTGGAGGGCGTCCACTGGCCGCTCGGAGTCGATCCAGGGCGGCAGGCCGTCGCCGTCCTGGCTGAACAGCGCGGAGTCCCCTTCCCGAGCGGCGGCCGACCCGGGCGGATGCGGCGCGCAGTGGTATCCGTAACGGGAGAGGCGTCGCACGATGTGGTCGAAGGTGAGCCCGGTCAGCTCGCTCGCGAACACGAGTTGGGACAGCCCGACGTGGCAGCCGACGTCCGGCCATCGACCGACAGCGATCGCCGAGTCGGTGAGAAGGGTGAGATCGACGTTGTCGGGCCAGTCGGGCACCGCGTCGGGAAGATCCACCTGACAGCCGAGACGGCGTAGACGGTCCGCCAGCTCACGCAAGCCGCACCCGACCAGACGGTGCAGATCGAGCAGACCGGCGACGTCGATGTGTGAAGGTTCCTCCGTCCCGAGGGCCGTTCCGGCTCCGAGCAGCTTCCTGTCGAGATCGTCGAACTCGCCGGCGGGCCGCAGGCCCAGCACGGCGAGCCGTTCGGCGTCCTGGGGCGAAAGCCAGGAGCCGTCGTCCTCGGACCCCTGAAGAACGACCAGTTGCTTGGTGGAATATGCCCCGTCCCAGCTGCTGTCGATCGCCAGGAACCGGGCGTCGGACGGGAGGGCCGGTTCGACCGGTCCGAGGCTTCGGAGGTCGATCAGGTCCGCCAGCTGCGGATACTCTCCGAGCAGGTCGAGACCGATCAGCCGCCAGAGGAACAGGTGGTCCTGAATCAGGAACGCCTGGTGCCGATCGATCCCGCGCCGACGTTGCTCTTCGGCCCGCCCCCTCCCGCTGTGGTCGGGATCCAGCAGATGGAGGTCGGGGGCGAAGAACCCCGCCGCGCCGAGATCGACGACGCGCCGGTTGATCGGCACCTTCCGCTGCTGGGTCACTGCCTCCCGAACCACCAGGTCCGCGACGTCATAGTCCTGAGCCGCGATCCAGTCCAGGTCGACCAGCGGTTCGCGGGAGCCGATCAGCTCGGCAACGCTGCCGCGGAGCAGCGCGGAGACGCGGTCGGACACATCCTCGGTGATGGTCTTCCGGTCGACCGAGAGCGCCACCTGATGGGGTCCGCAGAGGTTCACCACGGCATGGATCCAGGTGGCCCTGTCGCCCTGCTCCGACGATCGGACCCCCGAGGTACGGATTCCGTCGACCAGGACCTCACCTCGCCGGTCGGCCCAGATGACGTGGCCGTCCGGCTGCATCGCTGTGTGGACCAGGACGGCTTCGCGCCTGCCGTTCGGCTGGAGCCGGCGCCCCGCTCCCGTGTACCGCCACGGGTGCCAGCGGGCAGTCCTCGGGGGATCGGCCGTCCAGTCCTCGGCGCTGAGGGTGAACTCGGAGACGGCAACCAGCTCTTGGAGCACCTCGACGCAGGAGCGGGTCAGCGCGCCGTCGCGCAGGTAGAGCCGGACGGCGGTGTGCGGGGTGGGAGCGGGCTGCTCGGGGTATTCGATGCGGAAGAGGTGGCCGGGGCCGGCGACGGTCGCGCGCAGGACGGGGCCCGGGCCGCGGCGGCGGTGCATCCGGCAGGTGGTGACCCGGATCTCGTCGGCGAGCATGAAGTAGCTGAGCACCCCGATGCCGAAGCGGCTGTTGGGGAACATCCGGATGCCGTACCGCTCCCACTCGGCCTGCTCCTCTGCGAACTCCTCGGTGCCGGTGAAGCTGAGGCCGGCCCGGGAGAAGACGCCCGACAGTTCCTCCTCCCCCATCCCGACGCCGTTGTCCCGGCACTCGAGGTACGGGCGGCCGCTGTCGTCGGTGCCCTGGACGAAGGTGATCTCGCCGCGGTAGGCGTCGGGCGGGCAGTCCAGGCCCTGGGAGCGGAACTGGTACTCGATCCGGGCACGGCGGTGGCGGCAGGCGTCGAGGGCGTTCTGGTACAGCTCGCGAACGGCGAGCTGCGGATCCCCGTAGAGCTGGTCACCCATCAGCAGTTCGCGCAGGCGGCGCTCGTCGACGGTGAAGCGGGCGGTGCGGGCGCTGAACCCGGCGGCGCGGCCGTGGCCGGGAGCGGGTTCGACGCGGTGGGCGATCGCGCCGGTGGGCAGCGACCGGAGCGGAGCGAGCGCGTCGTGGCGCGCGGCCGCACGGTGGACGGCGCGCAGGGTCAGGTCGACGGCGTCGACGTGGTCGCGCAGGGCGAGCAGGGTGGCGGGGTCGTCGCCGAAGGCTTCCAGGACGCAGTCGCGCGGAACGGCGCCGGGACCCTCCCGGTGCCACCTGGCCTGGCCCAACCTGGCTCGGACGGAGTCGAGTTCGACGCCGTGCGGAACGCCCAGGTGTTCGACCAGGACGGTGGGCAGGTCGGCGGCGTCCAGGGCGAGCGGCCGGGCGAGGGCGAGCAGCAGCCCGAGCAACCGGGGGCGGATCGCCTCGTCGCGGTGCGCGCCGGGCAGGTCCAGGTGTTCGGCGAGGGCGAGTTCGAGGGCGTCGTCGTCGGCGAGCCGGGCCGGGCCGAAGCGCAGGACGCGCAGCAGCGCGCCGGTCCGGCGCCGGTCGAGGACCACCCGGAGGTCCCCTTCGGCCGGGCCGAGCAGGTCGGTCACCACGGACGGGTCGACCGGGCGCTTCTCCAGGACCCACCGGCGCAGCAGCCAGTGGCCGATCTCGTGCGCGGCCGGGCGGCGACCGGGGAGTTCGGGGGCCTCGGCGCGGCGGACCAGCCAGGGGTGGCCGAGCAGGTAGCCGCGGAAGGAGCCGCGTTCGGGTCCGGCCGGGGCGTCCGCGCCGAGCGTGTCGGGGCTGACGAGCGGGGTGAGCGCGTCGGCGGTGGCGCGCTGGTGGGCGAGGTGGAGCAGCGGGACGAGGGTGAGCAGTGCGGCTTCGGCGGCGGCGAGTTCGCGCAGGTCGGCCCACCTGGCGAGGGTTCCGACCCGGTCCAGCCAGCGGCCGGGGAGGGCCGGGTCGTGCCACGGGTCGCCACTCCCGGCCGTGGACCATGCGCGGCCCAACTCTCCTGCCAGCCGGGCGGACTGTTCGCGCAGCGCCGCCGAGTCGGCCACGTACGTCCAGAGCGGGTGGGCCCGGACCAGGTCCGCCCAGCCCCCGTCCTCCGGTTCGGCGGAGCGGCGGGAGCCGCGGGCGGCCTCGTGCAGGTCTTTCCAGTCGCAGCGGTCGGCCGGTTCGGCGGCCCAGCCGAGGTAGAGCTCGATCAGCGGCCGGACCGTGTCGAAGTCGGGCGCGACGGTCTGGCCGAACCAGCCGGAGACGGTCTGTTTCCTCAACCCGAGCTTGCGGATCGCGTCGCTGCGGTTGCGTCCCGTCGCTGTCAGCGCCCGCTGCTCCAGCGAGTTGAGCTCTTCGAACCACGCCATGCCGCGAGCGTAGCGACAGCGGCGGCGGCTACGGGACGAGTTGGGCGCGGCCGCGGGCGGCGGTGGGGACGGCGGCGGCGCCGAGGATGGCGCGTTCGAGTTCGCGCAGGCCGGGGCCGGGTTCGAGGGCGAGTTCGCCGACCAGGTCGCGGCGGATCCGGCGGTAGGCGCTGAGGGCGTCGACGGAGCGGCCGCAGCGGTGCAGGGCGCGCATGTACTGCTCGCAGAGCCGTTCGTTGAGCCGGTGCTCGGAGGTCAACGCGGCCAGTTCGCTGAGCAGTTCGGTGTGCCGGCCGATGGCGAGGTCGGCGTCGATGCGGCGTTCGAGCATCGCCATCCGGCGTTCTTCGAGGTAGCGGACGTCGGCCTCCAGGCGGGGGCCGATCTCGACGTCCACCAGGGCGGGGCCGCGCCAGACCGCGGCCGCCTGTCTGAGCAGGCGTTCGGCGGTCTCGGGGTCGCCGAGGTCCATGGCGCGGATGCCGGTGGCGCCATAGCGTTCGAAGGCGGCGGTGTCGGTGGTGTCGGGGTCGATGTCGAGCTGGTAGCCGCCGAAGGCGGTGCGCAGGACCCGCTTGGCGGAGACGCCGGCGGGCAGGGCGGCGTCGAGCAGGCGGCGCAGTTGCAGGATGTACGTCTGCAGGGTGGTGAGGGCGCTGGCGGGCGGGTGGCCGCCCCAGAGTTCCTCCAGGATGACGGGGACGGGGACGACCTGGCCGACGCGGACCGCGAGCAGGGCGAGCACCTTGCGCGGTTTGGCGGCGGTGGGCACCACGGAGGTGCCGTCGACGGTCATGGTCAGCGGTCCGAGTACGCCTGTCCGTATGTCCATGCGTGCGTTCCTCTCAGACAGATCCAGCGGGGCCGGTGGCCCTCAGCGCCCGGTGGACGGCGCCCAGGGTGGACGCGTCCAGCGCGGTGGTCACCCGCGTGTCGGCGGTACGGCCGAGGCCTCCGTCGCGCAGGGCGAGGCCGGCGAGGTGGCGTTCACCGACCCGCAGCGAGCGGAAGGACCAGCTGTCGCTGTCCGCCGGTGAGCCGTCGGCACGGCGCAGCCGGGGCGGGTTCTCGTCGACCTGGAAGCCGAACTCCGTGAAAGGAAAGTACAGTCCCTGACCCAGTGCCTTGGTATAAGCCTCCTTGAGCGTCCATTGACGGACCAGCCGCAGGTTCCGGTGCTCCTCGGGGGTGGCCTCCAGGAGCCGGGTCTCGGCGGGGGTGCACATCCGGGCCTCGCCGCCGCCGCCGTAGAGCCGGCGGTCGAGGAGTTCGACGTCGACGCCGATGGTGCCGCGGGAGGTGAGGCCAACCAGCATCAGGTCGCCGGTGTGGCTGAGGTTGAGGTCGATCTGGTCGCAGCCGCGGACGTAGAGCCGGCCGGTGAGGGCGTAGCCGAGTTCGAGGTCGCGCGGGTCGGCGCCGACGGCGGTGGCGGCGAGGTACTTGAGCAGGGACCGGGTGGCGAGGAAGCGTTCGCCGGTGGGGCGGCCGGCGGCGGCCCGGTAGCGGTCCCAGTCGCGGCCGAGGAGCTCGCGCAGGGCGGCGGCGTCCTGCGGGCCGGGCAGCCGGGCGCGCCAGTCGGCGATCGAGCCGTAGGCGAGGGCGACGCCGTGCCGTGTCATGTCGCGCCGCAGCGGGCCCCAGGGCCCCTGCGGGCCGACCACCAGGTGCGGCATCGGGAGCGACCTCGACCGCGCGGCGTCGCCGGCCGGAGCCGCCGCGGGCACGGGGGCGGGTCCGGCGGCCGGGCTCATCCGGCGAGCCGGACGTCGTAGAGGTCGTAGCTGCGGTCCTCGTCCGCGCGGCGCAGCACCTCCTCGCAGAGCGCGGCCTCGACGGAGGCGGGCAGCGGTGCGGTGGTGCGGCCGAGCCGGCGCAGCAGCCGGTCGAGGGCGAGGGCGAGCCATTCGGGCCGGGCGCTGTAGGCCTCGTGCTCGGCGTCGGCGTTGAGCCACACGCCGAGGCAGCTGACCGCGGCGAGTGCCAGGGCGTACCGGTCGGTGAGCGGGAAGGCCCGCACGGAGGCGGTGAACTGTCCGTCGCCGCTGTCGAGTTCGAGGGCGGCGGCGCGGATCTCGGCGAGTTCGTCGAGCAGTACGGCGGCCTGCTCGCGCAGGACCGCGCCGAGTTCGCCGTCCTCGACCCGGAGTCCGCCGGCGGCGGCGCGGACGGCGTAGGCGCACAGGCCGTCCTCGCCGCCGAAGCCGGCCAGCCGTTCGGCGTCGATCGGCGGCACCGGGCCGTAGGGGCGGAACAGCGCGTCGGGGGCGGCGCGTTCGGCGGTCCAGGGGGCGGCGGCGATGCCGGGCAGGCAGGGGGCGATGGTGGCCTGGCAGACGGCGCTGCTGACGTGGCCGAAGGTGACCATGGCGAGGTCGCGGACGTGCTTCTGGAAGATCGCGTGGTCGCCGCTGCGGGTGTGGAAGGCGTCGCCCATCACCACCGAGAGGTGGTACAGCGCTTCGCCGACCAGCTTGGGCACCAGGTACTTGGCGACCGCGGAGAGCACGTTGGAGTGCTCGGGCACCAGGTGCAGGGCGCGGGTGGCGGCGAGCGCGAGGCTGTCGCAGACCAGCAGGTCGGCGAAGGTGCCGGCGAGGGCGTTGCGGGCCATCGGCACCTCGGTGACGGGCCGGCTGAACGCGCCCTTCTCCAGGGCGAAGCGGGTGGCGGTGCGCAGCGCGGTGTCGGCGAGGCCGAGCACCATGGAGGGCACGGTGGCGTGGGTGACCGGGAAGGCCCGCAGGCCGAGCGGGATGCCCCGGCCCCAGCCGCCGACCACGGCGTCCTCGGGCACCGGGCAGTCGTCGAACTCGAGTCCGGCGATCCGCAGTCCGCGGACGGCGTCGGTGCGGTAGCGGCCGGTGTAGCGGACCCGGCCGGCCGGGAGTTCGGCGGGGGCGGTGAGCAGGAGGGTGTGGCTGCTGTCGTCGGAGCCGGGCCCGGTGCGGGCGAAGGCGACCAGCAGGTCGGCGTGCTCGGCGTTGTTGACGGCGGCCTTGCGGCCGCTCATCACCGTTCCGGCGGGGGTGCGGGCGGCCCGGAACTCGTCGTTGACGAAGTCGTTGCCGTGCGCGAACTGCTGGAAGGCGATGGTCATCACCCCGCCGTCGAGCAGGGTGTCGGCGGCCCGTCTCTGCTGGGCCTCGTCGCCGTTCAGCCAGATCATCATGGAGGCCATGAAGGAGGTCAGCGCGCCGCCGACGGCGAGGGTGACGTCGCGGCGGAACAGCGGCCGCAGCAGCAGGCCGAGGGCGTCCAGTCCGGCGAGCCGGCCGCCGAGGTCCGCGGGCACGAACTCGGCGTTGATGCCGAGCCGGTGGTAGCGGCGCAGCGCCTCGGCGGGCAGTTCGGCGGCGTCGTCGGCGGCCAGCAGGGCGGCGAACCCGACCGGGTTGTGCCGGTCCCAGGGGTCGCCGAGGTGGTGTTCGATCTCGCCGAGGCGGGCCAGGATCTCGGCGCGGCGGGCCGTCCGGCCCTCGCGGGAGCCCCGGGCCTGCGGGTCGGTCCGGTCCAGCAGATCCGTCACGGCTTCCCCCAGTCGTTGCGTCCCTGCCCGTCGTCGTGTTCGGACACCTGTCCGACGAGGGCACTTGGCTGCGACTGTGAACCGGGCCGTTGGAGACTGGCTCGGTGCGTGCTGGAGATCCACTCAGGCGCCGCGGACCGACCGGCCCGGCCGGCCGGTCAGGCGCTGCGGGACCAGTCCGCCAGGCGTTGCAGGATGTCGAGCAGCAACCGGGGTGTCTCGGCGTCCACCACCAGCTCCTTGCCGACGTGGACGCCGTACCGGTCGCCGAGCACGGCGAGCGCCTGCAGGACGGTCAGCGAGTCGTGACCGAGGTCGTAGAAGCTGAGGTCGAGGACCTCCTCGGTGAGCGGGACGCCCTCGCCGCCGTCGACCGCCGCGAAGACGGCGGCGACCTCGGCCAGGGTGATGGGGGGCTCGGGCATGGCGGTGCTCTCCTCTCCGTTCCGTGGGCCGGACGGCTCAGCCGAGCCGGTGGACGGCCGTCAGGTCGATCTCGTGCCCGGCGGTCCACAGCCGGGCGGCGGCGGTGAGTGCGCTGCGCCGGTCGTGTTCGGCGTTGCGCGGTCGGGCGCTGAGCAGCGAGACCGCGCCGCCGCGGGCCCGCGGGTGGCGGCGGACCAGGGCGTTCAGGCCCTGGCCGGGGCCGCACTCCACGCACAGGTGCGGTCCGGTGGCGAACAGCGCGTTCAGCGCGGACTCCAGCCGGACCGGCCGGGACGGCTGTCCGGCCCAGAACTCCGGGTCCACGGCCAGCTCGGCGGGCAGCGGCCCGCCGGTGGTGGCGGAGTACAGCGGGACGGCGGGCACCCGCAGGTCGATCCGCCGGTAGACCTCGGCGGCCCGTCGGCAGGCGGAGGCGACCACCGGGCTGTGGTACGCGGCACCGGCCCGCACCTTCATCGCGGTCAGCCCGGCCAGGGCCAGCGCCCGGGTGGAGTCGGCGAGTTGCCGGGTCTCCCCGGCGAGCAGGGTCTGGTCGGGCCCGTTCACCGCGGCGACGGTGACCCCGGCGGTGAGCAGGCGGCGGACGGTGTCCGGGCCGGCCGCGACCGCGAGCATGCCGCCCTCGGGCGTCCGGGCGAGCCAGTCGGCCTGCTCGCGGACCACGTCCACCGCGTCGGCGAGCCGCATCACCTCGGCGAGTGCGGCGGCGGCCTGCTCGCCGATGCCCTGGCCGAGCAGGACCGCCGGCCGCACTCCCCAGGAGTGCAGCAGGCGGCCGAGCGCCCAGTCGACGGCGAAGACCAGCGGCAGGGTGCGCCGGACGTCGTCCAGCGGCAGCCGGGGCGTCTCGGACAGCCAGTCGGCCCGGGCGGCCGGGCCGTCCGCGCCGAGCAGGCCGAGCACCTCGTCGACGGCCTCGGTGAAGACCGGTTCCACGCCGTACAGGCCGTGGGCCATCCGCGGGTGCTGGGCGCCCTGGCCCGGCAGCAGCAGCGCCACCGGGTCGGGGCCGGCGGCCGCGCCGCGCAGCGCACCGGGCCGCAGGCCGTCCAGGGCGGCCAGCGCCTCGGTGGCACCGGCCGCGACCAGGGCGCCGCGGGCCGGTCCGTCGGCGGGCGCGCCCCAGGCGTCGGCGACCCCGTCGAACCCGCGGTCGCCGCGGGCCTTGATCCAGCGGCGCAGGCTCGCGCGCAGGGCCTCCTCCTCGGCCGGGTCCGCGGCCGACCACAGCATCAGCCGCGGTACCCGCCCCGGGGCGGGTCCGATTCCGGGCAGCATGAATCAGCTCCTCAGTGGGGATCGGCGGGGCGGTCAGACGGCGAGTCGGCCGACCCGGCCCTCGCCCGGGCGGCCCGGGTCGTCGAGCATCGGGTCCGAGGCGAGGATCGCCTGCTGCAGCTGCTGGAGTCTGGCGGACGGCTCCAGGCCGAACTCGTCGACCATGGTGGCGCGCAGCCGCTTGAAGACGTCCAGCGCGCGCCACTGCCGGCCGGACCGGTACAGCGCGAGCATGTGCTGGGCGTGCAGGTTCTCGTGCCACGGGTGCTGCACGGACAGCACCGCGAGCTCACTGAGCAGCTCGTGGTGCCGGCCGAGCCGCAGGTCGGCGTCGATCCGCCGTTCCAGTACGCCGATCCGGCTCTCCTCCAGTCTCATCACCTCGATCGCCAGTCGGGAGCCGGCCTGCACGTCGACCAGGACCGGTCCGCGCCAGCAGCCGAGCGCGGTGCCCAGCAGCCGCGAGGCGGCCTCGTCGTCGTGCGCGTCCAGCGCCTGCAAGCCGGCGGCGGCGTACCGCTCGTACTCCTGGACGTCCAGCTCCTCGGGGCGGATCTCCAGGACGTAGCCGTTGTACTGGGTGCGCAGTACGTCCTTCGCGGTGCGCGGGCCGTGGGCCCGTAACACCGAGTCCAGGCGCCGGCGCAGCTGCAGGATGTACGTCTGCAGCGTGGTCGGCGCGCTGCGCGGCGGGTCCGCGCCCCACAGTTCGTCCATCAGTACTGTCGCGGGCACCACCTGGCCGGCGCACAGCGCGAGCAGCGCCAGCACCTGCCTGGGTTTTCCCGCGGTCGGGACGATGGACTCTCCCAACTCCGTGGCCTCCAAAGGGCCCAGAACCTTGACCTGCATCGGATACTCCCCCATCCGGCCATGGAACTTCCCGAAAGGGTGTCAAGCGGGGGTCCTCGGCGACCAGTGCCGGGCTCACGGTGTGGGGATGAGGTTCCGCATGCGGGATCCGTGAATTTCTCATGCCGACGGCGTGAGCGGGCCACTGGCGGGGGCGCGCCGGCCGAACTCAGAATGCTGGCGATGGCCGCCCCGGCCAGAGCACCGCCCCGCCCCGAAAGCAGAGTGGAGTGCACCCCATGTCCGACCTCGGATCCACCGCCGACCTCCGGTCGCTGCTCACCGCCGCCCTGCCGGTGGCCGCCGACGCGTCCCCGATGGACCTGACGATCGACGCCTTCGACCGCTGGTCGCTGGCCGACACCCCGGTCCTGGCCCTGTCGGTCGGCCTGTGCGTCGCCCCGGACCCGGAGCCGCACCCGGCCGACGCCCTGGCGGGCCTGTCCGCCGTCGCCGTCCGCCGCGCCGGGCTCGCCGCGGCATGACGGCGCCCGGGGGGAACACCGCCGCGCGGAGCACCGGCTCCTCGCCGCTGGTCGGATTCCGCCGCCACCTGCGGCCCGTCGTGGTGGTCGGCGAGGCCACCTACCTGTTCTCGGAGGACGGCGTGACGGCGGTGCAGGGCCCCGAGATGGAGGCCCTGGCACCGCTGCTCGACGGCACCCGGGACCTGGAGACGCTGCTGCGCGAGGCGGCGCCGAACGTTCCCCCCGCCCGGCTGGGCGCCCTGATGGGGCGGCTGGCCGACGAGGGCCTGGTGGCCCTGCGCCCGGCCGGCGCGCCCGCGGCCGAGGAGTCCGAGCTGGCGTACTGGGAGTCCGCGGGCCTGGACGGCGCGATCGCCGCGGCCCGGACCGCGGCCGGCCGGGTGCACCTGGCCGCGCTCGGCCGCACCGACCGGTCCGAGGCCGAACAGGCCCTACTGACCGCCGGGTTGACCGTCACCGCGGACCCGGCGGAGGCCGACCTGACGGTGGTGCTGGCCGACGACTACCTGGACCCGGAGCTGACCGCGGTGAACGCGGACCGGCTGGCCGCCGGCCGCCCCTGGCTGCTGGCCCGCCCGTACGGCCGGCAGGTGTGGATCGGGCCGGTGTTCCGGCCGGGCGGCGCCTGCTGGTCCTGCCTGGCGCACCGGCTGTGGGGCCACCGCCGGGCCGAGGCGCACGTCCAGCACACCCTGGGCGAGGCCGGTCCGGCCGCCCGGCCGGCCGCCGGGCTCGCCGCGCTGTCCGCGCTGGCCGCCCACCTGGTGGCGCTGGAGGCCGCCAAGTGGCTGGCGGGCTGGCGGGATCCGTCCCAGCAGGCGGTGTGGACGCTGGACACCCTGACCATGGCCGGCCGCCACCACCCGCTGCCCGCCCGCCCGCAGTGCCGGGCCTGCGGCGACCCCGGGCTGATGGCCGAACGGCAGTGGCGGCCGGTCGAGTTCGCCTCCCGGCCGAAGACCGGACTGGACGGCGGCGGGCACCGCGCGCTGCCCCCCGAGCAGGTCCTGGAGCGGTACGGCCACCTGATCAGCCCGGTGACCGGGGTGGTCAAGGAGATCCGCCGCGACCCGCGCGGCCCGGCCTTCCTCAACTCCTTCCTGGCCGGCTCCAACCTGGCGGTCGGCGCGCACAGCCTGGGCGCGCTGCGGGCCGGGCTGCGCTCCAGCAACGGCGGCAAGGGCGTCACCGAGCTGCACGGCCGGGTGAGCGCGCTCGGCGAGGCGGTGGAGCGGCACAGCGGCCACTTCCACGGGGACGAGCCGCGCCTGCGCGGCAGCCTGCGCTCGCTCGGCGAGCGGGCCCTGGACCCGTCCGGCTGGCTGCTGTTCGACGAGCGCCAGTACGCGGACCGGGCCGGGTGGAACGCCCGGCACAACGGCTTCCAGCACGTCCCGGCACCGTTCGACCCGGACCGGGTGCTGGACTGGTCGCCGGTCTGGTCGGTCACCGAGGGCCGGCACCGGCTGCTGCCCACCGCCGCGCTGTACTTCGGCGCGCCGAAGGAGCCCGGCGAGGCGCCGTGCCACGCCGACTCCAACGGCAACGCGGCCGGCAGCAGCCTGGAGGACGCCGTCCTGCAGGGCTTCCTGGAGCTGGTCGAGCGGGACGCGGTCGCCCTCTGGTGGTACAACCGCACCCGGCAGCCCGGCATCGACCTGGACGCCTTCGCCGACCCCTGGACCGAGCAGCTGCGCGAGGTGCACGCCGAACTCGGCCGCGAGGTCTGGGCCCTGGACGTCACCTCCGACCTGGGCGTCCCGACCGTGGTGGCGCTCTCCCGGCGCACCGACAAGCCCGCCGAGGACATCGTGTTCGGCTTCGGCGCGCACTTCGACCCGCGCCTGGCCCTGCGCCGCGCGCTGACCGAGGTCAACCAGCTCCTCCCGGCGGTGCTCGGCGCCCGCCCGGACGGCACCGGGTACGCGGGCGGCGACGCCGAGGCCCTACGCTGGTGGCGCCACTGCACCACGGGTGACCAGCCCCACCTGGTGCCCGACCCCGCCGCGGCCGCGATCCGCCCCGCCGACCACCCGTACCGGCCGCGCCGCGACCTGCGCGAGGACCTGCACCACGTCCGACGGCTGGTCGAGGAGCGCGGGATGGAGCTGCTGGTGCTCGACCAGACCAGACCCGACCTGGGCCTGCCGGTGGTCAAGGTGATCGTCCCCGGGCTGCGGCACTTCTGGGCCCGGTTCGCCCCCGGCCGCCTGTACGACGTCCCGGTGCGGCTGGGCAGGCTGGCCCGGCCCACGCCGTACGAACGGCTCAATCCGATTCCGATCTTCATCTGAGCAGCACCCCGCTCGACCCCCACGAGGAGCCCTCGCCGTGCCCCGATCCGATGCGTCCCTGGCTCCGGTGCGGCTCGTCTCGCTGCGCGAGGACACCCTGGTCGAGCAGGACCCGGCCGGCGACGCCCTGACCGTGGTCAGCCCGTGGGGCGAGCTGCGGATCGAGCGACCGGGCCGGGTGGTCCGCGAGTCGCTGCGCCGGATGGGCTTCGGCCCGGTCTCGCTGGAGAACGTGCCGGGCAGCGCCGAGCACCGGCGGCTGGCCGAGGTGCTGGAGCAGCTGCACCACGTGCTGGTGCACTCGGTGGCCGCGGCCACCGGCCAGGGGCCGCTGCTGTCGCTGGTGCCGGTCTCCGGGCAGGCCGCCCTGCGGCTGCCGGCGGCGGATCCGGGACGGCCCCACCGGCTCTCCCGGTTCGCGGCGCTGGCGGCCCGACCGGAGGGTGCGGTGCTGGAGTCGCCGCTGGCCCTGCACCGGGTGCTGCTGCACCACCCGGACGCGGTGGCGCTGGCCGCCGCGCTGACCCGTCCGGCCACCCCGGAGCAGCTGGCCGCGGCGCTCGGCCTGCCGGCCGTGCTGGCCGCCGAGCTGGTCGCCCACCTCACGGCGGCCGGGACGGTGGTGGCGGGCGAGCCCGACCCGGCGGGCGGGCCGGCCCGGTTCGCCGAGGACAGCGACCCGGTGCTGGGCCTGTGGGCCGAGGCCGACCTGCTGTTCCACACCCGCAGCCGGCTCGGCCGGCACGACGGCCCGTACGGCGCGGTCTTCCCGCACGGCGCGCGCGGCCCGGCCGAGCCGGCCGTCAAACCGCCGCCGGCCGGGCCGCGGATCGCCCTGCACCGCCCGGCGATGGACCGGCTGCTGGCCGGCGACCGGCGGTTCACCGCGGTGCTGGAGGCGGAGCGGCCGGCCGCCGAGGCGGGCCCGGAGCGGCCGCCGACCGCCGAGCAGCTCGGCGAACTCCTGTACCGGGCGGCCCGGGTGCGCTCGCTGGGGGTGGGCAAGCACGGCGCCGCCGACCCGTACCCGGTGAGCGACCGGCCGTACCCGTCCACCGGCTCGCTGTACGAACTGGAGCTGTACGTGGTGGTCGGCGAGTGCCCCGGCCTGCCGCGCGGCATCCACCACTACGACCCGCTGGACCACCGGCTCACCCTGATCAACCGTCAGGAGTCGGACGTGGTCGAGCTGTTGGGCACGGCGCAGATCGCCGCCGGGCTGCCGGCGCCGCCGCCGGTGCTGATCACCCTCACCGCCCGGTTCGGCCGGACCTCGTGGATCTACCGCGGGATGGCGTACGCGGCGACGCTCCGGCACGTCGGCGTGGTGCAGCAGACCCTGTCGCTGGTGGCCACCGCGATGGGCCTCACCCCGCACCCGGTGGCCTTCGGCGACATCGAGTCCTCGGCGCGGGCCTTCGGGCTGGACTGGCGGATCGAGTCCAGCGTCGGGGAGTTCGTGATCGGAGCAGGTCACCGCGGTGGGTGAACGACCCAACCGGGCGGGGAACGGCCGAGACCGATCGGTTGGAACACCAGATCCATCGCGCCCTCGCGGCTAGCATGGGCTCGCTTGCGACATCTGCGCTCGGGGGAGACATGCCACGCCGGTTGACCGCCGCCACCCGTTCGGAGCCCGCCGCCAGACCGGCGCACGGCACCCTCGCACCACCCTCCGGTGACCTCGCCGAGCCCGCCCCGCTGCTGGCCCGTGCGGTGGTCACCGTGGTGTTCTCGGGGTTCGCCGCGCTCGCCGGGCTGCGCACCCTGAGCGTCCAGCCGAGCGCCGCCCAGCTGGTGGTCTTCCTGGTCAGCGTCGGCACCCTGCTCGCCCTGCAGCTGCTGCACTTCACCCCGTACGCGCCCGCGCCGCGCTCGCGGGCGGCGCTGGGGGTGCTGGCACTGGAGGCCGTGCTGGTCTTCCTGCCCTTCCCGCTGTTCGGCCCGACCTGGATCGGCATGCCCGGCTTCTTCGCCGGCAACCTGCTGACCCTGCTGGTCGGCCCGTGGGCGTGGACCGGCTTCTGCGTGGTGGTCGCCGGCGCGACCGCGCTGCAGGAGCTGTACACCCCGCAGCTGCTGGACGTCTCGTACACGGCCGTCTCCACCACCATCACCGGCCTGATCGTCTACGGGCTGATCCGGCTGGCCGCGCTGGTGGTCGAGGTGAAGAAGAACCGGGCCGAGCTGACCCGGCTGGCGGTCGCCCAGGAGCGGCTGCGCTTCTCCCAGGACCTGCACGACCTGCTCGGCTACAGCCTGTCCGCGATCACGCTGAAGAGCGAGCTGACCCGGCGGCTGGTCACCAGCCAGCCCAGCCGGGCCCGGGACGAGCTGGTCGAGATCCTGGAGATCTCCCGGCAGGCGCTCTCCGACGTGCGGGTGGTGGCCAGCGGCTACCGGGACATGTCGCTGGCCGACGAGTCCCGCTCGGGCCGGTCGGTGCTGGCCGCGGCCGACATCGAGGTCAGCATGGAGATCGCGCACGACCCGCTGCCGCCCGGGGTGAACACGGTGCTGGCGACCGTGCTGCGCGAGGGCATCACCAACGTCCTGGGCCACAGCAAGGCCGAGCACTGCTGGATCACCGTGGACCAGCGGGACGGCGCGGTCCGGCTGCGGATCGTCAACGACGGCGTGCAGCCTGCCCCGCAGGACCCGCCGGGCCGGCACGGCACCGGGATCGAGAGCCTCAGCGCCCGGGTCGCCGCGCTCGGCGGGCGGCTGACCGCCGGGGTGCGCGCCGACGGCCGCTTCCAGCTGGAGGCCCGGGTGCCGCTGCCGGGCGGCCGGGGCGACGCCGTGGACGGCACCGCGCCGGCCGCCTCGGCGGCCTGAGTCACCCGCCGCCGGTCACAGCCAGCCGGCCTGCTCGGCTATCCGGATCGCGTCCACCCGGTTGCGGCCGTTGAGCTTGGTGACCGCGGTGGTCAGGTAGTTGCGCACGGTGCCGGGCGACAGGAACAGGCCGCGGGCGATCTCCGAGACCTCCGCGCCGCTGGCCGCCATCCGCAGCACCTCGCACTCCCGCGCGGTGAGCGGGTTCTCCGCCGAGTCCCAGGCGGCGAGCGCCAGTTGCGGGTCGATCACCCGGCCGCCGCGGGCCACCCCGCGGATCGCCTCGGCCAGCTGGTCCGGCGGGGCGTCCTTGAGGATGAACCCGGCGACATGCGCGGCCAGCGCCCGGCGCAGGTTGCCGGGCCGGCCCAGGCTGGTGAGCACCAGGCAGCGGCAGCCGGGGAGTTCCTGGTGCAGCCGGCCGGCCGCGGTCAGCCCGTCCACGCCGGGCAGGTCGATGTCGACCACGGCCACGTCGGGCCGCCATTCCAGGGCACGCGGGACGATCTCGTCGCCCGATGCCACCTCGCCCACGACCTCGATGTCCGGCTCCAGCCGGAGCAGCGCCACCAGGGCACCTCTCACCATGTTCATGTCCTCGGCGAGCATGACTTTGATCACCGCAAAAACCCCGTTCGAACCGCCCCCGTGATACGGCGCCGATCCCGGGGCCGCGCCTCAGTTTCTACCACCAAATCCTGGGAGTTCGCCCAAGACGAAGGGGCACCGGGACGAACGCTTCCCGGTGCCCCGACGATGGGGTGACGGTCCGTCAGCCAATCGGGACGCGCTCCCGGACCGGTGCCGGCCGCGGATCCGCCGCGGCGGGTTCCTCGACCGGCGGCATCGGCAGCGCGTACTGCACCGAGCCGGCGTTGGACAGCATCCGGTAGAGCTCGCGCACGACGCGGGACCAGAGCGCCCGCGGGGCAGCGTCGCTGTTCGCCATGGCCGGCCCCTACTCCGCGATCGCGGTGCGGCCGGCCCAGGCGAAGACGCCCAGCTCGGACCCGCCCACGGTGCGGCGGTCGGCGGTCGCGACGAAGTGCTCGTAGCCGGCCCGCCACGGCACCTTCACCTTGCCGTCGCGGTCGGGGACGTACCGGATGCGCTGGTCCTCGGGGATGGCCTCCGGTCCGCCGACGAGAACGGCGTTCGGACTGTTCTGGGTCATCTGACTCCTCCTCACCCAGGGCTGTGCGTCGGGCTGGACAGCCTGGCTGTCCGGATCGTGCGGCAGGCCGCTGGAGAACGGCTCACGCGCCTCGGCGGCCACCGCCCGGGCGAGCTCCGGGAAGGCCCCGCCGAGGAAGTAGAAGTGCCCGCCGGGGAAGCCGACCCGGCGGAAGGCCCCGGTGGTCTCCCGCTCCCAGGCCGCCACCATGGCGGTCGGCGCCCACGGGTCCTGGAAGCCGTGGAAGGCGGTCAGCGGCGCGGCCAGCGGCCGCCGGTCGGGGTGCGGGGCGTACGACTCGGCGGCCCGCAGGTCCGCCCGGCTGGTGCGCAGGAAGCGCTCCACGAACTCGGGGACCTCGCGGATCCGGTCCGGGGTGCCGCCCATCGCCAGCAGCTCGTCCAGCAGCTCGGCGTCGCCCAGCCGGTACAGGCCGCGCCGGGTGTGCGCCTGGAAGCTCGGCGCGACCCGGCCGGAGACGCCCACCCAGTGCGGGTGCCGGCCGGCCGCCTCCAGGGCCCGGGCCGCCTCGAAGGCCACCAGGGCGCCCAGGCTGTGGCCGAACAGCGCGAACGGCCGGTCCAGCCACGGCTCCAGCTGCGGCAGCACGGCGGCCACCGCGCCGTCCAGGGTCGGCTCGGGCTCCTCCTGGTGGCGCTTGCCCCGACCGGGCAGGTCCACCAGCAGCAGCTCCCAGTCGGCCGGGAGCCAGCGCGCCATCGGGTGGTAGACGGCGGCCGAGCCCCCGGCGTGGTGGAAGGCGATCACCCGCAGCGCGGGCTCCTCCACCACCCGGGGACGGGCCGGCGCCGCGGTCGCGGTCGCGGTCCCGGTCATGCGGAGCGCGCCCCGCCGGCCGCGACGGCCTGGCCCGCGGCCAGCACGTGGTCGGCCAGCCGCTCGAACAGCGTGGCCAGCGGCACGTCCTCCAGGAACTCCTCCAGCGGCACCTCGATCCGGTACGCCTCCTCGATCCGCAGGGTCAGCTGCATCGCGATGAAGGAGTCGCCGCCCAGCTCCAGGAAGGTCTCCCGGTCGTTCAGCGCCTCCTGGGCGTGCAGGATCTCCCGCAGCCCGGCGTGCAGGAACTCCACCACCGCGGCCCGCTCCTGGCCCCGTCCGGTCGCCACCTCGGCCACCGGCTCCGGCGCGGCGCCGGCCGCCGGGGTGCGCTCCTCGATCCACAGCCGCCGGCGGCGGAACGGGTACGTCGGCAGGTCGCCGACCACCCGGGCGCCAGCCGGGCGCAGCGCGTCCAGCCGCAGGTCGGCGCCGGCGGTGTACAGCTCCGCCAGGGCGGTGGCCAGCAGGGCGGGCGCCCGGTCGGGGTCGGCGTCCGCCAGCGGGAAGGTGCCGCCCTCCCAGTCCAGTTCCGCCGGGTGGGCCGTCGCCCCGGGGCCGGCCGGCGCGGGCCGGGTCCGGACGCCGAGCTGCTTCAGCAGCTCCCGCAGGCGCTCCTCGGGCTGCCCGCCGTCCGGCACCAGCTCCGGGTGGGCGGCGGCCAGCGCGTCGACGGCGGCGGCCAGTTCCGGCGAGCCCGGGACCACCCGCAGCCGGGGCACCGGGGTGCCGACGGACCGGTCCCCCGCGCCGCCGCGCTCCAGCCCGGTCAGCAGCCGGGCGGCCAGCTCCGCGCCGGTGCGGCCGGTGACCGCGATCCGGTGCTCGAAGGGGGTGCGACCCGCGCGCAGGGTGTGGCAGAGCGAGGCGAGCTGCTCCGCGCCGGCCCCGGCCAGGCGGCCGGCCGCCTGGTGGACCAGGGCGGCCAGGCTCTCGGCGTGCTTGGCGGAGAGCGTCACCAGCTCGGTCCGGCCGGCCTCGCCGACCTGCCCGACCCGCTCGGCCTGCCCGGCCTGCCCGGTCTGCCCGGTCCGGTCGGTCCGCTCGGTCTGCTCGGTGGCGGGCCGGTAGGCCTCCAGCACCACGTGGGCGTTGGTGCCGCTCATCCCGAACGCGCTCAGCCCTGCCACCTGCCGCGGGTACGCGGCGGGCCAGTCGCGGCTCTGCCGTTCGACCGCGACCCGCACCCGGTCCCACGGGATCAGCGGGTTGAGCTCGCCGTCGGCAGAGCCGAGCGCGGCCGGGATCCGGCCGTGCCGCAGCATCAGCACCACCTTGATCAGACCGGCCAGCCCGGAGGCGGCCTCCAGGTGCCCCAGGCGCGACTTGACCGAGCCGACCAGCAGCGGCTCCGGCCGGCCGTCGGCGCCGGTGCCCAGCACCGCGTCCAGCGCGCCGACCTCGATCGGGTCGCCGAGCGAGGTGCCGGTGCCGTGCGCCTCGACGTAGCCGACCTCCTCGGCGGCCACCCCGGCGTCGGCCAGCGCGGCGCGCAGCACCTCCTGCTGGGCCGGGCCGTTGGGCACGGTCAGGCCGGAGGAGGCGCCGTCGTGGTTGACGGCGGTGCCGCGCAGCACGGCCAGCACCGGGCGGCCCTCGCGCTCGGCCTCGTCCAGGCGCATCAGCACCACCGCGCCGACGCCCTCGCCGCGCCCGTAGCCGTCCGCGTCGGCGGTGAAGGTCTTGCACCGCCCGTCCGGGGCGAGGGCCTTGCTCTGGCAGAGCGAGACCATCAGGTCGGGCGAGAGCACCAGGTTGGCACCGCCGACCACCGCGTAGCGGCACTCGCCGCGCCGCAGGCTCTGCGCGGCCAGGTGCAGGGCGACCAGCGAGGAGGAGCAGGCGGTGTCCACGCTGACCGCGGGGCCGGTGAAGCCCATCACGTAGGAGATCCGCCCGGCGGCCATCGCGTGGCCGCCGCCGGTGCCGTAGTACGGGTCGATGCCGGTCTTGTCCTCGGGCGCGGCCATCCGCTCCACGTACTCCGAGGACATGATGCCGACGAACACGCCGGCCTTCAGCCGGTCCTGGCGGCGGACGGCGACCCCGGCCCGCTCCATCGCCTCCCACGCGGTCTCCAGCAGCAGCCGCTGCTGCGGGTCGAGAGCGGTCGCCTCGCGCTGGGAGAGGCCGAAGAACGGGGCGTCGAAGCCGGCCACGTCGGCCAGGAAGCCGGCCCGGTCGACGTAGCTGCGGCCCGGGCGGTCCGGGCGCTCGTCGTAGACGGCGCGCAGGCCGGGACGGTCCTCGGGGATCCCGGAGAGGGCGTCGCCGTCGCCGAGCAGGAAGTCCCAGTATGCCTCGGGGGTGGTGAGCCCGCCGGGCAGCCGCAGCGCGGTGCCGACCACGGCCAGCGGGGCGCCGCGCTGTTCCTCCAGTTCCCGGATCCGGGCCTTCAGCCGCCGGGAGAGCTTCAGTTGGTCCTGCAAGAGGGTTCGGAAGTCGGTATCCATGGTCTCCAGCTCAACCTCACAGTTCCATGGCCAGGTCGCGCCGTACGGCGGCGATGAGCTCGTCGTCGGAGAGCTCGTCCGCGTCCTCGTCGGTGGTGCGGTCGGTGTCGGGGGTGTCGGGCGTGTCGGCGGTCGGCCGGGAGGGGGCCGCTTCGGCCGGGGCGATCAGCCCGGTCAGGTAGCGGGCCATCTCGGCGACGGTCGGGTAGTCGATCGAGACGGTGGCGGGCAGGTCGGCGCCGGCGGCGTGGGCGACCAGGGCGCTCAGGTCGATCGCCATGATGGAGTCCAGGCCGATGTCCTCGAAGCCGAGGTCGTCCCGGACGGCGGAGTGGTCGCCGACGGTGTCGCCCGCCAGCTTCCGGACCACCTCGCGGACCCGCTCCTCGCGGTCGTCCGCGTCGAGGTGGGCCAGTTCCTCGCGCAGCCAGCCGCGCGGGCGCTCCTCGGCGGCGGGCTGCGGCGCGGTGTCGGTGGCCGTCGCACCGGCCACGCCCGCGTACAGGCCGCCCGCCGGGTGCCCGGCCAGCCGCTCGGCGTAGCGGCCGAAGTCGGCGTCCACGGCGAGCAGGTGGGGGCGTTCGGCGGTCATCGCCAGGGCGAGCAGCGGCAGCGCGGTGGTGTCGTCCAGCGGGCGGACGCCGAGCTTGCCGGCGGCCCGGGCCAGCGCGGCCGAGTCGGCCATGCCGCCCTTCGCGGTGGGCACCCACGGGCCCCAGGCGACCGCCGTGGCGGGCACCCCCTCGGACCGCAGCCGCTCGGCCAGGCCGTCCAGGTAGCCGTTGGCGGCACCGTAGTTGACCTGCCCGGCCGAGCCCAGGGTGGCGGCGGCCGAGGAGAACAGCACGAAGGTGGTGAGCTCCCTGTCCCGGACGGCGGCCGCCAGGGTGTCGGCGCCGCCCGCCTTCGCGGCGAACACCCGGTAGAAGTCCTCCGGGGTGAGCCCGTCGAAGGCCCGGTCGGCGGTGGCGCCGGCCAGATGGAACACGCCGGTCAGCGGGGCGAGCCGCTCGGCCGCGGCGACGGCGCGGGCGCAGTCCGCCGGGTCGGTGACGTCCGCCGACACCGCCTGGACGCGGACGCCCTCGGCGGTCAGCCGGTCGATCACCGCCTGCGCGGCCTCGTCCGGCGCGGACCGGCCGACCAGGGTGATCGCCGCCGCGCCCTGCCCGGCGAGGTGCTCGGCGACGCTCAGGCCGAGCGCGCCGAGCCCGCCGGTGACCAGCGCGCCGCCGGTGAAGCCCTCTTCGGCCGGCAGGTCGCCGGTGGTCAGCAGCCGGGCCACGGTGGTGCCTTCGGCGTCCAGGGTGATCCGGGTGTCGGCCGGGCCGTCCGCCGCGATCGCCGCCAGGGCGGTGGCCAGCTGCCCGGGCCGCTGCCCGGCGCCCAGGGTGATCCGCACCAGTCGGCGTTCCGGCTGCTCGGTCTCCAGGGCGGCCAGCAGGCCCCACAGCGCGGCGCGCAGCGGTGCCGCCGCCGGGCGCCCGTCCACCGGCACGGCGTACGGGACGTCGGCGGGCGCGGTGCGCAGCGCCTCGGCGAGCTCCTGCGCGGCGCGCTCGGCGGCGGCCGCGTCCACCTGGTCGGGCAGCTCGGCGAACCGGGCGTCGACGACCAACTCGGGCCGCTCGGAGTCGGTTTCGTGACCGGCCGCGCGGAGCTCGGCGGTCAGCGCGGCTCCACCCAGCACCCGCAGCGCGCGGGCGCCGGTCGGGGCCGCGGCCGGGCCGCCGGGCTGCGGGATCCAGCCCAGCTCGTAGGCGTGCGGCACGCCGCGCCGCAGCGACTGCCGCAGCGTGGTGAGCGGGGCGTTGCGGACCCGGAAGCCGTCGGCGACCATCAGGTCCTCGCCGCGCGCGGTGAACAGGTGCAGGTCGGCGGTCTCCACCTGGAGCCGGCCCCGGTCCAGCGGCGCGGCCTGCAGCACCCGGACGTGGCCCCACAGCTCCTCCCCCGTGACCGGACGGCCCGGGAAGGCCAGCCGGGCGGCGGCGAACGGGATGGCCACGCTGGGCGCCTTGACCGCCGTGCCGTCCACCATGAAGCCCGCGATGGACTGGAACACCGAGTCGATCAGACCCGGGTGCAGCTGGTAGTTGCCCAGGTCGTCCCCGGCCACCGGCGGGGTGGTGTAGCGGACCAGTGCCTCCTCGCCGTCCAGCCAGATGTCGGCGATCCAGCGGAAGGACGGGCCGAGGGTGTAGCCGAGCTCGCGGAAGTAGGCGTAGAACTCCTCGCCGCCGATGTGCCGTTCGGCCCGCTCGACGAACGCCTGCCGATCCACGGCCGGGCGGGGCGCGCCGGCGGCCGGGTCGGCCGTCCGGGCGGACAGGTGGTGCGTCCACGCGCCGCGCTCGGGGTCGACCAGGCTGTGCACGGTGAGCTGCTTCGGGTCCGTCCCGGTGCCGAGGCCGAGCTGCACCTCGTACTGCTCGCCGTCCTTGATCACCAGGCCGCGCGGGCAGATGAAGTCCTCCACCGCCAGCGGCGATCCGTCCCCGGCGACGGCCGAGAGCAGGGTGGCCAGGTGCGAGGAGGCCGGGGTGAGCACGATGCCGTCGATCCGGTGGTCGGTCAGGTACGGCGGGAACTCGGCGGAGCGCTCGAAGGAGAACACCCGGCCGGGCAGGGCGGGCGAGCGCAGCTCGTCGCCCCAGTGGCGCCGGGCCGCCGGCCGGGCCGCCGGGGCGGCGGGCTCGACCGCGGTCCAGTACCGGGTGTCGGCGAACGGGTAGCGGGGAGCCCCGGTGCGGTCCGTGCCGGCCTGGACCTTCGCCCAGTCCAGGTCCTGCCCGTTGCGGTAGAGGTGGGCGGCGGCGGCGAGCATCCGGGAGCGGTCCCCGGCGCCGCGCACCAGCGAGGCCGCGCCGCCCCGGGCGGGCAGAAGTCCGGCGGCCGAGATCAGGTTGGCCAGGGTGCGGCCGGGGCCGACCTCCAGCACCAGGTCGACGCCGAGCTCGGCGAGCTCGCCCATGCCCTGGTGGAACAGCACGGGCTGCCGGATGTGCCGGGCCCAGTACGCGGCGTCCAGGTCGGCCGGGGTCGCGAGCCGCCCGGTGAGGTTGGAGATCACCGGGATCCGCGGCCGGCCGTACGCCAGCCCCTCGGCGATGCCGGAGAACTCGGCGATCACCGGGTCCATCAGGCGGGAGTGCGCGGCGGTGGAGACGGTCAGCTGCCGGGCCATCACGCCCTCGGCGCGGGCCAGCACCGCGATCCGCTCGACCGCCTCCGGACGGCCCGCCACCACCACGGACTTCGGCCCGTTGACGGCCGCCAGGTCGCACTCGGAGCCGGCCAGCCAGCCGGTGACCTTCTCCGGCGGGGCGGCCAGCGAGAGCATCGCGCCGGTCTCGGTGGAGTGCATCAGCCGGGCCCGGTGGGCGACCAGGGTCAGGCCCGCCTCCAGGTCCAGCACCCCGGCGTGGATCGCCGCGGCGATCTCGCCGACGCTGTGGCCGGTCACCGCGGCGGCCCGGACGCCCCACGACTCCCAGAGCGCGACCAGCGCCAGCTCCAGGGCGATGACGGTCGGCTGGACGAACCGGGTCTGGTCGATCAGCGACTCGTCGGCGCCGTGGAACATCAGGTCCAGCAGCGAGGTGCCGAGCAGCGGGGCGAGGGTCCGGTCGGCGGTGTCGATCGCGTCCCGGAACACCGGCTCGCTCTCGTACAGCTCCCGGCCCATGCCGAAGTACTGGCTGCCCATGCCGGAGAACAGGAAGGCGATCCTCGGCGCGTCCTGTGCCCCCGGCACGGTCAGGTCGGCGAGTTGGGCGCGCAGCTCGGCGGCCGTGGAGCCGAGCAGGGCGCGGCGGACCGGGAAGTGCGCGCGGCCCGCGCCCGCCGTGGCGGCCAGGCCCGGCAGCTCCTCGTCCCCGGCCTCCGCCAGCCGCTCGGTCCACCGCTCGACGAGCCGGGCGAGGCCGGCCCCGTCGGGGGCGGAGAGCGGCAGCAGGTACGGGCCCTCGGCGGCCGACCGCTCGGCGGTCTCCGGCGCCTCGCCCAGGATCACCTGGGCGTTGGTGCCGCTGAAACCGAAGCTGGACACGCCCGCGAAGCGCGGCCGGTCGCCGGTGCGCCACGGGGTGAGTGCGTCGACCACCCGGACGTTCATCTCGTCCCACGGCACGTGCGGGTTGAGGTTCTCCGCGTGCAGGCTGGCCGGCAGGCGGCGGTGGCGCAGCGCCAGCACCGTCTTGATCACGCCGGCGATGCCGGAGGCCGACTCGCAGTGGCCGATGTTGCTCTTCACCGAGCCCAGGTGCAGCGGCTCGCCCGGACGCCGCTCCGGGCCCAGCGCGGCCCAGGCGGCGGCCAGTTCGATCGGGTCGCCGAGCGAGGTGCCGGTGCCGTGCGCCTCCAGGTAGGAGATCGCCGAGCCGGGCAGCTCGGCGTCGGCCAGCGCGTCCCGGATCACCGCCTCCTGGGCGCGCCCGCTGGGCACCGTCAGGCCGGAGGACGCGCCGTCCTGGTTGACCGCCGTGCCGTGCACCACGGCCAGCACCCGGTCGCCGTCCCGACGGGCGTCGGAGAGCCGCTTGAGCACCAGCACCCCCACCCCCTCGGCCCGGACGAAGCCGTTCGCCTCGGCGGAGAAGGTCTTGCAGCGGCCGTCCGGCGAGAGCATGTGCGCCCGGCTGACCGCCACCGAGCACTCCGGCGAGGCGATCACGTTCACCCCGCCGGCCAGCGCCCGGTCGCTCTCGCCGCTGCGCAGCGAACGCACCGCCAGGTGCAGCGCGACCAGCGAGGACGAACACGCGGTGTCCACGGCCAGCGCCGGGCCGTTCGCGCCGAGCGTGTACGCCAGCCGGCCGGCCGCCGCGTTCAGCGCCGTCCCGGTGCCGAAGTACGCGTCCAGGTCGCGGAGTCCGCCGCGCTCCAGCAGCCGGGCGTAGTCGGAGTTGCTGATCCCGACGAACACGCCGGTCCGCGATCCGCGCACGGCGCGCGGGTCGCTGCCCGCGTCCTCCAGCGCGTGCCACGCCGCCTCCAGCAGCAGCCGGTGCTGCGGGTCCAGGCTCTCCGCCTCCCGGGCCGGCACGCCGAAGAACGCCGCGTCGAACCGGGCCAGGTCGGACAGGAAGCCGCCCTGGTCGGTGGAGACCGTCCCGGTCGACAGCGGGTCCGCCGAGTGCAGCGCCGCACCGTCCCAGCGGTCCGCCGGCACCGGGCCGACCGCGTCCCGGCCCTCGGCGAGCAGCTGCCACAGCTCCTCCACCGAGTCGGCGCCGGGGAAGCGGCCCGCCATGCCGACGATCGCGATCGGCTCGCTGCCGTACCCCTGCGGGATCGCGACGGCCCCGGCGTCCGCGTCGGTCGCCACGGACCGTACGGCTCCGGTGCCCGCGCCGGCGGTGCGTGCCGGCGCCGCTGCCGGGGCGTCCGCCACCCGGGCCGCGACCAGCGCCGAAAGCTGTTCCACCGTCGGATAGTTGAAGATCTCGGCGACCTTCAGGTCGACGGCGAACGCCAGCGACAGGTCACGGGCCAGGTCGACCGCCATGATCGAGTCCAGGCCCAGGTTGTAGAACCCGGTGTCGGCCGGGACGGTGTGCCCCTCGGCGTGGCCCAGCACGGCCGTCAGCGTCCGGCCCACGTGCACGGCCGCCGCAGCGGCCCGGGCCTGCTCGGGCAGCGCCAGCAACTCCTCGCGCAGCGGCGGAAGTTCCATCCCGACGGTGTCCTCCGCCGCGACCTCGGCGAACAGCGCCCGCGCCCGGGTCGCCTCCATCACCTCCAGGAAGCGCGGCCACTCCACCGGGCACGCCAGCACCTGCCCGGAGCCGCCCGGCGTCGCCGCCGTCAGCACCGAGCAGCCGGTCACCCCGTCCAGGTCCGCCAGGCCCATCCGGGCCAGCGTCCGACGGCCGTCCTCGTCCGCCATGCCGTCCAGCGCCCACGCGCCGAACGCCACCGCCGACGCCGGCCGCCCCGCCGCCACCCGGTACGCCGCCAGCGCGTCCAGCCCGCCGTTCGCGGCGGCGTACGCGCCCCGGCCGTCCGCACCCCACAGCGCGGACGCGGACGAGGTGGTGAGGAAGAAGTCCAGGTCGAGGCCCTCGGTCAGCAGGTGCAGCCACCACGCGCCGGAGAACTTGCCGCGCAGGCCCTGCGCGAACGCCTCCGCGTCCGCCGCCGCCAGCGGGCCCAGCGGCAGCGTCCCCGCCGCGTGCACCACACCGCGCAGAGCGGGCAGTCCGGGGGCGGCCAGGGCCGCCGCCAGCTCCTCGTAGCGGTCGCAGTCGGCGGACCGGTAGAGCGCGGTCACACCGCCCGCGGCCAGCGACGCCAGCCAGTCCGCGGTCGCCTGCGGCATCCGCTCCAACGGCGTACGGCCCACCAGCAGCAGGTGCCGCGCCCCGCGCCGCACCAGGTCCTCCGCGACCGCCCGGCCCACGCCACCGGCCCCGCCGGTGATCAGGTACCCGGCGTCCGGGTCGACCGGAAGCTCCGGCCGCCACCCGTCCACCGCCCGCAGCCGCGCCCCGAACGCCGCCCCGGCCCGCACGGCCAGCAGGTCCTCGGCCCGCGCACCGCCCGGCGCCGTCCCGGCCGCGGAGCCCGCACCGCCCGAGGTCCCGGCCGTCCCGTTCACGGCCAGCGCCAGCGCCGTCCGGGCGTCCGCCTCGCCCTGCTCCGCCGGAAGATCGATCACGCCGCCCCAGTGCGACGGGTACTCCAGGCCCAGCACCGGCAGCAACCCGTGCAGCAGCCCGTGGTCGGCCGCCGCCACCGGGTCGGCGTCGGACACCCGCCGGACCGCCCGGGTCAGCGCGAACGCCCGGCCGTCCCGCCCGGACGCGGCCAGCGCCCGCACCGCGACGGTCACCTCCGCCAGCAGCCGCGCACCGTCCGCAGCCGGGTCCGCGCCCTCCGGACGCTCCGGCAGCGGCGTCGCCCGCGGCGCCAGCACCAGCGTGAACGGGCCCTCCTCGGTCCGCGCCGCCCAGAAGTCGCCCCACGCCGCGTCGCCGACCGGCAGCGCGGCGCTCTCCCAACCCGGCAACCCGGGCAGCCCCGCAAGGCTCGGCAGCTCGGCGCCCAGCAGCACACCCCGGTGCCCCAGCGCCTGCCACTGCGTGGCCAGCAACGCCAGCACCTGGACGTCGCCACCCGCCAGCACCACCGTGCCACCGGCACCCGCCCCGGTCACCTCGACCGGCTCCCACCCCACCTCGTACACCGGCACCCCGCCGGAGGCGGAACCCACGCGGTCCCCGACAACCTCGCCGGAGGCGGGAGCAACACCGTCCCCGCCGGAGGCGGGAGCAACACCCTCCCCGCCGGAGGCCGTTGCGTCGTAGCCCTCCGGCGCGTGCCGGGTGCGCTGCCACGGGTAGTGCGGCAGGTCGATCACCCGGCGCGGCAGCGGCGCGCAGCCCTCGCCGTCGGCCGCGCCGACCGCCGGGTGTTCGCGGCCCTCGGCGACGGCCCGCAGTGCGTCCGCCGCTTCCGCCGCGGTCGCGGCGGCGATCCGGACCGCGACCTCGTGCCGCGTCCGCCCCTCTCCGACCGTGTACGCGAACGCCGGGTACCCCCGGTCGTCCAATCCCACGGCCACTGCCGCCAGTTCGCCCGCGAGCTCGCGCAGCGCCGACTCGGTCCGGGCGGACAGGTCGAAGCCCCGCACCTCCACCGCCGCGACCGCTCCGGCGCCCTCCGCCGGCCCGACGATCACGTGCGCGTTGGTCCCGATCATGCCGAACGAGCTCACACCCGCGTACCGTCCGCCGCTCCCCCACTCCGCGACCTCGCCGGACAGCGTGACCGCCGTCCCGTCGAGGTCGATCCGCGGGTTGAGGGTCCGGAAGTGCACCAGCGGCGGCACCTCGCCGTGCTTGACGCACAGCAGTGCCTTCAGCACGCCCGCGACGCCCGAAGCACCTTCCAGGTGGCCGAGGTTGGCCTTCACGGACCCGACGTGCAGCGGGCGTCCGCCGTTCTTCCGTCCGAGGGCGTCGAGGACGGCGTCCATCTCGATCGGGTCGCCCAGCGACGTACCGGTGCCGTGCGCCTCGACCAGGCCGATGTCGGCGGCGGTCAGTCCGGCGTCGGCGAGGGCGGCCTCCAGCAGGGCGGTCTGCGCGAGCACGTTCGGCGCGGTGAAGCCGGAGGACCGGCCGTCCTGGTTGAGGGCCGATCCTGCCACCACGCCGTGGATCCGGTCGCCGTCGGCGAGCGCCCGGTCGAGCCGCTTCAGCACGACGATCCCGCAGCCCTCGCCCCGGACGAAGCCGTTGGCCCGCGCGTCGAAGGCCTTGCACCGCCCGTCGGGCGACAGCGACCGGGTCTGCTCGATGATCCGGGTGGAGCCCGGCGAGAGCACCAGGTTGACGCCGCCCGCGAGCGCCACGTCGACCTCGCCGCGGCGCAGTGCCTGTCCGGCCTGGTGCAGGGCGACGAGCGAGGACGAGCAGGCCGTGTCGACGGCCACCGCCGGCCCGGTCAGGCCGAGGCAGTACGAGATCCGGCCGGCCGCGAAACTGTGCCCGTTGCCGGTGGCCCAGTAGGCGTCCAGGTCGCCGGTCTGCCAGTCGCGGTAGTCCTGGCCGCCGGTGATGCCGACCCAGACGCCGACCTTGGCGTCGCCGAGCCGCGCGGGGGGCAGGGCCGCGTCCTCCAGTGCCTCCCAGGCGACTTCGAGGAGCAGCCGGTGCTGCGGGTCGACGGCCCGGGCCTCGCGCGGGCTGATCCCGAAGAAGTCGGCGTCGAAGTCGAGCACCTCGTCCAGGAAGCTTCCCTGGTTGGGCAGTTCGGCCCATTCGGCGGCGAACGGGGCGAGCCGCTGCGGCGGCCGGGCGCGGACCAGGTCGCGTCCGTCACGCAGGGCCCGCCAGTAGCCGTCGAGGTCGGTGATCCCGCCGGGGAGGCGCAGGCCGGCGCCGACGACGGCGAGCGGCTGGCGGTCTCCGGCGGCGTCCAGCTGGGCGCGCAGCTGCTTGATGGTCTCCATCGCCCGGGTGAGTGGCGTCACGGTGGTCTTGCTGGGTTCCATGGGTGTTCTCACAGTCCTCGTGAGCTAGTGGTTGGCCGGAGCTCAGGCGGTGGTGGCCGGCTCCTCCGCCAGCCGGTCGCACAGCACCTCGGCGAGGGCGCGCGAACTCCCGTACGTCCACAGCAGGGTGGGCGAGAGCTTGAGGCCGAACGCGGCCTCCAGGCGGTTGCGCAGTTCCAGACCCATCAGCGAGTCCAGGCCGAGCGCCTTGAACGGGGTCTCCCGGTCGATCGCGGCCGGGTCCAGCCGCAGCACGCGGCCGGCCAGTTCGCGGACCTTCTGCTCGGCGAGCGCGGGGCGCTCGTCCTCGGCGGCGGCCAGCAGCGCGCTGCGGAACTCGCCGCCGCCGGTGGCGTTGCCGCCCTGCCGGGAGGCCTCCCGGAGCACCTGCCAGCTGCGCAGGGCGGCGGTGTCGGGGTAGGCGTCGAACCACTGGCGCAGGTTGAGCGGGACGTACCCGACGACCTGCTCGCCGCCGCGCTCCAGCAGCCGGCCGAGGGCGGCCCAGGCCTCGTCGGCGGTGAAGCCGCCCATGCCGCGTTCGGCGAGCCGGGCGCCGCGGTTGGCGTCCTGCGCGGCGAGGCCGATCTCCTCGAACGGGCCCCACTGGACGCTGAGCGCGGGCAGTCCGCGCCGGCGCCGCTGTTCGGCGAGGGTGTCGAGGTAGGCGTTGCCGGCGGCGTACGCGGCCTGGCCGGCGTTGCCGATCAGCGCGGCGGCCGAGGAGAACAGCACGAAGAGGTCGAGCGGGTCGCCGTCGGTGGCGGCGTCCAGGTTGCGGGCGCCGTCGACCTTCGGGGCGAGGACGCGCTCCAGCTGTTCGGGGCGCAGGTTGAGCACGGTGGCGTCGTCGAGCAGACCGGCGGCGTGGAACACGCCCCGCAGCGGCGGGAGTTCGGCGCGCACCCGGGCCAGTGCGACGTACAGCGAGGTGGCGTCGGCGACGTCCGCCGCCACCACCTCGACCAGGGTGCCGTGCTCGCGCAGGGCGGCGATCCGCTTCTCGGCGTCCTCGGACGGCGCGGAACGGCCGAGCAGGGCGAGCGCCCCGGCGCCGTTCGCGGCGAGGTGTTCGGCGAGCGAGAGGCCGAGTGCGCCGAGGCCGCCGCTGAGCAGGTAGGTGCCGTCGGCGCGGAACCGACCGCCGGGCAGCGGCTCGGGGGCGACGGCGGTGACGGTGGCCGGGTCGCGGAGCACGAACTTGCCGATGTGGCTGCCGCGCGACATCTCCCGCAGCGCCTCCGCCGCCTCGGTGAACGGGTAGGCGTTGACCGGCAGTTCTTCGATCTCCTCGGCCGCGACCAGGTCCCAGACCTCGGCGAACAGCTTGGCGAAGCGGGCCGGGCGGCGGTCCATCAGGCCGGCCAGGTCGACGGCGGCGACGGTGATGCCCTTGCGGAAGGCGCCCAGGCTGATCGAGCGCTCGGCGTAGATGTCCTTCTTGCCGACCTCGATGAACCGGCCGTCCTCGGCCAGCACCTCCAGGCCGAGCGGGATCGCCGCGCCGGTCAGCGAGTTGAGCACCACGTCGACGCCGCGCCCGCCGGTGGCGGCCAGGGTCTGCGACGCCCACTCCAGGTCCCGCGAGTCGAAGACGTCGGCGATGCCGAGGCCGCGCAGGTAGGCGCGCTTGGACGCGCTGCCGGCGGTGGCGATCACCCGGGCCCCGCGGGCCCGGGCGATCCGGACGGCGGCGAGGCCGAGTCCGCCGGTGGCGGAGTGGATCAGGACGCTCTCGCCCTGCTCCAGCCCGGCCAGGCCGTCGAGCGCGTACCAGGCGGTGGCCAGCACCAGCGGCAGCGCGGCGGCGGCCGCGTCGGTGAGGTGGGCGGGCACCGGTCGGGTGTGCTCGGCCCGGACGGTGACGTACGAGGCGATCGAGCCGAAGACGCAGGCCACCACCCGGTCGCCGACCGCGACGCCGGTGACGCCCTCGCCGACGGCGGTGACGGTGCCGGCGCACTCGCCGCCGAGCAGGTCGGCGCCGGCCGAGGAGTCGGGGTAGGTGCCCATCGCCTTCATCACGTCGATGAAGTTGAGCGCGGCGGCGCCGACCCGCACCTCGACGTGGCCGGGCGCCGGGGCGCGGCGGGTGAGCGGCTTGAAGGCGAGTCCGTCCCAGAAGCCGGGCTTCTCGGGCACCAGCCGGAAGGGCTGCTCGGGGGTGCGCCAGGCGGGCGCGGCGCGGTCCTCGTCCTCGTCCTCGCCGCGGACCAGCCGGCCGACGTACCGGACGCCGTCGCGCAGCGCGGCCTGGTCCTCGCCCTCGTCGAAGCCCAGCTCGGCGGCGGCCGCGGCGAGCTGCCCGGCGGCGACGTCCAGCAGGGCGGGCCGCAGTTCGGGGTGTTCGCGGCGCAGCACCCGGGTGAAGCCCCAGTACAGGGCGGCGCCGGGGTCGGGGTGGTCGCCGGGGGCGACGGCCTGGGCGTCCTGGGTGAGGACGGTGAGCCGGGGCGGGGTGGCCAGCGCGGTGGCGGCCCGGACCAGCGCGGTCAGGGCGAGCAGCCCGGCGCGCTGGGCGGGCAGGCCGGCGGCGGTGGCGGGGGCGGCGAAGACCAGTTCGGCGGGCGCGACGGCGCGCAGCGCCGCGGTGAGCGCGGCCTCGTCCCGGTCGGCGGCGCCGAGCACCGCGCCGGCGCCCAGCGCCTCGGCGAGCCGGTCGGCGGCCGGGTCGTCGGCGGCGGTGACCACCAGCCACGGGCCCTCGCCGGCCTCGGTGTCGGCGGCGCGCTCCTGCGGGCGGAAGCGCAGCCGGTGCAGCCGCTCGGCGTCGGAGACCTCGGCGGGGCCGCTCTCCAGGCGCTGCAGGCGCAGTCCGGCGAGGACGGCGAGCGGCTGCCGCTCGGCGTCGTACAGGTGGAGGTCGACGAGCCCGGTCTCCCGGCGGACGGCGTACGACCAGACCTCGACGACCGGCTCGGCGAGGTCCTGCAGCAGGTGGATCGCGTCGACGGAGACCGGGACGACGGTGTGGCCGTCGTCCTCCAGGGTCAGCGAGACCTGGAGGGCGGCGTCCAGCAGCGCCGGGTGCAAGGTGTGCGGGCGGGCGCCGGCGCGGCAGCGCTCGGGCAGCCGGACCCGGCCGAGCGCGGCGTCGTCGGCGACGTGCACGCCGTCCAGGCCCTGGAAGGAGGGGCCGTAGTGGAGGCCGCGGGCCGCGCAGGCGGCGTAGAAGTCCTCGGCGGGGAGCGGCTCGTCCTCGGCGAGCGCGGCCGGGAAGGCCGGGGCGGCGACCTGGTCCGCGCGGCGCTGGTGGAGCCGGGCGGTGGCGTGCTCGGTCCAGCCGGTGGTGCCGGCGGGCAGCGAGAGCAGGGTGAAGCTGCCGCCCTCGGTGATGTCGTCGCGCCAGAGCACGGCGAGCCGGGCGGTCTCGTCGGCGCCGAGGGTGAGGTCGCGGTGGAAGGCGAGCGAGGCGACGGTGCCCGGGACGGCGCCGGTGCGGGCGTACGCGGTGGAGAGGGCGAGCGCGGCCATCGCGGCGCCGGGGAGCACCACGGCCTCGTCCACCTTGTGGTCGGCGAGCCACGGCAGGTCGGCGGTGGAGATCTCCAGCGCGCCCTGCCAGCTGTCCTGTTCGAAGGCGCCGGGGGTGAGCTCGACCTCGAGTCCGCGCTGTCCGCCGGTGCGGGCGCGGCCGGGGGCGCCCCAGTAGCTCTCCTCCTGCCACGGGTAGCCGGGTACGGCGGCGAACTCCCCCGCCGAGCGGCGGACGAACGGTTCCAGGCCGGCCACGAAGCCGCGGGCGAGGGCGAGTTGCAGGTCGGTGCGGCTGCCCTGCTCGCGGCGCAGGGTGGAGAGCACCGCGGGCGGCTCGGCGCGCAGCGCGGCGAGCTGCTCGACGGCGGGGGCGAGGATCGGGTGCGGGCTGATCTCCACCACGTGGGTGACGCCCTCGTCGAAGAGCCGGCCCATCGCGTCGGCGAACAGCACCGGGCGGCGCAGGTTGTCCACCCAGTAGGCGGTGTCCATCTCGGGCCCGGTCAGCGGCTCGACCCGGACGGTGGACATCAGGCCGATCTCCCCGGCGCGCGGGGCGACGTCGGCGAGGGCGGCCAGCAGGTCCTCGCGCAGCTCGTCCATCTGCGGGCTGTGCGAGGCGTAGTCGACGTTGACCAGGCGGCAGAAGGTGCCCTCCGCCTCCAGGATCTCCTTGAGCATCAGCACCGCGTCGGTGTATCCGGAGAGCACGCAGGAGGACGGGCCGTTGTTGACGGCCAGCGACACCTGCTCCTCGAAGCCCTCCAGGGCCCGGTGGGCGCCGGGCACGTCGAGGTCGACGGCGAGCATCCGGCCGTTGCCGGAGGTCCGGCGGGCGATGGCGCTGCGGCGGGCCATCACCTTGGCGCCGTCCTCGTACGAGAGGATGCCGGCGAAGGTGGCGGCGGTGACCTCGCCCTGGCTGTGGCCGACCACCACGTCGGGGGTGACGCCACAGGCCCGCCAGCGCTCGGCGAGGCCCAGCGACATCGCCCAGAGCACCGGCTGCAGCATGTCGATCCGGGTGGTCCACTCGTCGCCGGCGGCGCCGGACACGAGTGCGGCCAGGTCCCACGCGAACCACGGGCGCAGCGCCTCGCCGCAGCGGTCCACGGTGGCGGTGAACACCGGGTCGTGGCCGTACAGTTCGCGGCCCATGCCGGCCCACTGCGAGCCCTGGCCGGGGAAGACGAAGGCGGTCCGGCCGCGGGTGCGGGCCCGGCCGGTGACCACGCCGGGCAGCTCGGCCTCGGGGTTCCCGGCGTAGCCGCGCAGGCCCTCGGCGAGCTCCTGCGCGTCCGCCCCCACCACGGCGGCGCGCAGCGGGAAGGCGTCCCGGCGGGTGCCCAGGGTGTCGGCGGCGGCCAGCAGTCCGGCCCGGTCGGCGGGCAGTGCCCCGGCCAGTTCGGCGGCCAGGGCGCGCAGCGCCTCGGGGTGCTGGGCGGTCAGCGGCAGCAGCACCGGGGCGCCGTCGTCCTCGTCCGCCGCCGGCTCGACCGGCGGGGCGCTGCGCAGCACCACGTGGGCGTTGGTGCCGCCCCAGCCGAAGGAGTTGACGCCCATGTAGAGCTCGCCCTCGGCGGGCAGCTCCAGCGGCTCGCGGACGACCCGCAGGTTGAGCTCCTCGAACGGGATGTCGGGGTTGAGCTCCTCGGAGTGCAGGCTCGGCGGGACCAGCCGGTGCTTGAGCGAGAGCACCGCCTTGACCAGGCCGGCCATGCCCGCGGCGGCCTCCAGGTGGCCGACGTTGGTCTTGGCGGAGCCGACGCCGAGCGGGCCGAGGGCGCGGTCGCGGGCCTGGCCGAGGACGGTGCCGATGCCGCGCGCCTCGACCGGGTCGCCGCGCAGGGTGCCGGTGCCGTGCGCCTCGATGTACGAGAGCTTGTCGAGCGGGACGGTGCCGTCGCCGTACGCCTGCCGGAGCAGGTCGATCTGGCCGTCGGGGTTGGGGGTGACCAGGCTGTCGCCGCCGCCGTCGTTGTTGACGGCGGTGCGGGCGATCACGGCGTGGATCCGGTCGCCGTCCTGCACGGCCTGCTCGACGGTCTTCAGGTAGAGCGCGATCACGCCCTCGCCGCGCACGAAGCCGTCGGCGGCGGCGCCGAAGGCGTGGCAGCGCCCGGCCTTGGAGAGGCCGCCGAAGTGGGTGAGGCCGACCGAGACGTCCGGGGACATGATCAGGTTGACGCCGGCCACCACCGCGCCGTCGATCTCGCCGCGGCGCAGCGCCTGCCCGGCGAGGTGCAGGGCGACCAGCGAGGAGGAGCAGCCGGTCTCGACGGTGAGGCTGGGGCCGCGCAGCTTGAGGAAGTAGGAGAGCCGGGCGGCGATCACGTCGAGCGCGTTGCCGACCAGGCTGTGCTGGGTGGCGCCCTCGCCGCGGTCCTTGCGGAGGATCTCGTAGTCGTGCCAGGACGCGCCGACGTACACGCCGGTCCGCGAGCCGCGCAGGGCGGCGGCGGGGGTGCCGGCGTCCTCCAGGGCGCGCCAGCCGGCCTGCATCACCAGGCGCTGCTGCGGGTCGATGTCCTCGGCCTCGCGCGGGGAGATGCCGAAGAAGGTCGGGTCGAACCGGTCGACGCCCTCCAGGAAGCCGCCGACGGCCTGGACGGACTTCTCCGGGTCGAGCTGGGCGCTCGCGTCCCAGCGCTCCGGCGGGACGGGCCGAATGGCGTCGACGCGCTCCACCAGCACTCGCCAGAAGCTGTCCACGTCGGGTGCTCCGGGGAGGCGGGCGGCCATGCCGACGATGGCGATGGGCTGCTCGGGGTCACGGGTCTGCTCGGACATGGTGGTGTCAACCTCTGGTCGGTGATGGGAGCGTGGCGGGCGCCCGGCCGTGCTCGGGGGACGGCCGGGCGCGGGCGGGGTCAGGCGCGGGCGGGCTCGACGTGCTCGACGCCGGTGCGCCGGTCGGCCGGGTCGACGGGGTGCGGGGCGTTGATCACCCGGCCGAAGACCCGGTACTTGACCGGCAGCGCGTCCAGTGCGCGGAACCGGGCCCGGCGGAGCCGGACCGGGAGCGGTGCGGACTGGGCCAGCGCCGCCTCCTGCATCCGCTGGTACTTGGTCACCTGCCGCTTGTGGGCGCGGCGTTCGGTGACGAAGCGGGCGAAGACGGCCTCGGGCACGGTGGCGCCGGTCCGGGTGAGGGCGCGGGCGATCACCGGGGCGAGGCAGACCACGTCCTGGATGGCGAGGTTGACGCCCTGGCCGAGGATCGGGGTGACGGTGTGCGAGGCGTCGCCGATCAGGACCAGGCCGTCCTTGGCCCAGCGGTCCAGCTCGGCGGTGAAGATCTCCAGGAAGGAGGTGTCCTCCCAGGAGGTCAGGTGGGTCTCCAGCAGCGGGCGCAGCCGGGGGTCGATCGCGGCGATGCCGTCCCGGAAGGCCTCGAAGCCGGCGGACCGCAGCTCGCCGAGGCCGCGCTTGGGCAGGTTGTGCCCGACCCGCAGGAAGTCGGGGAAGGTGGGCAGCACCACCAGGTGCTTGTCGCGGTCGACGACCAGCTCCGCCTGCCGGCCCCAGTCGCCCGGGCGGGGCAGCTTGAAGGACAGGAAGTCCCGCTCCATCGGGGTGATCAGGGCCTCCAGCCCGGCGGCCTTGCGGACCTTGGAGAAGCGGCCGTCGGCGCCGACCACCAGCCGGGCGCGGATCTCCAGCCGGGTGCCGTCCTTCTGCTTGAAGGTGGCGCCGAGCACCTTGCCGTCCTGCTCGACCAGGCCGGTGCAGGTGGTGCCGGAGAGGTACTCGAAGACCGGCTCGGCCTGCGCGGCCTCCTGGAAGATGCCGATCAGCGCGGGCTGCGGGATGTCGATCGGCAGGGTGTTGATCGGGAAGCGGCCGTAGTCCAGCGAGAAGACCCGGCGGCCCTCCATCCGCATGGTGACGCCGGTGGTCTCCAGGTAGCCGTGCCGCTCCAGCGCCGGGCCGAAGCCCAGCTGCCGCAGCGCCACCGCGCTCGGCGCGGCCAGGGTCTCGCCGCGGAAGTCGCGCTCCAGGCCGGTCTGCTTCTCGGCGAGGACGGTGCGGATGCCGCGGCGGGAGAGCAGCGCGCCGAGCAGGGCGCCGGCCGGGCCGCCGCCGACGATCAGGACGTCGGTGGTGCTGGTGCTGGTCATGGGAGCTCCACGTGTTCGAGTCTGTCCTTGGTGCGGGCCAGGAGGTCGGAGGCCAGCGCGCCGTCCAGCAGGCGGTGGTCGAAGGTGAGCGAGAGGGTCAGCCGGGGTGCGATCCGCACCTCGCCGTCGACCGCGACGGGGACGTCGGCGATCCGGCCGACGCCGTAGCCGAGCGCCCCGGTGATCATCGGCAGGATGGCCCGGACCGGCTCGTGGCCGACCGAGGTGACCGAGAAGACGCCCTGCAGCTCGGTGCGGCGCACCGGGTCGCGGGTGGCCGCCCGGTACGCCAGCCAGGCCACCGGCAGCGGCAGCCTCGCGACCCGCAGCAGGTTGCGGAACGGCCCCTCGGGGTCGTCCAGTTCGGCGTCCTTGTAGGTGTCGAGGGCGGTCTGGATCTCCTCGACGGTGAGCGCCTGGGCGGACGGGACGATCCCGGAGGCGACACAGCGGGTGCCGTCCAGGGACTTGTCGAAGAGCACCTTGGCGTGGACCTGGTCCACGGTGGCCAGCCGCGGCCGGCGGCCGCCGAGCAGCACCGAGCGGGCCGGCGGGCAGTCGGCGACCACCTCGGCGGCCGCCTTGACCACGAACGCGGCGTAGCTCAGCTTGCCGCCGCTGGATGTCCGGGCGGCCTTAAGCGCGGTGGCGTCGACGTCGGTCAGCAGGTGGACGTGGGCGGTGGACCGGGCGTCGCGCAGGAAGGTCAGGGTGCCGCGCCGGGCGGTCGGGAAGGGCGTGACGACGGCGTTCATCCCGCCGCCGCCCGGACGTCCTCGACCAGCGCGGCCAGGTCGGCGAGCAGTTCGGCCCGCATGAAGCGGTCGTAGTCGACCGGCTCGCCGAGCTCGCGCTCCAGGTAGACCAGCACCCGCAGGGCGTTGACCGAGTCCCACTCGGCGATGTCGGCGAGCGGCTGGTCCATCGACAGGGCGTCCTCGTCGAGGTCGAGCAGCTGGGCGACGACCTCTCTCACCACCTGGTCAGACGACACGGAAAGCCTCCTGTTGCCCGTTGATTCGGATCCATCGGGGGAGCTCGGGAAGCTCCCGCAGGGTGTGCCGGTACGCCCCGGGCTCCTCGCCCGCCGCGGCGAAGCCGTGGTCCGGGTAGAAGCCGGCGAACTGGCGGTTCTTGGCGGTCTCCACGTACCGGGCGCGGACCTCGCCGGCGCCCTCGGCGGCGGCGGCCCGCAGCACCAGGGAGAGCAGCGCGGTCTCCACCCGGCGGGAGAACACCCGGCAGCTGAGCACGAAGTTCTCCACCGTCCGGGCGCCGTCGGCGTCCCGGCCGAGGGCGAGCGCGGCGATCAGCCCGTTGTCGCCGAACCGGTCGGTGAGCCGGGCGGCGAAGAAGTCCAGCCCGCCGCCCGCCACCTCGTCGGCCGTGAACCGGCGCCCGGTCAGGTTGAACTGGTTGGTCTTGCCGAAGAGCTGGACGATCCGGGCGGAGTTCAGCCCGTCCAGCGGCTGCACCGTCAGCTCGGACTCCAGCCCGGCCAGGTAGTCCTCCAACGATCCGGCCGTGTCGGCGAGTTCGGCCCGCGCGGCGCGCGCCCGGTACAGCTCGGTGCGGGTGCGGTCCTCCTCGGTGAGGCTCAGCACGTTGAAGTCGCCCCGGGCCGCCAGCACCGCCGCGTACCCGGCCGGGTCGGCCGGCAGCCCCACGGTGGCGACCTGCGGCAGCAGTTCGCGCATCAGGCCGCGCTCCACCGGGTTGTCGTCGACGAACACCATCGCGTCCGCGCCGATGTTCAGCCGCTCCGCCATCGCGGCCACGTTCCCCGGCTTGGGCTGCCAGTTCGCGCTGAAGGCGACGAAGTCGCCGGTCCGCAGCGCCATCTCGGGGTGGGTGTCGACCGCCTCCCGGGCGATCGTCTCCTCGTTCTTCGAGCAGACCGCCAACATCACCCCCTGCTGCTTCAAATCAGCGGCCAGCTCCTGCAGTTCGCGGTGCGCCGAGCCCGGGTACGCGCCGCCGAGCCGCAGCCCGGCCACCCCGTCGTCGCCGACCACGCCGCCCCACAGCGTGTGGTCCAGGTCCAGCACCAGGCACTTGGCGGCCCGGCCGAGCCCGGCCCTCACCACCCGGCCCAGCTCCTCGGCGTACGCGGCCAGGAACTCCGGCGCGTACGCCTGCCCGGCGGCGTGCCGCATCCGGTCGCCGGCCCGGACCGCGCCGCCCCGGCCGTGCGCGGCGACCCCGTCCAGGTCCAGCACCAGCACCGAGTCGGCGGGCGCGGCCAGGTCCAGGATCGCGGCGTTCATCCGGTGCCAGGCGGCGGCCAGCCGAGCCTTGCCCGGGTAGTCCACCCGCCGGTCCCGGGTCAGCGGGGTCAGCGGCACGGTGGCCAGCACCACCAGGCCGCCCAGGGTCTCCCGGCAGGCCCGCGCCCAGCCGGCCAGTTCGGCGGGCAGGGCGGCGCAGCGCCGCTCGATCTCGGCCGGGTCCAGCCGGTCGGCGACCCCGTCGAAGACCGCCGCCTCGTCCAGCAGCAGGGCGGTGACCTGCGGCCGGAGGTCCTTCAGGGTGGGCGCGCCGGCCAGGATCTCGAACCGCCACTGGTTGAAGCCCGCCGAGCGGATCTCCGGCAGCACCCCGTCCGCGAGCAGCGTCGCGGTCAGCAGCGGCGGCAGCGCGTCCAGCGTGGAGCTGCCGAGCAGCGCGACCGGCCGGGCCGTGAACGCCCCGGAGTCGGCCAGCTGTTCCCGGGCCGCCCGGCCGGCCAGCAGGCTGCCCGCCGCCTCCAGGTCCAGCGGGTCCCCGGCGGCCCGCAGCTCGGCCAGCAGCTCCCGTACGCGCGGCGCCTGCCCGCCGAGCCCGGCGCGCTTGAGGGCGCGCAGCTCGGCCAGCGGCGTGGTGGCGGTGACGGTCATGCCGCCACCTCCCCGGCGGCCGGCAGCCAGCGCAGCGCCAGGCCGGAGACGATCCACTTGGAGGACTCGATCGCGGTGACCAGCACCCGGTCGCCGGCCCGGCCCTGCGCCTCGATCCGCCGCAGCGCCCGGTGGAGCTGGATGAAGGGCAGCGCGTTGCCGTTGTTGCCGGTGTCCGCGACGCAGGACACCGCCTGCTCCGGGCGGACGCCCAGGTGCTCGCGGATCCGCTCCGTCATCACGCCGTTCAGCTGCGGGGTGAGGATGTGCTCCACCTCGCCCACCGGCCAGCCGGTCAGCGCCGCCAGCTCCTGCAGCACGGCGTCGGCGAGGACCGGGACGCCCGCCTCGATCGCCTTGTAGTCCTCCTGGCCCATCGGCTCGCGGACCGTCTTGCCGCCCGGGCCCTCGACCATCGGCGCGCCGTCCGCGCCGTACCAGCGCACCACCTGGGCGGGCTCCCGGCCCTTGCCGGTGGCCCGCAGCACGAGGTGCTCGACCGCCAGGCCCGGGCCGTCCCCGGCGTCCACCACGGCGGCGCCGGCGCCGTCGCCGAACAGCGCGAAGTTGGCCAGCTCCGCCGGGCTGATCCGGCCCACCGCGCGGTCCGCCGGCCACAGCTTGACCACGCTGTCCGCGCCGATCACCAGGCCGCGCCGCAGGCCGCCCGCCAGCATCGCGCGGGCCGTGTACAGGCCCTGCAGCGCGCCCGCGCAGCCCGAGCTGAGCTGGAAGGTCGGCAGGTCGTTCAGGCCCAGCCGGTCCGCCACCAGGTTGACCGTGGCCGGCATCAGGTGGTCCGGCGAGCCGGTGGTGAGGATCAGGAAGTCGATGGAGGACGGGTCGGCGCCGGCGTCCGCGAGGGCGCGCTCGCCGGCCGCGGTGGCCAGGTCGCCGGTGTTCTTCGGAGTGCCCTCGGGGCTGTCGGGTTCGCAGAAGTGGCGGCCGCGGTTGCCGGTCATCCGGTCGAGCCACTTCTCGTGCAGGCCGAAGCGCTCCGCCATGTCCCGGTTCGTGACCGGTTCGCCCGGGAGCACCTCGCTGAGGCCGATGATTCTCAAGGGATCAGGTCCTTGTCTGGGATCCGTCGGAGTGTGCTCGAACGTAGGTTCCGGCACTTGTGGGGCACTTGAGGGCCACTCACTCGACGACGGCTTCCCGCTGGTCCCCGCGCCGGGACCGGGCGCGGCGCTCTTGCGGCGGCCCCGGGACGGCCTGCTAGTCTCCGCGGCCATGGCGAGCGACGATCACCGGCAGGACTGGGCGGACTGGGAGTCCGAGCTCGCCGCCGGCGAACGCGCCGCGCTCCGCGCCCACCGCCGCGCCGCCCTCCGCCGCCGTGTCCTCCCCGGCCTGGCCGCCGCCGCACTCCTGTCCGTGCTGCTCGGCGCCCTCTTCTTCACCGCGACCCTCGGCCCGGAGCACCGCCCCCCGCAGGCCCCGCCGCCGACCGTCCCGGCCCCGGGAACGACGAAGCCGCCCAGCAGCGTCCCTTCGCTGCTGGGCGGCCGTTGAGCCGTCGTCCGGTTACCGCCCGCGCAGAGCCCGGTACTCGGCGACCAGGGCGGCCGTCGAGCTGTCGAGCGCCGCGGTGCCCTCACCGGTCAGCAGGACCGGCTCGATGCGCTTGGCGAGCACCTTGCCGAGCTCCACGCCCCACTGGTCGAAGGAGTCGATGTTCCAGATCGCGCCCTGGACGAACACCTTGTGCTCGTACAGCGCGATCAGCTGACCGAGCACCGACGGGCTGAGCTCGCCCGCCAGGATGGTGGTGGTCGGGTGGTTGCCCTTGAAGGTCTTGTGCGGGACGAGCTCGGCCGGCACGCCCTCCGCCGCGACCTCCTCCGCGGTCTTGCCGAAGGCCAGTGCCTGGGTCTGGGCGAAGAAGTTGGCCATCAGCAGGTCGTGCTGGGCGACCAGTCCGGGCAGCAGGTCGGCGACCGGCTTCGCGAAGCCGATGAAGTCCGCCGGGATGACCTTCGTGCCCTGGTGGAGCAGCTGGTAGTAGGCGTGCTGCCCGTTGGTGCCGGGGGTGCCCCAGACCACCGGCCCGGTCTGCCAGTTCACCGGGTTGCCGTCGCGGTCCACGGACTTGCCGTTGGACTCCATGTCGAGCTGCTGCAGGTACGCGGCGAACTTCGACAGGTAGTGCGAGTAGGGCAGCACCACGTGCGACTGCGCGTCGAAGAACGCGCCGTACCAGACGCCCAGCAGGCCGAGCAGGACCGGCACGTTCTGCTCGAACGGCGCGGTGCGGAAGTGCTCGTCGACCAGGTGGAAGCCGTCCAGCATCTCGCGGAACTGCTCCCGGCCGATGGCGATCATCAGCGAGAGGCCGATCGCCGAGTCGTACGAGTAGCGGCCGCCGACCCAGTCCCAGAACTCGAACATGTTGGCCACGTCGATGCCGAAGTCGGACACGCCCTGGGCGTTGGTCGACAGCGCGACGAAGTGCTTGGCGACCGCGTCGGTGCCGGCGCCCAGCCCGGTGAGCAGCCACGCCTTCGCGGACTCGGCGTTGGTGATGGTCTCGATCGTGGTGAACGTCTTCGACGCCACGATGAAGAGCGTCTCGGCGGCGTCCAGGCCCTGCAGCGCCTCGTGCAGGTCGGCGCCGTCCACGTTCGACACGAAGCGGACGTCGATGCCGCGGTCGGAGTAGGAGCGCAGCACCTCGTACGCCATCGCGGGGCCCAGGTCGGAGCCGCCGATGCCGATGTTGACGACGGTGCGGATCCGCTTGCCGGTGTGGCCGGTCCACTCGCCGCTGCGGACGCGGTCGGAGAAGGCGCCCATCTTGTCGAGCACGGCGTGCACGGCGGGCACCACGTTCTCGCCGTCGACCTCGATCACGGCCTCGCGGGGGGCGCGCAGCGCGGTGTGCAGGACGGCCCGGTCCTCGGTGATGTTGATCTTCTCGCCGCGGAACATCGCGTCGCGCAGCCCGGCCACGCCGGTGGCGGCGGCCAGCTCGCGCAGCAGCTCCAGGGTGCGGTCGTTCACCAGCTGCTTGGAGTAGTCGACCTGCAGGTCGCCGACCCGCAGGGTGTAGCGCTTCCCTCGCTCGGGGTCGGCGGCGAACAGCTCACGCAGGTGCTGCTCGCCGAACTCTGCCCGGTGCTTGCCGAGAGCGGCCCACTGCGGGGTCCGGTCCAGGGGGATGCGACCGCTGGCAGGGGTCTCCGACATCGGTGGTCTCCTTGTGTCGTCCGGAAGTGGCGTGTACCGGCAGGGCCGAGCGGGAGGGTGCGCGAAGGCCGGCGGTGGTACGAGAGGTGCTGCCGACTCCATTGACGGCCTTGCCCGCGCCCACCCTATGTCCTCCACGGCCGTCACCTGCGGACCGTCACCACCGGGGACCGCACTTGTCGACGTCCACCCGCGGACCTTCGCGTGCCGACCACCCGGACGCGCCTCACTTGCGGGCCGACTGCAGGTCGAGCCGGCGCAGCACCTGGTCCGCCACCTCCGGGTCGCCGCCGGCCTCGCTGCGGGCGACCAGCACCTCGCGGCGCGAGGCGGCGATCATCTCCTGCTCGACCGCGAACGCCTCCCGCCACTTCTCGCCGCGCTGCTTCGCCTCCAGCGCCTCCTCCTCCTCGTACTTCTCCGGGCAGAGCCGGGCCAGGCGGTCGTGCTGACGCTCCCGCAGCCGCTCGACCAGCTCGGCCGGCAGCTCGTCCGCCCGCTCCAGCTCACCGAGTCGGACCAGTCCCGCCTTGGCGGCCCGCCACCACAGCTCGCGCACCGCCTTCTCGTGCGCGTCGGAACCGGTGTCCAGACCGAGCAGCCGCACCACCCACGGCAGCGTCAGACCCTGGACCAGCAGGGTGAACAGCACCACCCCGAACGCCACGAAGATGATCTCCGCCCGCTCCGGGAACGCCCCGCCGCCGTGCACCGTCAGCGGAATCGCCAGCGCCAGCGCCACCGTCGCCACCCCGCGCATCCCCGACCACCACAGCACCAGCGTCTCCCGCCAGGACACCGGGTTGTCCTCCTCGCCGTGGCTGAACCGCCGCGAGACCCACGCCGCCGGCAGCAGCCACACCAACCGCAGCAGCACCACCACCGCGATCACCGCCGCGGTGTCGCCCAGCATCCCCCGCCAGCTGTTCTTGACGTCCGCCAGCACCGTCGCCAGCTCCAGCCCGATCAGGCCGAACGCCACCCCGGTGACCAGCGTCTCGACGATCTCCCAGAACGCGTTGCCCACCAACCGGTACGACACCTCGTCGGCGTCCGCCGCCCGGTCCGCCAGGTACAGCGCGCAGACCACCACCGCGAGCACCCCCGAGCCGTGCGCCTCCTCCGCCAGCGCGTACGCCGCGAACGGCACCAGCAGGTTCAGCGCCACCTGCTGGGTCGGATCGTCCAACAACCCGGCCAGCTTGGTGTTCGCCCAGCCCAGCGCCACCCCGACCACCACCGCGACCACCGCCGACAGCACGAAGCGCAGCGCCGCCCCCTCGATCGAGAAGTCGTGGTCCACCACCGCCTCCACCGCCAGCGAGTAGATGACGATCGCCGTCACGTCGTTGAACAGCCCCTCGCTCTCCAGCACCGCCACCAGCCGGCGCGGCAACCCCACCGAACCCGCCACCGCCACCGCCGCCACCGGATCCGGCGGCGACACCAGCGCGCCGAGCGCCACCGCCGCCGCGACCGGCGCCCCCGGCACCAGCGCCGAGAACGTGCCCGCCACCGCCGTCGTCGTGACGATCACCAGCGCCACCGCCAGCAGCAGGATCGACCGGATGTTCGCCTTGAAGTACCGCACCGAGGAGCGCCGCGCCACCGCGAAGATCAGCGGCGGCAGCACCAGCGGCAGGATCAGCTCCGGGTTCACCGACACGTTCGGGATCTGCGGCACCAGCGCCATCACGATCCCGATCAGCGTCATCAGCACCGGCTGCGGCACCCCGCTCCGCCGGGCCAGCGGCATGGTGACCACCGAGGCGAGCAGCACCAGGAAGAGCAGCGACAGCTGAGCCACGGAGCAGGTCCTCCCAACCGTACGGAATGCGGCCCCCCGATCCGCGGATCAGCATAAATGTGACCATTCACCCCACCCCACCCAACTCGCCGGACCCACCCCGAACCCCACCGCAGCCGGCGAACCCGGCACCCCGCCGGGGGAGCACTGGCCGAAGGCCCGCCGGACGTACCACCGAAGGAGGCAGATCCGGCCACCCCAGCCCGCGCCGCAGGCGCACTCGCCGGAGGCGGTGCCTCCGAAGCCCGCCGCAGGCGGTCGTCAAGACCCGCCGACCCACCAAGGAGGCCCATGCTCGCCGCTCTCCCCTCCTCGCCCGCCGGGGCGGTGGTCGTGCGCGAGGTGGTGGCGCCGCGGCCGGGGCCCGGGCAGGTGCTGGTGCGGGTACGGGTCGCGGAGGTGGCGCCGACGGCCCCCGGCGCGGGCGGGCTGGCCGGGGTGGTGTGCCAGCTGGGGGCGGCGTCGTTCGGCCTGGAGGTGGGCGACCGGGTGCTCGGTGACGCGCCGGCCGGTACGTGGGCGGAGTACGTCGCCGTGGACTGCGCCCGTCTGACCTACCTCCCGCCGGGCCTCCCCTGGGCGCACGCCTGCGCCCTCGCGGGAGCGGCCCGCACCGTCGAACCGGCCCTGGACGCGCTGGCCCTCCGCCCCGCCGAGCGCCTGCTGGTCGCGGGCGCGGGTCGCGGCGACGGCCCCCTCGCCGTCCAGCTCGCCCTCACCCGGCGGGTCGAGGTCCTCGCCGTCGCGGCCCCGCACGACCACGCCCACCTCCGCGCCCTCGGCGCCCGTCCCACCAACGGCCTCCCCGACACCCCGGACGCCGTGCTGCTGATCGGTGCCGCCCCTCCCCCGCTGGAGATCCCCCGGACGGCCACGACCGCCACCCCCGCCGGACCCCCCGCCCACCCCCTCTCGCTGGTCGAGCTCTGGGAGGAGTACGAGCTGCGTCCGGACGTCGCCGCCGTCCTCCCGCTGGCCCGCGCGGCCCGCGCCCTGCAGCTGGCCGCCACCGGCCGCCCCCGCGGCATTGTCGTCCTGGAGCCGATTGTGAGTTTCGGCCGCTGACCAGGTAATGTTCTCTTCGTCAGCAGGCGCCGCTAGCTCAGTTGGTTAGAGCAGCTGACTCTTAATCAGCGGGTCCGGGGTTCGAGTCCCTGGCGGCGCACAGACAGGCCGAAGGCCCTCTCGCTTCTCGCGAGGGGGCCTTCGCCGTGCGGGCTCCGGGCTGCCCTAGGCCGCCCGCACCTCGTTGACGCACAGGATGTTCCCTTCGGTGTCCTTGAACCAGGCGGCCCGCATGCCGTCGGCCTCGGCGACTCCGTCGAGGGTCTTCAGTTCGGGCAGGTCGTACTCCTCGAAGACGACTCCGCGGCGGCGCAGCTCGGCCATCTCGGTGTCGAGGTCGTCCACCTTCCAGCTGGCCAGGGTGTGCTGGGCCTGGCCGCCGTAGGGCGTCTCGTACATGCCGAATTCGGTGCCTCCGCAGCTGAAGCCCACGTCGGGCCCGTTCTCGCGGGTGAGGGTGAGTCCGAGGGTGTCGCGGTAGAAGCGCTTGGCCCGTTCGATGTCCGCCACCGGGATGACTGCGAGCAGCGGTGCGTCTGCCAACATTTCGCCATCACCTCCTGTGACCAGGCTAGGAGCGGTCCGTCCGGCCCGCGAACGCCGACGGGCCGGCCACCCGGGGGTGTCCGGCCCGCTACGTACGGTCATGCGGGTCGTGCGGTGGATCAGCCGAAGTAGGCGTCGAAGTTCTTGGAGAACTCGCGGCTGCCCTGGTAGCTGTCCCAGTTGATGGACCAGGTCATCAGGCCGCGCAGGTTGGGCTGGGCGCCGGCCTTCGGCGCGCCGTAGGTGCCGCAGTTGGTGGCCTTGGTGAGGCAGTCGAGCGCCTTGTTGACCTCGGCGGGGGCGACGTAGCCGTTGCCGGCGTAGCTGTTGGCGGGCATGCCGATCGCGACCTGGCTCGGGGCGAGGGCGGGGAACATGTTGGCGGTGTTGCCGGCGACCGGGAAGCCCTTGAGCAGCATGTCGGTCATGGCGATGTGGAAGTCGGCGCTGCCCATCGAGTGGTACTGGTTGTCCAGGCCCATGATCGAGCCGGAGTTGTAGTCCTGGACGTGCAGCAGGGTGAGGTCGTTCCGCATCGCGTAGATGACCGGCAGGTAGGCGCCGGCGCGCGGGTCCTGGCCGCCCCACGGCCCGGAGCCGTAGTACTGGTAGCCGAGCTGGACGAAGAAGGTCTCCGGGGCCATGGTCAGCACGAAGTTCGGGCCGTACTTGGCCTTGAGGGTCTTCAGCGCGGAGATCAGGTTGACCACGACGGGGGTGGTCGGGTTCTTGAAGTCGTTGTCGCCGGTGGCGAGCGACAGCGAGTGGCCCTCGAAGTCGATGTCGAGGCCGTTCAGGCCCCACTTGTCGATGATCGCGGAGACCGAGGAGACGAAGGCGTCGCGGGCGGCGGTGGTGGTGAGCTGGACCTGGCCGTTCTGGCCGCCGATCGAGATCAGCACCTTCTTGCCCTGGGCCTGCTTGGCCTGGATGGCGGCCTTGAAGTCGGCGTCGGACTCGACGGTCGGGCACTCGGTGGCCGGGCAGCGGTTGAACCGGATGTCGCCGGAGGTGACCGAGGTCGGCTCGCCGAAGGACAGGTTGATCACGTCCCAGGAGGCCGGGATGTCGGCCATCCGCACGTAGCCGGCGCCGTTGGCGAAGCTGGCGTGCAGGTAGCCGACCAGGGCGTGGGCGGGCAGCCCGCCGCCGGGCGGGGCGGTCGGCGAGGACGAGGTGGACGGCGAGGCGCTGGTGGAGGCGGACGCCGAGGTGGACGGGGAGGCGGAGGTCGAGGCCGACGCGGAGGGCGACGGCGACGAGGAGGTGCCGGACGGGGACGGGGAGGCGGTGGGCGCGCCGGGGCCGTCCAGCGAGACGTCGTCCGCGTAGTAGGTGCCCTGGCCGTACCAGCCGTGGGTGAAGACGGTGGCGCTGGTCTGGCTCGCGCCGGTGGTGAAGCTGACGGAGAGCTTCTGGTAGGCGCCGCCGGTGCTGGGCGTCCAGGTGGAGGTGCCGCCGTTGACGCCGAGGTACACGTACGCGCCCTTGACCCAGGAGCTGAGCGTGTAGGTGGTGTTGGGGGCGACCGTGACGGTCTGGGTGCACTGGGCGCTGTCGCTCGCCGAGGCGGCGCCGGCCAGCGCGTAAGTGCCGGTGTGGGCCTGTCCGGTGACCACGCTTCCGGTGGATCCGGTGCAGCTCCAGGGGCCGAGCTGGCCGCTCTCGAAGCCGCCGTTGACCAGGAACTCGCCGGCGGAGGCCGCGGGGGCCAGGCCGAAGCTGAGCGCGACGGCACCGGCGGCCGCGACGGCCCAGGCGGTACCGGCGGCGACCAGCCGCTTTCGGGGAGTACGCATTGTGGGGATGCTCCTGCCTCGATCAGGTGTGGGGGACGTCCAGGGCCAGGTGGGGTCGGCCGAGGGGCGCGCCGCCGCACACCGGCACGCTCCCTCAATTGGACTGGACCAATGAAGCGAATCCGCGACCGGATGTCAATGGAACCGGCTCGGAAGCGACTTGGCCGGCCCTCCGGCACCGCCCTCCGCCGGTGCCCTCCCGACGGGCCGTGCCCCGGTTGCCCGGCGCCGCGGCAGACCGAACCATGGAGAGGTGCCCGGATACCTGCGCCACCCCCACCTGCGCGGCGGCCTGCTCACCTTCACCGCCGAGGACGACGTCTGGGCCGCGCCCCTGGCACCCGACGGCACCGTCGGCCGGGCCTGGCGGATCAGCTGCGACCGCACCCGGGTCGGCAACCCCCGGCTCTCCCCGGACGGCACCACCGTCGCCTGGACCAGCTGGGCCGCGCTCACCCCCGAGGTGTTCACCGCCCCGGTGGAGGGCGGCGAATCGGCCCGGCTGAGCTTCTGGGGCAGCCAGGACACCCGGGTGCGCGGCTGGCTGCCGAACGGCGAGGTGCTGGCCGTCACCTCGTTCCACGAGCCCTTCGCGCACTACACCTGGGCCTGGGAGCTGCCCCCGGACGGCGCACCGGCCCGCCGGATGCCCTGGGGCCCGGTCGCCGACGCCCAGGTCGGTGCCGAGCACACCGTGCTGCTCACCGCCGCCGCCCCGCACGAGCCCGCCGCCTGGAAGCGCTACCGGGGCGGCGCCACCGGCCGGCTCTGGCTGGACCGCACCCAGCTGCTGCCCGGCCTGCCCGGCCACCTCGCCTCCCCCATGCCGGTCGGCGGACGGGTCGCCTTCCTCTCCGACCACGAGGGCGTCGGCAACCTCTACTCGGTGGCCCTGGACGGCACCGACCTGCGCCGGCACACCGACCACGCCGCGTACTACGCCCGCGAGGCGTCCTCGGACGGCACCAGGGTCGTCTACCAGCACGCCGGCGACCTGTGGCTGCTGGACGACCTGAACGCCCCCGCCCCGCGCCGCCTGGACGTCCCGCTCGGCGGCTCCCGGGCCGGCCGCCGCCCGTACCAGGTCTCCGCCGCCAACAACGTCAAGGACCTCGCCTGCGACGCCACCGGCCGGGCCGGCGTGGTCAACGTCCGCGGCAGCCTCTACTGGCTCACCCACCGCGAGGGCCCGGCCCGGGCGCTCGCCGACACCCCCGGCGTGCGCTGCCGGCTGCCCGCCGTGCTCGGCTGGAGCGGCCAGGTCGCCTGGGTCACCGACGCCGAGGGCGAGGACGCCGTCGAGATCGCCCCGCTGCCCGCCCGCGACGGCGCCGAGACCCCGCCCCGCCGGATCGCCGCCGGCCGCCTCGGCCGGGTCCTGGAGCTCACCTCCTCCCCCGACGGCGCCCTGCTGGCGGTCGCCTGCTCCGACGGCCGGCTGCTGCTGGTCCGCACCGCCGACGGGGAGGTGACCCCGCTCGCCGCGTCCCCGTACGGGCCGGTCTCCAGCCCCGCCTTCTCCCCCGACGCGCAGTGGGTGGTCTGGTCCCAGCCGGTGGCCGGGCGCTCGTTGCGCACCATCCAGCTCGCCCGGGTCGACACCCCCGAGCGGGCGATCAACGTCACCGACGGCCGGTTCGAGGACGAGCACCCGGTCTTCACCCGGGACGGCCGCTTCCTGGTCTTCCTCTCCTGGCGCGGCTTCGACCCGGTGCACGACGTGCACACCGGCGACCTCTCGTTCCCGCTCGGCTGCCGCCCCTACCTGGTGCCGCTGGCCGCCGACACCCCCTCCCCGTTCGCCGCCCCCGTGGAGGGCCGGCCGCCGGTCGGCCTCGACCCGGAGGAGGCGACCGGCGACGGCACCGTCCGGGTCGACGAGACCGGCCTCACCCGGCGGCTGGTGCCCTTCCCGGTGATCGCCTCCAAGTACTCCGCCACCGCCGCCGTGCGCGGCGGCGTGATCTGGCTGCGCTGGCCGATCTCCGGCGCCCTCGGCCAGACCTTCGCCAACCCCGAGGAGACCTCCGGGCGGCCCGCGCTGGAGTACTTCGACCTGGCCCGCGGCAAACGCACCACCCTGGTCGACCAGTTGGACGGCTTCGCGGTCTCCGGCGACGGCTCGGCGATCTCCGTCTTCTCCGCCGGCACGCTCAAGCTCCACCCGCTCGCCGCCCCGGGCTCACCGCTGCCGGTCGACCTGCGGCGGATCACCCACACCGTCCACCCGCCCGCCGAGTGGCGGCAGTCCTACCACGAGGCCGCGCGGATCGTCCGCGACCAGTTCTGGGACGCCGACATGTGCGGCCTGGACTGGCCGAGCCTCGTCGACCAGTACGCCCCGCTGCTCGACCGGATCGCCTCCCCCGACGACTTCGCCGACCTGCTCCGCGAACTCCTCGGCGAACTCGGCACCTCGCACGCCTACGTCACCCCCTCCCGGCGCGGCGAGGGCCCCGCCCTCGCCCAGCAGCCGCTCGGCCTGCTCGGCGCGGGCGCCCACCGCGACCCCGACGGCCGGTGGCTGGTCGACCGGGTGCTGCCCGGCGAGTCCTCCGACCCGCGCGCCCGCGCCCCGCTGGCCGGGTACGGCGTCCAGGACGGCGACGAGCTGCTCGCCGTCGACGGCCGGCCGCTCGACCCAGTCCGCGGGCCGCTGCCGCTGCTCGCCGGGACCGGCGGCACCACCGTCGAACTGACCCTGCGCCGCGGCGACACCCTGCGGCGGATCGCGGTGACCCCGCTGACCGACGAACGGCCGATCCGGTACCAGGACTGGGTGGCCAAACGGCGCAAACTGGTCCGCGAGTTCAGCAACGGGACGTGCGGCTACCTGCACATCCCCGACCTGGGCGGCTCCGGGTGGGCGCAGTTCAACCGCGACCTGCGGCGCGAGCTCGACCGGCCGGCACTGGTGCTCGACGTCCGGGGCAACGCCGGCGGGAACGTCTCCGAGCTGGTCCTGGAGAAGCTCGCCCGACGCGTCCTGGCCTGGGACTTCACCCGCGGACGGCAGCCCGTGCGGTGGCCGCGCGACGCGCCGCGCGGCCCGGTGGTGGCCCTCGCCGACCACGCCACCAGCTCGGACGGGGACGTGATCATCACCGCGATCAAGGAACTGCGGCTCGGCCCGGTGGTCGGCACCCGCACCTGGGGCGGCGTGGTCGGCATGACCGGCCGGCACGCCCTCGGCGATGGCACCCAGATCTCCGTCCCCAAGAACGCCTCCTGGTTCACCGGCGGCATCGGCTTCACCGTCGAGAACCACGGCGTCGAACCCGACGTCGAGGTCGTCCGCACCCCGCACGACTGGGCCACCGGCGAGCACACCGAACTCCGCGCCGCGACCCGCCTCGCCCTGGAACTCCTCGCCACCCACCCCGCGGCCGAACCCCCGCCCCGCAACGCCCCGCGGCCGGACCTCCAGCGACCCCCGCTACCACCTCGCCAATAGGGGCGCGAGGGACTGCGCGACCAGCCACCGCTCTACGTGAGTGCATGGCTGGTCGCGCAGTCCCTCGCGCCCCTGTTGGCGATGCCCTTGTACGAAAGCTAGTCCCAGGGATCGCCCTCGGCGGTCATGTCGCGGGCCGCCTGGCGGTCCTGCTCGGTCAGTTCGGCGTCGCGTTCGGCGCTCTGGCGGGCCTTCTCGGTGCTGTCGCCGAACGCGTCGGCCGCCTCGTCGTGGGCGAGCGCCGCACGCTGGGCCGGGTCGGCGTCCGCCGGCTGCGCCTTGTGGCGGAACCTGTCGAAGATGCCCATGTCTCCTCCTCGGGTGGGCCGTCCCCTTCCCGACCAACATGTCACCGGCACCCGGTCGCCGCACCCCGACCCGTCACCCGTCCGGCGGATCCCGGCCCGGACTTGGCCGAAACGGCCACATGCCCTGTGTCAGGCGGAAAGGGGTCGTAGGTCCCGTGGCCGAGCCGCCGAAGGCCCGTAGCCGCCTCATCACCCGCCGACAGAGGGTGGATCCGTCAGCAGATGGACCCACCACCGCAGATCTCCGAGGTGAGCGAGCATGGCAACCGAGCAAGCCGCGTCCGCCGAAGCCGCCGTCGACGCCCTGGTGCAGAACGGGCTGAAGGCCCTGCAGGAGTACCACGGATTCACCCAGGAGAAGGTCGACCACATCGTCAGGAAGGCGTCGCTGGCGGCGCTGGCCGCGCACACCCGGCTGGCGAGGCTCGCGGTGGAGGAGACCGGCCGGGGCGTGTTCGAGGACAAGGCGGTGAAGAACGTCTTCGCCTGCGAGCATGTGACCCACTCGATGGCGCAGATGCGGACGGTCGGCGTGGTCCGCCGGGACGAGATCGACGGGATCGTGGAGATCGCCGAGCCGGTCGGCGTGGTCGCGGGGGTCACCCCGGTCACCAACCCCACCTCGACCACCATTTTCAAGGCGCTGATCGCGCTGAAGACCCGCAACCCGATCGTCTTCGGCTTCCACCCCGCCGCGCAGCGCTGCTCCGTCGAGGCGGCCCGGATCGTCCGGGACGCGGCGATCGCGGCGGGCGCGCCCGCGCACTGCGTGCAGTGGATCGACCGGCCCTCGATGGAGGCGACCGGCGCGCTGATGAACCACCCGGGGGTGGCGACGATCCTGGCCACCGGCGGCAACGCGATGGTGCGGGCGGCGTACAGCTGCGGGAAGCCGGCGCTGGGGGTGGGCGCGGGCAATGTCCCGGCGTACATCGAGAAGAGCGCCGACCTGCAGCGGGCGGTCAACGACGTGGTGCTCTCCAAGTCCTTCGACCACGGCATGGTCTGCGCCTCCGAGCAGGCGGTGATCCTGGACCAGGAGATCTACGCGCCCGCTCTCGCCGAGTTCCGGAAGCTGAAGGCGTACCTGGCCTCGCCCGCCGAGAAGGCGATGCTGGAGCGGTACGTCTTCGGGGTCGGCGAGGAGCGCAACTGCGCGGGGGCGGAGCTGAACGCCGCCGTGGTCGGGCAGTCGCCGGTGCGGATCGCCGAGGCGGCGGGCTTCGAGGTCCCGGCGGACACCTCGATCATCCTGGCCGAGGTCGGGTCCGTCGGGGAGGACGAGCCGCTCACCCGGGAGAAGCTCTGCCCGGTGCTGGCCGTGCTGAGGGCGGAGACCCGGTCCGGGGGGTTGCGGCTGGCGACGCAGATGGTGGAGTTCCACGGCCTGGGCCACTCGGCCGCCGTGCACACCGAGGACGCGGCGTTCGCCGAGGAGTTCGGGCACGCGGTGAAGGCGTGCCGGGTGATCTGGAACGCGCCGAGCTCGCAGGGTGGCATCGGCGACGTCTACAACGCCTTCATGCCCTCGCTCACGCTGGGCTGCGGCAGCTACGGCCACAACTCGGTGTCGGGCAACGTGTCGGCGCTGAACCTGCTCAACATCAAGCGGATCGGGCGGCGCAACACCAACATGCAGTGGTTCAAGGTCCCACCGAAGATCTTCTTCGAGCGCAACTCGATCAAGTACCTGGCGGACATGCGCGGCGCCCGGAAGGTCGTCATCGTGACCGACCGGACGATGGTGGAGATCGGCCACCTGGAGCGGGTCCGCTCGATGCTGCTGCGGCGCACCGAGCCGGTGGAGACCCGGGTGATCGACTTCGTGGAGCCCAACCCGTCGATCGAGACGGTGGAGAAGGGCGCGGAGCTGATGCGCGGCTTCCGGCCGGACACCATCATCGCGCTGGGCGGCGGTTCGCCGATGGACGCGGCCAAGGTGATGTGGCTGATGTACGAGCACCCGGAGGTGGAGTTCGCGGACCTGAAGGAGAAGTTCTTCGACATTCGCAAGCGCGCCTTCGCCTTCCCGGACCTGGGCGAGAAGGCCAAGCTGGTGTGCATCCCGACCACCTCGGGGACGGGCAGCGAGGTCACCCCGTTCGCGGTGATCACGGACACCGGGAGCGGCCAGAAGTACCCGCTGGCGGACTACGCGCTCACCCCGTCCGTCGCGATCGTCGACCCGGCGCTGACCACCGACCTGCCGAAGGCGGTGACCGCGGACTCCGGCTTCGACGCGCTGACCCACTGCATCGAGGCCTACGTGTCGGTCTACGCCAACGACTTCACCGACGGGCTGGCGCTCCAGGGGATCCGGCTGATCCTCGAGAACCTGGAGCAGGCCGTGGCCGAGGGCCCCGACAACCCGGTGGCGCGGGAGAAGATGCACAACGCCGGCACCATCGCGGGCATGGCGTTCGGCTCGGCGTTCCTGGGTGTGGTGCACGCGATGGCGCACACCCTGGGCGCGACCTTCCACGTGGCGCACGGGCGCACCAACGCGCTGCTGCTGCCGCACGTGATCCGGTACAACGGCGCGGCGCCGTCCAAGGTGACCAGCTGGCCGAAGTACCGGACGTACGTGGCGCCGGAGCGCTTCCAGCAGATCGCCCGGATGCTCGGCCTGCCGGCCGACAGCCCGGAGCAGGGCGTGGAGTCGCTGGCCCGGGCGGTGGAGGAGCTGCGCGACCGGGTGGGGATCCCGCGCTCCTTCAAGGAGGCGGGCGTGGACGAGACGGCGTTCCTGGCGGCGCTGCCGCAGCAGGCGATGAACGCGTACGAGGACCAGTGCGCGCCGGCCAACCCGCGGATGCCGATGCTCGACGACATGCAGCAGCTGATGCGCCAGGCGTACTACGGCGACCAGGCCGCCTGACCGGGGGAACGAGGGACCGAGGTCCCTGCAGCAGAGGACTTTTCGAGCCCGCACGGCCTTGTGAACGGATTCACAATAGCTGCAGCGGGCATCCGAGGCGGGAGTTGAGGACCATGAAGAGCGCGTGGGACGGCTTCGAGGGCGGCCGGTGGCAGGAGGCCGTCGACGTCCGCGACTTCATCCAGCGGAACTACACCCCGTACGAGGGCGACGGCGCCTTCCTGGCCGGCCCGACCGGGCGGACCCTCGCGGTGTGGCGGCAGATCACCGACCGCTTCCCCGAGGAGCGCGCCAAGGGCGTGTACGACGTCGCGCACGACGTCCCGTCCACCATCACCGCGCACGCGCCCGGCTGGATCGACAAGGACCGGGAGCTGATCGTCGGCCTGCAGACCGACGCCCCGCTGAAGCGGGCGATCATGCCCAACGGCGGCTGGCGGATGGTCGCGGGCGCCCTGGAGACGTACGGCTACCCGGTCGACCCGGAGCTGGAGAAGGTCTTCACGGTGTACCGCAAGACCCACAACGCCGGGGTCTTCGACGCCTACACGCCGGAGATCCGGGCCGCCCGCAAGGCCGGCGTCGTCACCGGCCTGCCGGACGCCTACGGCCGGGGCCGGATCATCGGCGACTACCGCCGGGTCGCGCTCTACGGCGTGGACCGGCTGATCGAGGCCAAGCTGGCGGAGAAGGCGGAGCTGGACCCGCTGCCCGCCGACGCCTCCCGTCTGGAGGAGGTGATCCGCGAGCGCGAGGAGCTCGCCGAGCAGATCCGGGCGCTGGGCGAGCTCAAGGCGATGGCGCTGGCGTACGGGTACGACGTCTCCGGCCCGGCGTCGAACGGGCGCGAGGCGATCCAGTGGCTGTACTTCGCCTACCTGGCGGCGGTGAAGGAGCAGAACGGCGCGGCGATGTCGCTCGGCCGCACCTCCACCTTCGTCGACGTCTACCTGGAGCGGGACCTCGCGGCGGGCGTGCTCACCGAGGAGCAGGCCCAGGAGCTGGTCGACGACTTCATCGTCAAGCTGCGGATCGTCCGCTTCCTGCGCACCCCCGAGTACGACGAGCTGTTCTCCGGCGACCCGACCTGGGTCACCGAGTCGATCGGCGGCATCGGCAGCGACGGCCGCCCGCTGGTCACCCGCACCTCCTTCCGCTACCTGCAGACCCTCTACAACCTCGGGCCCGCCCCCGAGCCCAACATGACGGTCTTCTGGTCGCCCCGGCTCCCGCAGGGCTTCAAGGACTTCTGCGCCAAGGTGTCGATCGACACCTCCAGCGTGCAGTACGAGTCGGACGAGCTGATGCGGCCGCGCTTCGGCGACGACACCGCGATCGCCTGCTGCGTCTCCGCGATGGAGGTCGGCAGGCAGATGCAGTTCTTCGGCGCCCGGGTCAACCTCGCCAAGACGCTGCTCTACGCGATCAACGGCGGCCGGGACGAGCGGTCCGGCGTCCAGGTCGGGCCCGAGACCGGCCCGATCACCGCCGACGTCCTGGAGTACGACGAGGTGGTGGCCCGCTTCGACGAGCAGATGGAGTGGCTGGCGGCCACCTACGTGCACGCCCTCGACGTGATCCACTACATGCACGACAAGTACGCCTACGAGCGCCTGGAGATGGCGCTGCACGACCGCGCCGTGCGGCGCACCATGGCCTGCGGCATCGCGGGCCTGGCGGTCGCCGCGGACTCGCTGAGCGCGATCCGGTACGCGACGGTGCGGCCGGTCCGCGACGCGACCGGGCTGGCCGTGGACTACGTCGTCGAGGGCGAGTACCCGGCGTACGGCAACAACGACGACCGGGCGGACGCGATCGCGGTGTGGCTGGTCGAGGAGTTCATGCGCAAGGTGCGCAAGCACCCCACCTACCGGGGCGCCGAACACACCCAGTCGGTGCTGACCATCACCTCGAACGTGGTCTACGGGAAGAAGACCGGTGCCACCCCGGACGGGCGGCGGGCCGGCGAGCCGTTCTCCCCCGGCGCCAACCCGATGAACGGGCGGGACAGCCACGGCTACGTGGCCGCCGCGCTGTCGGTCGCCAAGCTGCCGTACGCCTCCGCCGAGGACGGCATCTCGCTGACCAACACCGTCACGCCCGACGCGCTGGGCCGCACCCCCGAGGAGCGGGTGCGCAACCTGGCCGGCGTGCTGGACGGCTACACGGCCTCCGACGGCTTCCACATGAACGTCAACGTGCTCGACCGGGACACCCTGCTGGACGCGATGGAGCACCCGGAGGACTACCCGCAGCTGACCATCCGGGTCAGCGGCTACGCGGTGAACTTCGTCCGGCTCACCCGGGAGCAGCAGCTGGACGTGATCGCCCGCACCTTCCACGCGTCCCTCTGATCCCCACCGGCCAGGAGGCCCTGCCATGACCGCGGTACTGCTCGGCACCGACATCCCGCTCGGCCCGCAGGTCGCCGGCTCGGTGCACTCCTGGGACCTGTCGACCGGGGTGGACGGGCCGGGCACCCGGTTCGTCACCTTCCTGGCCGGCTGCCCGCTGACCTGCCTGTACTGCCACAACCCCGACACCATGGCGATGCGCAACGGCCGGCGCACCGCCGCCGACGAGGTGGTGGCGGAGGCCGCGAAGTACACCACCTTCATCCACGCCTCCGGCGGCGGGGCCACCGTCAGCGGCGGCGAGCCGCTGCTGCAGCCGGTGTTCACCGGCGAGCTGTTCCACCGCTTCAAGCACGACCTGGGGATGCACACCGCGCTCGACACCTCCGGCTTCCTCGGCGCGCGGGCGAGCGACGGGCTGCTGGCCGACGTCGACCTGGTGCTGCTGGACATCAAGTCCTGGGACCGCGAGCTGTACCGCCGGGTCACCGGGCGGCCGCTGGAGCCGACCCTGGACTTCGCCCGGCGCCTGGCCGACCTCGGCAAGGACGTCTGGGTGCGGTTCGTGCTGGTGCCGGGGCTGACCGACCCGGTGGAGAACGTCGAGGGGGTGGCGTCCTTCGCCGCCTCGCTCGGCAACGTCTCGCGGGTCGACGTGCTGCCCTTCCACAAGCTGGGGGCGGCCAAGTGGGCGGCGCTGGGCCGGGAGTTCACCCTGGCCGACACCCCCTCCCCCACCGTCGAACAGGTCGGCGCCGCGCGGGACGTCTTCGCCGCGCACGGGCTGAACGCGATCTGAGGAGCCCGGAGACGGGGGGACGGGCCGGGGATCGCCGCCGATCCCCGGCCCGTCCGCCGCGTGGCCGGGTCAGCCGCTGATCGAGGCCGCGCCGCTCTCCAGGTGGCCGGTGAAGCGCTGCGACCAGCTGCTGTCCGAGCTCACCGTGACGGTGAAGTCGTACCAGCCGTTGGCGTAGGCGACCACGTTGAAGTAGTCGTTCGCCGAGCCGCCGGCGGGCACCGTGTAGGTCCACGGGCCGTCCGAGCGGTAGCCGTTGGAGGTGACGGTGAAGGTCACCGCGGCGGCGGAGGTGTTGGCGAGCTTGAACCAGAGCGCGAGCTTGCCGGTGTCCGGCGCGGCCGCGTACGAGGTGGTGACCGCGACGTCCTTGCCCGCCTTGGTCGCGTCGCCCTTGAAGCGGCGCAGGAAGCGGTTGGGGCCGACCAGCGACAGGTCGTACGGCCCGTTGCCGAAGTTGGTGCCGCAGTTGAAGAAGTCGCTGGTGGAGCCGCCCGGGTCGACGGTGTACTGCCACGGGCCGCCGGAGCGGTAGGCGTTGACGTACGCGGCGAAGTGGGTGGTGGCGGTGCCCTGGTTGGTCATCTTCAGCCAGACCTTCATCACCCCGCCGGAGCCGAACTCCAGGTGGTCCAGGTTGGCGACCGGCTGGTACGGCAGGGCGCGGGCCGGGCGGGTGCCGGCCTCCTGCAGCGGCAGCTTGTTGTCGATCGGCGCCGGATTGGGCAGCGGGCCGCAGGCGGACATGCCGATGGTCTGCGAGGTGTCGGGCAGCGCGGGCAGGCCGTACACCGGGTTGGCGAAGTCGAACATGCCGGTCAGGTCACCGCAGACCTTGCGGCGCCAGTCGGAGATGTTGACGCAGCCGGCGGGCTTGCCGATGGCGGTGGTCCACTTCTCCAGGAAGCGCAGCACCGAGGTGTGGTCGGAGACCTCGGAGCTGACCCAGCCGCCGCGGGTCCAGGGCGAGATGGCGATCATCGGGACGCGGAAGCCGAGGCCGATGCTGGTGCCGTTGTAGAACTCGCCGGCGGTGCCGGCCGGGGCGACCGGCGGCGGGACGTGGTCGAAGAAGCCGTCGTTCTCGTCGTAGTTGAGGAACATGATCGACGAGTTGAAGACGTTCGGGTCGGCGTTGAGCGCGTCGATCACGTTGTGCACGAAGTGCGCGCCGTCGGCCGGGGTGGAGTACGGGTGCTCGGAGGAGCCCTGGTCGGGGACGATCCAGGAGACCTGGGGCAGGGTGCCGGCCAGCACGTCGGCCTTGATGGCGGCGACGATGTCGTCCGGGGTCCTGCCGGTGACCTTGGGGACGGAGCCCATGCCCTTGACCGCGAGCGGGCTGCCCGCCGGGGCCGAGGTGAAGGCGGTGAAGTAGGCGAGGGCGTTGTCGCCGTAGTTGTCGGCGGCGTTCTGGTAGACCTTCCAGCTGACGCCGGCGTTCTCCAGCGCCTCCGCGTAGGTCTGCCAGCGCAGGCCGCTCTCGTCGCCGCCGTCGTACGCCGGGCCGCCCGCGGTGCCGGCCGGGTCGATCTGGCCGGACCAGTGGTAGGTGCGGTTCGGGCCGGTCGCGCTGATCACCGAGCAGTGGTACGCGTCGTTGATGGTCCAGTTGTCGGCCAGCGCGTAGTGGAACGGGATGTCCTGGCGGGTCAGGAAGCCCAGCGTGCGGACGTTGCCCTTGGCGGAGACCCAGGAGTCCAGCTTGCCGTTGTTCCACGCCTTGTGCTGGTCGGACCAGCCGTGCGCCAGGTCGCCGTTGCACTGGGCCAGGCGCTCCGGGTCGGCACCGCCGGCCGGCTTGGTCAGGCTGAACTGCCACGGGTACTGGCGGGACAGGCCGTTCGGCTGGTTGAAGATGCTGTAGCCGCCGGCGATCTGGATCGCGCTGCGGTCGGCGAAGCCGCGGACGCCCTTCAGCATCCCGAAGTAGTGGTCGAAGCTGCGGTTCTCCTGCATCAGGATCACGATGTGCTTCGCATCGGTGATCGTGCCCGTGGTGGAGAGCCCCGCGGCCGCGGCCGGGGACGAGCCCGCCACCGCGCCGGTACCCGCCACTGCCGCACCCGCGGCGGCGCTCGCCGAGAGCGCCATGAACTTCCTACGACTCAGAGCAGCCATCCGACCCGTCCGTCCCTTCGACCCGGTGATGATGTTGTTCACACACGTTGTGCTCACGCCATCGAACGCCGAGCATCTTCACGCAGGTCGGGCCGTATGGCTATGACTTTGCGTCAAGGGTTGTTGGACTGTTCACCGAGTCATCGCCGAGCGGCGGGCGGGTTAACGATCCTTGACCTCGATGCCCAGGGCAGCCGCCAACTGGGGCGCGAGGTCGAAGAGCTGGCCGGTCGAGACGATCGCCCCGGCCAGGCCGCGGGCGGCGTCCGGGAGGTCGATCCGGACGGCGCCGCGCAGGTCGACCTGCTTGAGCTGCGAGCCGCCGAGGCGGACCTCCTCCAGGGTGGAGCCGGGGAAGGAGACGTCGGTCAGCCCGGCGCCCGAGCCGAGGTCCACGTCGCGCAGCAGGCAGTCCTCGAAGACCACGTCGCGCAGGGTCGCGCCGCGCAGGTTGACCGCCTCCAGCTTGCACTGGCGGAAGACCACCCGGCGCAGCGCCGAGCCGTACCCGGCGATGCCGGCCAGCACGGTGCCCTCCAGCCGGGAGTCCTGCCAGTCGCTGTCCGCGAGGTCGCAGGCGACCCAGCGGCTGCCCTGCACCCAGACCTCGTTGAAGGCGGCCGTCCGCAGCTTCGCCCCGTCCAGGGCGGTGCCGGTGAAGGCGCACTCCAGGAACCGGGCGCCGGTGGCGGAGCCGCTCTGCGGGCCGTCGAAGTGGACGGTGTCGTAGCGCGCGTCGGCGCGCAGCGGGCCCGCGTGGGGCTGGAGCAGGTGGGCGTACGGAAGGTCTTCGAGCTGCACCACCGCATCCTACGGACGGCCTCGGACAGTCGCCCCCCGCACCGCGAGGGCGGTGCCGACGGCGACCGTGGCGGCGACCACCAGGCCGGCCGCGAGCACCCCGGCCTGGCCGAGGGCGGTGCAGGCCAGCACCGCGGCGGCCGAGACGGGGAGGACGGCCTGGGCGGCGCCCTGCTTCACGTGCCGGGAGTGCAGCGCCCAGACGGTGAGCAGGTAGAGCGCGGCGGGCACGGTGACGGCCGCCGTGGCGGCGGCGGCGGAGAGGTGGGCCTGGCCCACGGCGTGCTCGATGGCGACCTCCAGGCCGGCGCCGACCGCCGCGGCGGAGCCCAGCACCAGGTAGTGGCCGTAGCCCCAGAGGAACGCCTGGCGGTTGGAGCGCAGGTGCTGGTGGATGGGCTCGGCGAAGTAGATCCACCAGGCGCCGAAGCAGATCAGCAGGCCGCCGCCGGCGATCGGCAGCAGTTCGTCGAGGGCCTCGTGCTCGTCGAGGGCGGTCTGCATGGCGACGGTGGCGGCGGCGACGGTCTCGCCGAGCACGATGATGGTGAACAGCCCGTACCGTTCGGCGATGTGGTGCGGGTGCCAGCTGGACTGCACCTTGGCCTCGGCCAGTGCGGGGACGGCGAGTTCGGCGAGGATGCAGAGCAGGACGACGGCCGTCCGGGCCGCCCCCTCGGGGACGAACAGCACGGCGACCCATCCGAGTTGGACCACCGTGATGCCGGCCGCGTAGCGCAGCGCCATGGTGCGGGCGCCGCCGGTCTCGGAGCGGGCGGCGCGCAGCCACTGGGTGACCATGGCGAGCCGCATCAGCAGGTAGCCGACCACCGCGAGGGTGAGGTCCTGCTGGTCGAACAGTCGCGGCACGCCGGCCGCGAGGACCAGGACGCCGGCGATCTGCACCAGGGTGGTGATCCGGTACGGCACGTCGTCGCAGTCGTAGGCGGAGGCGAACCAGGTGAAGTTCATCCAGGCCCACCAGATGGCGAAGAACGCCAGGAAGTAGCCGTAGACGCCGTGTCCGACGTGGTCCTCGGCGACGGCGTGGGCGAGCTGCTTGCCGGCCTGGGCGACGGCGACGACGAAGCAGAGGTCGAAGAAGAGCTCCAGCGGGGTGGCGGCCCGGTGGTCCTCGTCGCGGCTGCGGGCACGCATCGGGCGCAGCACCTGGAAGGGTTCGGTCACGGGGTGATCCTGGCACCGCTCCGGCCCGGCCGCCCGCAAGCGACACGGCACGCCGAAGCGTCCGGTTCCACCCGATATGAGTAATCGTCAGGCAGAGTTGACGGCGTAGTGCGCGAACCGGGTGACACCTGGGACGCGCCTGTGCACGTTGTCCCGTCCGCCCCGATCGGCCCGCTAGATTCCCTCCGGAAGTGGAACGACGACACGGGCGGTCTGCGGGCAACGCGGAAGGTCAAGGACGATGGAGCGGACACGGGGGCGGGACCGCCGCTCCCCGCGTCCGTCTGCCTGAACTCCTCGCGATCACCGCGCTGTCCGCCAGTGCCGCCTGCTGTTCGTCGTCCCCGGGGGGACGCGGGTCACTTCTGCCAGCCGACCTTGGTGATGTCGGTGTCGGCGAGGCTTCCGGCGCCGTAGTTGGCGAGTCCCTTGCGGACCGCGACGATGCTGGGCCGCTGGTAGAGCTCGACGGTGTGGGCGAGCTCCCAGATCTTCACGTCCGCCTCGTTGTAGAGCTTGGCGGCCTCGGCCGGGTCGAGCGTCGCGGCGGCCTTCTTCAGCAGGGCGTCGATCTCCGGGGTGGCCAGCTTGGAGAAGTTGCCGAAGACGTTGTCGCCCTGCGGGGCGCGGTAGTTGGCGACGCCCTTGGAGAGCGGGAAGGAGCCGGTGTTGCGCCAGCTGGCCAGGTCGAACTTGCCCTGGTTGACGTACTTGGTGAAGTACTCCTTGCTGGGCACCTTGTCGACCGAGAGCTTCACGCCGACCTGCTGGAGCATGTTCTGCACGGCGGTGGCCATGTCGACCTGGGCCTGGGTGGAGCCGTCGCTGAGCACGTAGTGGAGCTCCAGCGGCTGCCCGTCCCTGGTGCGCGGCTGACCGGCCGCGCCCTCCTTCCAACCGGCCTTGTCCAGCAGGGCCTTGGCGGCGGCCGGGTCGAACTTCACCCAGTCCCCGGCGTTGTCCCGGTAGCCGTTCTGGTTGGTCATGAAGAGGTGGTTGCCGAGCGGCTTGAACTCCACCGGCACGCCCTGGTTCACGATCTTGATGAGGGCGGCCCGGTCCAGTGCCCTGCCGAGCGCCTGGCGCACCCCCTGGTCGGCCAGCGCGCCGTTGCCGCCGAAGGAGATGTGCACCTCGTCCCAGGGGGTGCCGGTGCGGATCACGCCGTCCTTGGCATCCTTGAGCTGCCCGTACGAGGAGGCGACGCCCGCGCTCGCGTAGTCCACCTCGTTGTTGAGGAAGGCCTGGGTGATCGCCGGGGAGGCCAGCACCCGGTAGGTGATCCGGTCCAGCTTGGGCTTCGGGCCCCACCAGTCGGGGTTGGGGACCAGGGTGATGGTCTGTGCGGCCTTGTCCAGGGTGCCGGGCTTGAACGGGCCTCCCCAGACCGGGACCTTCTCCACCCAGCCCTCGTTGAAGGCCTCCGGGGTGGACAGGCCGGAGGCGGGCAGCAGCGGGTTGAAGAGGTTCTGCCAGTCCGCGTACGGCTCGCCGAAGGTGACCTTGACCTCGGTCGGGTCGGCGCCCTGCTCGACGGCGGAGATCTGCTCGTAGCCGGAGGAGTCGGAGAGGTTGTACGCGGCGTTCTTCCCGTTGGACGCCTCCCAGACCGCCTTGAAGTCCTGGTAGCCCAGCTGCTTGCCGTCCGACCACTTGGCCTTGGGGTTGAGCTTGTAGGTGACCACCTGCGGGGAGGTGGAGGTGACCTTCGCCGACTGCAGGTACTCGGGCACCTCGTGGAAGACGCCCTTGGCGTCGCTGCGGAAGAGCTTGGCCTCCAGGTACCCCATGATCTCGACCGCGTCGCCGTAGGTGCCGTCGACCTGGTACGGGTTCCACTGGGTGATCCACTGCTGCAGCGGCGGGCGGAACTCGCCGCCGTCCTTGATGTTCTCCACCGGCTGGGGGTTGTTGTCCTCGGCGTCCTGGGTGGGCACCACGTTCTTCGCCACGTCGCCGGAGCCGCCGGAGCCGGAGCCGCACGCGGTGGCGGCCAGCGCCACGGCGAGGGCGGCGGCCGCGGCGCGGCCCAGTCTGCGGGTGGTGGTCGATGCGCTCATGAGGGTGCCCCCAGGGGGTTGTCGAGGAGTGGCGGGCTGTCAGGTGTGGCGACAGTTGAACGTGGGCATTCAAGTGGATGCCCTGCCCGGAGAAGCTAACAGTGAAACAACACCACGACCAGATACCGGAGTTCATTCCTGATCAGACGGAAACGCTGCGCAACACTTCCGCAATGTCCCGTCAGCAGTCCGCTGCAAAACTCTGACCTGCCCGTTCACCCGACCGAAGGCATACGACCATGTACCGCAGGTGTGCGAAGTGATTCGCTATCTCGCCAAGCGTCTCGGCTACTACGCCGTCCTCCTGGTGGCCGCCGTCTTCCTGGCGTACGCGCTCTCCTCGGCCGCCCTCGGCCCGCGCACCTACTTCGAGGCGAAGCAGCCCAGGCCGTCCGCCGCCTCGGTGGACCGGCAGTTGACCGCGCTCAACATCAACGACCGCACCCCGGTGGTGGAGCGCTTCGCCACCTGGTCCGAGGGCCTGCTGCTCCACGGCGACCTGGGGCGGACCATCCACGACACCTCCGTCAACGAGGAGTTCGGCCGCCGGATCTGGGTCTCGCTGCGGCTGCTGCTGCTCGGCAGCCTGCTCGGCATGGTCCTCGGCGTCGCCGCGGGGGCCTTCGGCGCGGTCCGCCAGTACCGCTTCTCCGACCGGGCGCTGACCGTGCTCTCCTTCGTCCTGCTGTCCATGCCGGTCTTCCTGGTCGCCCTCTTCCTGAAGAACGGCGCGATCGCCGCCAAGGACGCCGCCGGGCACGAGGTGGTCCCCTTCGTCGGGTACGAGACCCCGGGGCTGACCGGCGGCGCCGGCGCCCACCTGGCCGACTGGGGGCTGCACCTGCTGCTGCCCACCCTCGCGCTGGCGCTCGGCGGGCTGGCCACCTACAGCCGCTACCAGCGCTCCACCATGCTGGACGTGCTCGGCTCCGACTACCTGCGCACCGCCGAGGCCAAGGGGCTGACCCGGGGCCGGGCGCTGCTCCGGCACGGGCTGCGCACCGCGATCATCCCGATGTCGACCATGTTCGCCTACAACTTCCTGGCGATCCTCACCGGCGCGGCCTTCACCGAGACCATCTTCGCCTGGCACGGCATGGGCGAGTGGTTCATCCAGGCGATCAACGAGCAGGACGTCAACTCGGTGGTCGCGGTCAACCTGTTCGCCGCCGTGGCGGTGCTGGCGGCCGGCTTCCTGGCCGACGCCCTGCACGCCGCCCTGGACCCGAGGGTCAGGTACTGATGACCGCCGTCCTCCCCACCGCCCCCGCCGAACCGCGCCCCGCCGTCCCGACCGGCCGGCTGCGCCTGGTGCTGGCCCGGCTGCGGGCCGCCCGCGGCGTGCTGGTCGGCGGCGCGATCGTGCTGCTGCTGTTCGCGCTGGCCTTCCTCGGCCCGTACCTGACGCCGTACGACTACGCCGCGCCCGACTACACGGCGATCCGGCAGCCGCCGTCCGCCGCGCACTGGTTCGGCACCAACGGGATCGGCCAGGACGTCTTCGCGCAGACCCTGCGCGGGCTGCAGAAGTCGCTGGTGATCGGCCTGCTGGTGGCCCTGCTGTCGACCGGGCTGGCCGGCCTGGTCGGCGCCTGCGCGGGCTACTTCGGCGGCTGGACCGACCGGGTGCTGATCTTCCTGGTCGACCTGCTGCTGATCTTCCCCAGCTTCCTGGTCATCGCGATCGTCTCGCCGAAGCTGCGCGGCGCCGGCTGGCCGGCCTTCGTGCTGCTGCTGGCGCTGTTCAACTGGATGGTCACCGCCCGGGTGGTCCGCTCCATGGCGCTCTCCCTGCGGGACCGCGAATTCGTCCGGGCCGCCCGCTACATGGGCGTGGCACCGCTGCGGATCGTCCTGCGGCACATCCTGCCCAACGTCTCCTCCTTCCTGATCATCGACGCCACCCTGGCGGTCGGCGGCGCGGTGATGAGCGAGACCGCGCTCTCCTACTTCGGCTTCGGCGTCCGCCCGCCGGACGTCTCGCTCGGCACCCTGCTCGCCGCCGGCACCGACCAGGCACCCGTCTTCCCCTGGCTGTTCTACTTCGCCGCCGGGCTGCTGGTGCTCTTCGTCCTCGCGGTCAACCTGATCGGCGACGGACTGCGCGACGCCCTCGACCCGACCTCCGACCGGAGCGGCACGTGACCACCCCCCTCCTCGACATCCGCGGCCTGGCCGTCGACTTCGGCGACGCCCCGGCCGTCCGCGGCGTCGACCTGACGCTGCGCCGCGGCGAGACCCTCGGCATCGTCGGCGAGTCCGGCTCCGGCAAGTCGGTCACCGCGCTCGCCGTGCTCGGCCTGCTGCCCAAGGCCGCCCGGGTGCGCGGCTCGGTCCGGCTGGAGGGCCGCGAGCTGGTCGGCCTGCCCGGCCGCGAACTCGCCAAGGTGCGCGGCCGCAGGGTCGCCATGGTCTTCCAGGACCCGCTCTCCGCCTTCACCCCGGTCTACCGGATCGGCGAGCAGATCACCGAGGCGATCCGGATCCACCGGCGGCTGGACCGCGCCGCCGCCCGCCGGCGCGCCGCCGAGCTGCTCGACCTGGTCGGCATCCCCGCCCCGGACAAGGCCCTGGACGCCTTCCCGCACGAGTTCTCCGGCGGCATGCGCCAGCGCGCGATGATCGCCATGGCGATCGCCAACGACCCCGACATCCTGCTCGCCGACGAGCCCACCACCGCCCTGGACGTCACCATCCAGGCCCAGGTGCTGGACGTGCTGCGCACCGCGCAGCGGGAGACCGGCGCCGCGCTGGTGCTGGTCAGCCACGACCTCGGGGTGATCGCCGGGACGGCCGACCGGGTCGCCGTGATGTACGCGGGCCGGGTGGTGGAGACCGCGCCGGTGGACGAGCTCTTCGCCCGGCCCCGGCACCCGTACACCCTCGGGCTGATCGGGGCGGTGCCCCGGCTGGACGGGCGGGGCGGGCCGCTGGTGCCGATCCCCGGCAGCCCGCCCGCGCCGGGCACGGTCACCGGCTGCCCGTTCGCGCCGCGCTGCCCGCTGGTGGAGGACCGCTGCCGCACCGCCGAGCCGCCGCTCGCCGGGGCGGACGGGCACCTGGCGGCCTGCGTCCGCTCCGAGGAGCTGGCCGTGCGCGGGCCCCGGCCCGAGGAGGTCTACCCGGTGCCGCCGGTGCCCGCCGCCGAGCCGCCCGGCGAGGAGATCCTGCGGGTCGACGGCCTGGTGAAGACCTTCCCGGTGCTCAAGGGCGCCGTCTTCAAGCGGCGGGTCGGCACCGTGCACGCGGTGGACGGCGTCGACCTGGCGGTGCGCCGCGGGGAGACCCTCGGGCTGGTCGGCGAGTCCGGCTCCGGCAAGTCCACCACCCTGTACGAGCTGCTGGGCCTGCGGCGGCCCGAGGGCGGCCGGATCGAGCTGCTCGGCCGCGACGTCGCGGGCCTCGACCGGGCCGGCGTCCGGGAGCTGCGGCGGGCCGTGCAGATCGTCTTCCAGGACCCGATGGCCTCGCTGGACCCGCGGATGCCGGTCGGCGACATCGTCGCCGAGCCGCTGCGGGCGCACGGCGCCGAGCGGGCGGAGATCGACCGCCGGGTGCCCGAACTGCTGCGCCAGGTCGGCCTGGAGGCGGACCACGCCGGGCGCTACCCGCACCAGTTCTCCGGCGGCCAGCGGCAGCGGATCTCGATCGCCCGGGCGCTGGCGGTGCGACCGCGGCTGCTGGTGCTGGACGAGCCGGTGTCGGCCCTGGACGTGTCGATCCAGGCGGGGGTGCTCAACCTGCTCCAGCGGCTGAAGGCCGAGCTGGGGCTGGCGTACCTGTTCGTCTCGCACGACCTGTCGGTGGTGCGCCACCTGGCCGACCGGGTCAGCGTGATGTACCTGGGCCGTACGGTCGAGGCGGGCGCGGTGGCCGAGGTGTTCGAGCGGCCCCGGCACCCGTACACCCGGGCGCTGCTGTCGGCCGTGCCGCTGCCCGATCCGACGGCGGAGCGGGGCCGGAGCCGGATCCTGCTGCCCGGCGACCCGCCGTCGCCGCGCGAGCGGGTCGAGGGCTGCCGGTTCCGGGCCCGCTGCCCGGTCTACGCGGCGCTGGGCGACCCGGCGGACCGGGCGCGCTGCGAGCGGGAGTCACCGGCGGCCGAGCCGGCCGGGCCCGGGGTGGACCACGTCGCCGCCTGCCATCACCCGCAGCAGGGCTGACGCAAAGGGCGGAGCCCCTCGGTCGGGGGAGATCCGAGGGGCTCAGCAGGGGGTGCGGCGCTGGGGAGGCGTCACACCCAGTCCTGGTTGCCGCCGTTGGGGGTGGCCGGCGGAGTGGTCGGGGTGCTGTTCGTGGTGGTCGTGGTGGTGGTCGTGACGTCACCGGCCAGCACCGAGCCGCCGTGCGAGGCCGTCAGCGCGCCGATGCCCACCAGGGCCGCGAGCACGAGGACGAGGACGCTGACACGCTGCGCGAAGGTGCTGCCGATGAAGGTCATCTGAACCGTCTCTCCCGTTTGGTGTGTGGCGTCGTCGTTGCCCGCCGGGAATGAAGGTATGGAGCGGCGGCTTCGGTCCCTTATCGATCCGTTTTCGCCCTCTGACCTGCGGTTATATGGCCTCCGCAATGGGCTCGACCCGGGGGTCGGCGAGCCGCCGATAGGCCGCGGTGGGCAGCGCTATCGAGCGGTCGAGACGGGCGGCGTTGAAGTAGATCTCCTCCTGGTCGAGCAGTCCGGGGTCGGCCAGCAGCCGCAGCTCCGGGTGGAAGGAGAACGGGACCACCGTGCCGCTGACGCAGCCGGTGAGCCGTTCCGCGGTGCCGGCGTCGGCGAAGCCGGCCTTGGTGCCGCCGAGGATCCGGCCCACCGCGCCGAGGTCGACGCGGTGGTCGCCGCGCACCACGGCCAGGCCGTAGCGCACCGCCCGGCCGGGCAGCTTCACCCGGGTGACGATGCACTTGGCGGCCTGCCCCAGCGGGTGGCCGCGCAGCGCGCTGGCGAGGTCGGTGCGGCCCTCGGCCGGGTGGTCGATCACCCGGTGCGGTGCGCCGGCGAGCAGGTCGAGCAGCAGGTCCTCGGCCGGCGGGGCGGCCTCGGCGGGCCGGGTCAGCAGGGCGGTCGCCTCGGCCATCCGGTACCACCTCCTTCTGGGTCGTGGGCGGGTGTGCCGCTCAGGCGGGTTCGTGGACGACGCCGGCGGTGTACTCCAGGGCCTGGGGCCCGTACAGCTCCTGGACCCAGTTGGTCTGGTACACGGTGTCCAGGTAGCGCTCGCCGAGGTCCGGGGAGATCGCGACGGCGGTCAGGTCGCGGCCGCCGCCGGGCTGTTCGGCGAGCCACCGGTCGGCGGCGCTGACCACCGTGCCGGTGGAGCCGCCGAGCAGGAAGCCGCGGGCGGCCAGCCGGTGGCACGTCCGGACGGTGTCCAGCTCGGCGACGTGGACCACCTCGTCGATGTAGGACTCGTCCAGCAGAGGCGGCCTGACCCCCGCGCCCAGGCCGGGGATCATCCGGGTGCCCGGCTCGGTCCCGAAGATCACCGAGCCGACGCTGTCCACGGCCACGATCCGCACGTGCGGCCGGTGCTCGTGGAACCAGCGGGCGCAGCCCATCAGCGTGCCGGTGGTACCGGCGCCGACGAAGAGCACGTCGAGGCCGGGGAACTGCCGGGCGATGGCGGGCGCGGTGGTGCGGTAGTGCGCCTGCCAGTTGCTGGGGTTGAGGTACTGGTTGAGCCAGACGTACCGGGAGTCGGAGGCGAGCAGCCGGCGGACGTGGTCGAGCCGGGCGCCGAGCAGTCCGCCGTCCGGGGTGGGGTCGGTGACGGTGTGCACCCGGGCGCCGAACGCCTCCATCAGCCGCCGGGTGGCGAGGTTGCAGCGGGAGTCGGTGACGCACAGGAATCCGTACCCGCGGCTCGCGGCGACCATCGAGAGCGCCACCCCGAGATTTCCGGACGAGGATTCCACCAGAATCGAGTCCGGGCCGAGCAGCCCGGACCTCTCGGCCGCCTCGACCATGGCGACGGCGGCTTTCTGCTTGATGGATCCGGCGAAATTCAGCCCTTCACACTTGACGTAGAGCGGAATTCCGAGGGAGGCCCGCAGGTCGAGGAAGAGCTCGTCCTCGTTGAAATCCTGCGGGTTGGAGATGACCGGCACTGTGTCTCCTTAACCGTAGCGCCGCACTTCGTGGAAGAAGCCGTCGACGACCGTGCCCGAGCCCGCCGCGCGGGCGGTTTCGAGCACGTGCTTGCCGAGCGCCAGGTCGAGCACCCCGAGGCCGAACGGCGAGAAGACGACGGGCCGGTCGGTGGGCGGCGTCCAGTCACCGGTGAGCACGTCGTACAGCGTGGCGTCGACGAACTCCCGGTGGCCGAGCCGCTGCTCGGCCAGGTGCAGGGAGGTGTCCGCCTTGAGGCAGTGCTCCACGTCGTCGACCACGTTGGCGGCGGCCAGCACCACCTCGGGGGCCAGGTCGCGCAGCGAGACGTGCAGCACCAGCGGGTTGTGCTCGAACCACGCCGGGTCGTGGACGTGCGGGGTGCCGGCGACGGTGGCGAAGACCACCAGGTCACTGCCGCGGATCAGCGACTCGGCGGACTCGTGCACGGTGATCCCGGCACTCCCCGAGGTCCGGCCGAGATAGTCGGCGAAGCCGGCCGCGTGCTGGGCGGACAGGTCGAAGATCCCGGCGGCGTCGAACTCCCAGCCGGTGCCGAGCAGGTGGGCGTGGATGTGGCGGGCGATCAGGCCGGTGCCGACGAAGCCGATCCGGCGCGGGCGCTCCCGGCCGGCGGTGAGCCGGTCGGCGGCCAGCGCCGCGGAGGAGGCGGTCCGGGTGGCGCTGATGATGGAGCTCTCCAGACAGGCCACCGGGTAGCCGGTGGTCCGGTCGTTGAGGATCAGCACCGCCGAGGCGCGCGGGATGCCGGCCACCACGTTGTCCGGGAAGCTGGAGATCCACTTGATGCCGTCCACCCCGAACTCCCCGCCGACCGAGGCGGGCAGCGCGATGATGCGGGAACTCGGCCGGTCGGGGAACCGCAGGAAATAGGAGGGCGGATTGACGGTATCGCCGCGGCCGTGCAGCAGATAAGCCGACTCGATGATGTCGGCGATCTCCTTGTGCCGGCCTTCGAGGGCGTTCTGCACCTCGGCGCCGCCGATGACGGAGAACGACGGAACGGAAAGCGTAGACATGCGGCCGAAGCTATGTCGTTGCTCTATCAGAATTACATAATCGAAAAAATATCGGCCGGGGCTCAAGAATCCAGGGCGAGCAGCGCGGCCTCGGCCCGGTCCTGCCAGGACCGGGAGCCCGCCCGGGCGAAGGCGTCGCGGGCCTGCTCCAGGGTCCGTCTGACCTCGGCGGCCCGGCCCAGGACGTCCTGCAGCTCGCCGCGGACCAGGTGCACCCGGCCCTCGACCAGCGGGCTGTCCAGGGTCTCCAGCACGGCCAGCGCCTCGTTCAGGCCGTCCTCGGCCTGCTCGGGCCGGCCGTCCCTGATCCGGATCTCCGCCAGGCCGAGCAGCGCGTAGCACAGGCCGACCAGGTCCTGCTTGGCGCGGACGATCCGGGCCACCTCGGCGAGCATCAGCTCGGCCTCGGCGAGCCGGCCGACCGTCAGGTACGCCCGGCCGAGCCGGTGCACCGCCTGCGCCAGCCCCCGGTTCTCGCCGATCCGGCGGGCCAGCACCACCGCCTCCTCGCCGAGCCGGACGCCCTCCTCGGTCCGGCCCTGCTCCAGGGCCAGGTGGGCCAGGTTGTTGACCGCGTGCGCCTCCGCCGAGGCGTCGCCGACCTGGTGGAAGACCTCGCGCGCCTCGCGCAGCCGGCGCTCCGCCCGCAGGTAGTCGCCCAGGTGCCGGTCGACGGCGGAGAGCCGGGCCAGCGCCAGCGCCCAGCCGTGCTTCTCGCCGATCCGCTCCAGCATCTCCATCGCCGGCTCCAGGCAGGCCCGGGCCTCGGCCATCCGCAGCTGCTGGACCAGCAGCCCGCCGAGCTCGGCGAGGACCGCGCCCTCGCCGCGCGGGTTGCCGCAGGCCCGGGTGGCGGCCAGCGCGTGGTCGCAGCAGCGCCGCCACTCCTCGCTGTAGTTGCGGGTCTCGCCGAGCACGCCGAGGCAGAGCGTCAGGTCCCAGGCCAGCTCGTCCAGGCCCCGGCCGCTGCCCTCGCCCTGGGCGAGCCGGGCGGAGTGCTCGACCACCGCGCTCAGCGAGCGGCGCTCGGCCTCGAACCAGGCCAGCGGGTCGGAGGTCAGCTCGTCCAGCAGGTCCGGGTCGACCGGGGTGCGCGGGGTGGTGCCGTGGATCAGCCCGTAGTCGCCGCCGTACTCCTTGCGGTGCGCCCGCTCGGCCACGGTCAGCCAGCCGGCCAGCGCCCGGTCCAGGGCGGCGGCCTGCTCGTCGCGGTCCTCCAACTGCTGGGCGAGCTCGCGGGCGTACAGCCGCAGCAGGTTCTGGAAGCGGTAGCGGATCTGGCCGGTGGCGTCGGTGCCGACCACCTCCAGCAGCTGGGCGTCGACCATCGCCTCGATCAGCCGCTCCGCCTCGAAGGCGTCGCAGTCGAGCAGGGCCGCGCCGACCCAGGTGGTGAAGTCCGGGACCTCCAGGATGCCGAGCAGCCGGTACAGCCGGGCGGCGTCGCTGGGCAGGTAGCGGTAGCTGAGCGCGAAGCTGGCCCGCACCTGGGACTCGCCGAGGGTCAGCTCGTCCAGCCGGCGCTTGGCGTCGCCCAGCCGGGCGACCAGCTGGCGGACCGTCCAGTGCGGCTTGGAGGCCAGCCGGGCGCCCGCGATCCGCAGCGCCAGCGGCAGGTGGTCGCAGAGCTCGGCGAGCCGGCGGGCCGGCTCCGGGTCGGTGATCAGCCGGTCGCCGGTGACGATCCGGCGCAGCAGCTCGCCCGCCTCCTGGGCGGTCAGCACCCCGAGGTGGACCCGGACCGCGCCGTGCCGCAGCACCAGCTGCTCCAGCGGGTCGCGGCTGGTGACCACCACGGTGCAGCCGCCGCTGGCCGGCAGCAGCGGCCGGACCTGGGCGAAGGTCCGCGCGTTGTCCAGCACCAGCAGCACCCGGCGGCCGGCCAGCAGGCTGCGGTACAGCGAGATCCGCTCGTTCTGCTCGGTGGGGATCTGCTCGGCGGGCACGCCCAGGCTGCGCAGGAAGCGGCCGAGCACCTCGTTGGCGGAGGTCGGCTCGTGGTCCGGGTCGTGGCCGCAGAGGTCGGCGAAGAGCCGGCCGTCGGGGAAGTTCCGGGCCGCGTGGTGCGCCCAGTGCACGGCCAGGCCGGTCTTGCCGACCCCCGCGACGCCGGTGATGAAGGCGACCGCGGGCGGCTCGTCGTCGGTGCGCTCGGTGAGCAGGTCGTCCAGGGCGGCGAGTTCGGCGGCCCGGCCGGTGAACGCCGGGATGTTCGGCGGGAGGTCGGAGGGCGGCGGGGCGACCGCCTCGCGCGGCCGGTGCGGGGGCAGCGGCTCCGGCTCCTCGGGCCGCTCGGCCCGCTCGGCGGGGGCGGCCGGCGGCTCGGCGGGCGCCGGCGGCGCGGCCTGCTCGGGCGTGGCCAGCGAGGGGTCGTCGCGCAGGATCGCGTCGTGCAGCCCCTGCAGCTCCGGGCCGGGCTCCAGGCCCAGCTCCTCGATCAGGTGCCGGCGGGCGTCCCGGAAGACCTCGGTCGCCTCGGCGCGGCGGCCGCCGCGGTACAGCGCCAGCATCAGCGACTGGCGGGATCTCTCCCGCAGCGGGTACTCGCGGACCAGCGCGGCCAGCTGCGGGATCAGCTCGCGGTGCCGGCCGAGGCCGAGCTGGAGGATGGCGAACTCGTCGTACGCGGCGAGCCGCAGCTCCTCCAGCCGCTGCGCCTCGTCCTCGACCCGACGGCCGACCACCCCGTGCAGGACCGGGCCGCGCCACAGGTCCAGGGCCTGCCGGGCGGCCTCGGCGGCCTCCGGGCCGCGCCCGGCGCGGGCCGCCTCGGCGGCGGAGGCGGACAGCCGCTGGTGGTCGAGGAGGTCCAGCCGGTGGCCGGCGGTGTTCAGCCGGTATCCGGGGTGGGCGGTGGAAATGACGTCCTCACCGCAGCCCTCGGACTTGAAGGTCTTGCGCAGTGCGGCGATGCAGATCGCCACCTGGGTGCGGGCGGTCGCCGGGGGGCTCCCCTGCCAGACCGCGTCCACCAGCGTGTCGACCGGAACGATCCGGTCGGGGGAGAGCAGGAGTAACGCGAGGATGGTCCGCTGCCGGGGACCGCCGATCGGAAGCTGCCTGTCCTCGCAGGTCACGGACAATGGGCCGAGCACTCCGAAAGACAGCAAAGCCCAGCCCCCAAGGTCGATCCAGCATGCACCAACCTGCCCCCGTGGCAGACCGATGGGACCGTCCACGGAGGAAGGCCCCATCAGCCCCACACGATAGCTCCACACCCGTGGTGACGCACTCCTTATCGAACAGGGTCGTCCACCGATCGGGCAGAGATGAGCATATGGCCCTCCCACCTGCCGGAACGCCCTTCGGGGCGATCTTCAGGAAGCGCTAAGAAAGCCCTCACCCTCACCTCCGACGACACAGCCGTCCGGCCGGCGCAGTCCCATCACCTACGAGACCTCGCTCGACACGCGCTCAACCACCCTGACCGAAGCCGCATAGCCCGCGTATTCAGCTCTTCCTCACAGTGGGGCGGTGGGGGGAGGCCGATGTCCGTTCGGGGGGATCGATAATCGGCCGATAAAAAGTCGATGCGGCCGATTCCTAGCCTGGCGGTGTCGGGTCGGCGAGTGCCCTCGCCGGCCGCACCCACCGTCGGGAAGAGAGAAGGCTGTCATGGAGTTCCGGATCCTCGGCCCGGTCCGTGTTCGGACCGGCGAGCACGAAGACGCCCTCAGCGGGAGCAAGCAGCGGACCATGCTCGCCGCGCTGCTGCTCACCGACGGCCGGGCGCTCTCGGACGAGCACCTCGGCCGGATGCTGTGGGACACCAACCCGCCGAGCACCGCACCGGCCCAGATCCACACCTACGCCTCGCGGATCCGCCGCCGGCTCGGACCGGACGTGCCACTGGTCAGAATCCGCACCGGCTACCAGCTGATGGCCGAGCACGTCGCGTACGACTACCGCGAGTTCGGCAGACTCTCGGACGAGGGCCACCGGGCCCTGCGGGTGCAGAACTACGAGCTGGCCGCGGCCCGGCTCGGCCAGGCGCTGGCGCTGTGGCGGGGCGAGGCGCTCGCCGACACCACCGACCACATGGTCTTCGCCGAGCGCCCGCGGCTGGAGGAGTTCCGGCTGGAGGCGCTGGAGTCCCGGATCGAGGCCGAGCTGATCCTCGGCCGGCACCGCCAGCTGGTCTCCGAGCTGACCGGCCTGGTCCGGCACCACCCGATGCGGGAGCGCTTCCGGGCGCTGCTGATGACCGCGCTGTACCGCTCGGACCGGCAGGCGGAGGCACTGACCGCCTACCTGGACGGGCGCCGGCTGCTCGCCGAGGAGCTCGGCGTGGAGCCCGGGCTGCTGCTGGCCCGGACCTACCAGGCGGTGCTCACCGGCGAGGTGCGCACCCTGATGCCGCAGCAGCTGGCGTCCTGAGGCGGTACGACCAACGGGGTTTTTGCTGTACGAACGGGGGTTGGGGCGGGCCGGTGGCCCGCCCGGGCTCGTTTTCCCGCTCAGTTCGCGAGGCCGGAGAGGTGCTCGGCGAGCGCGTCGACCGTGTTGACGTCCCAGACCAGCGTCGGGTCGACCGACAGCCGGAGGGTGTCCTCGATGTCGCCGCAGAGCGCGAAGGCGTAGACGGAGTCGAGGCCGTACTCGGTGAGCGCGACCGCCGGGTCGATCTCCTCCGCCGGGCGCTGCAGGTAGTAGCCGACGCGCTCGACCAGCCAGCCGCGGATCTGCTCGGCGGACTGCAGGGTGGTGGTGGACATGGATGTCTCCTTGGTTTCGGTGGGTGGGCCGGGTTCAGCCGGGGATGTGACGTGCGGTCAGGTCGAAGAGGCGGCGCTGTTCGAAGCGCGCCACGGCCTGCTCGTAGAGGGACTGCTCGGCCTCGGCCCGCTCGGCCGGGGTGAGCACGGGAGCGCCGGGAAGGCGCCGGTCGAGGCGGTCCAGGACGGCCACCAGCTCGCTGTCGCCGAGCAGTGGTTCGCCGGCCGAGCGGCCGTGCCACCAGACGCCGAGCGAGGCGGCCGCGGCCAGCAGCACGGTGTACCGGCCGGCGGCGGCGTACGCGGCCGGGGAGGCGCCGATCGCCAGGTCCTGCGGTGCGAAGGCGGCGCACTCGGTGCGCAGTTCGGAGAGCTCCGCGCGGAAGCGGGCGGCCAGCCGGCCGATCGGGCCCTCGCCGCCCAGCCGGTCGGCGATCTCCACCAGGGTGCCGGCCAGCCGGTCGGAGCGGGGCGAACCCGCCGCCAGCAGGTCGAAGTCCAGGTCGGGCAGCTCGCCGCCGATGTCGAACAGGTCGGCCGGGGCCCCGGGGTCGGAGAACCAGGACCGCCGGGCCAGCCGGGGCAGCTGCGGCAGGATCGTCACCAGGCAGGCCGAGCGCGAGGCGTGGCCGAAGGTCGCCGGGGCGACGTCCCGGGCCATCTTCTGGAAGATCCCGTACCGGCCCCCGCGCAGGTAGGACTGCGCGCCGAGGACCGAGCGCAGCTCCTCGAAGGCGTCCAGCAGCAGCCGGGAGTTGAGGTACTTCGAGGCGGAGGCGAAGACCGCCGTCTCCTCCGGCAGCACCTGCAGCGCGCGGATCACCACGGTGCAGAAGGCGTCCACCGCCAGCAGGTCGGCGAAGGAACGGGCCAGCACCGAGCGCACGTACGGCAGGTCGGCGACCGCGCCGCCGTACAGCCGGCGCTCCAGGGCGGCGGCCAGCGTGCTGCGCAGCGCGGTGTCCAGCGGGCCGACGCACATCGAGGGGATGACGCTGCGGGTCAGCTGGAAGGACTTCAGCGCGGTCTCGATGCCCCGGCCGGGGGTGCCGAGCAGCGCGTCGTCCGGCACCGGGCAGTCGGTGAACAGGCCGCCGCCGAGCTGCACCCCGCGCATCCCGGAGCTGGGGAAGCGGTCCAGGTACTCCAGCGCGCCCTCGGGCAGGCCGTCCTTGCGGACCAGGAACTGGCTGTGGCTGCGCGAGCCGCGGGCCGGGTCGGTGCGGGCGAACAGCACCAGGGCGTCGGCCCGCCGGAAGTTGGTCACCACCTCCTTGGTGCCGTTGAGCAGCCAGCCGCCGCCCGCGCGCGGGGCGGCCGAGAACTCGGCGTGCGCGAAGTCGTTGCCGTGCGCCAGCTCGTGGTACACCGAGGCGATCTTGCGGTTGTCCAGCAGCAGCCCGGCGGCGGTGCGCTGCTGCTCCTCGTCGCCGGCGCTCCAGACGTTGACCGAGGCGATGAACGAGGAGAAGCCGTAGCCGAGGCCCAGGCAGGGGTCGCGGCGCCACAGGGTGCGCAGCGCGGCGGCCAGCCGGTCGACCTGGGTGAGCCGGCCGCCGTGCCGGGCCGGGACGAACTCGGCGTTCATCCGGAAGGCGTCCAGGCGGGCCTCCCCCTCGGCGAACATCTCCTGGCGCTCGTCGGCGGCCAGGATGCCGGTGAAGCCGACCGGGTTGGCCTCGTCCCAGGGGTCGCCGAGGGCGGCGTCCAGCCGGTCGGCGGCGAGGGCGGTGCCGGCGGGGGCGGTGGGGGCGGTGGTCATGAGCGGTCCTCCGTGGGAAGTGCCGTGCCGAACGGCGTGATCGGCGCGCCGTCGCGGGCGGCGGCCACCACCGCGTCCACCAGCAGGTCGGTGATCCGCCGGTCGTCCTCGGCGGGGGCGGCCGGTGTCGCGCCGGTCAGCGGCGCCAGCCGGGCCAGCAGCTCGCGCAGCGCGGCGCGGGCCCACAGGCCGTCCGCCCAGAGCGGCTCGCCCTCGTGCTGGTCGGCGGTGGCGTGCCACAGCCGCAGGGTGGCCGCGGCGGCGTACAGCAGCTCGTAGCCGGCCGCCAGCTCGTACACCTCGATCGGCGGGTGCGCGGCCGGGCGGACCTCGGCCAGCAGCCAGTGCAGCCGGTCGGCGGCGGCGGTGAGCTCGCGGGCCTGCGCCAGCAGCCCCGCCGGGGCGCCGGCGTCCGCCAGCTCCTCGACCAGCGCGGGCAGCGACTGGACGGTGGAGCAGCCGGTCCGGGAGAGCAGCGACAGCGCGCCGCGGTCCAGCGGACGCGGGGCGGTGCCGACCGCGGCGGTCTCGGCGAGCGCCGCGGCGTCCGCCGTACCGGCCGCGAAGCCGCGCACCAGCCGGGGGAACTGGTGGGCCAGCGCGTTGCGGTTGACCGGGGTGGAGCCGTCGAAGATCGCGACGATCTGGTGGTCGCGCCAGACCTTCTGGAACAGGCCGTCCGCGTACTCGGCGGTCAGGAAGGAGCGCGAGCCCAGCAGCTCGGCCAGCTCGCCGATCAGGCCGTCGACCAGGGTCGGGGCGAGGCTCTTGACCACCGCGGAGATCACGCTCAGCTCGCCGGTCAGGGCGTGCACCGAGCGGGCGGCGGTCAGCGCGGCCGCCTCGGTGGCGGCCAGCAGCGCGGCGCTGCGGGCCAGCACCGAGCGGACCTGCGGGCGGTCCGCCAGCGGGCGCTCCTGGATGATCCGCTCGGCGGCGAACCGGGTGGTGATCCGCAGCGCCTGCTCGCCCGCGCCCAGCGACAGCGCCGCGCACATGGTGCGGGTCAGCTGGAGGCCGAGCAGCACCGTCTCCGCGCCGCCGCCCTCGGCGCCCAGCAGGGCGTCGGCGGGCAGCTCGGCGCCGGTGAACTCGATGCCGGAGATGTCCACGCCGCGGATGCCGTGGGTGCGCTCCTTCGGCAGGGTGCGGAAGGAGCCGGGGGCCAGCTTCTCCTTGTCGACCAGCAGCAGGCTCAGCGCCCGGCCGCCGCCGCCCTCGCCGGTCCGGGCCAGCACGGTCAGCCGGCTGCCCCGGGTGGCGTTGTTGATCGGCCACTTCACGCCGTCCAGCCGCCAGCCGTCGGCGGTGCGGACCGCGGTGGTGGTGCTCTCCAGCAGGTCGGCGCCGCGGCCCGGCTCGGTCAGGCCCCAGGAGACCCGGGCGCCGCCGAGCACGGCGGCCGCCAGCTCGCGGCGCTGCGCCGCGTCGCCGGCGATCCACACCGGGGCCGCGCCCAGGTATGTCTTGCCGTGCGCGACGGTCAGCGTCAGGTCGCGCCGGGAGAGCGAGCGCCACAGCCGCAGCAGCTCCTCGTGGTCGTCCAGCAGTCCGCCGTCCTCGATCGGGACGTAGTACGCGGGCAGGTCGAACTCGTCGAGCAGGTCGAGGATCCCGGCCGGGAACTCCTCCGCGCGGTCCAGCTCGGCGAGGACGCCGGCCGGGACGGTCTTCGCCAGCCAGGCGTCCAGCTCCTGGTCGGGGCGGCCGGCGGCGGGCAGGGTCGGCTCGGTCATGCGGCACCGCCCAGGACGACGGCGGCCGGCGCGACCGGCTCGGCGGCGGCCAGCAGCCGGACGGCCGGCTCCAGGTCGGCGTGGACCGCGGTCAGCTCACCGGACAGGAACAGCTCCCGCATGGTGGTGCGCTGGATCTTGCCGCTGGTGGTCCGGCGGACCGAACCGCGGCGCACCAGCACCACGTTGCGCAGCGGGGCGCCCAGCGCGCCGGTCAGGCCCTGCTTCACCGCGCTCGCCACGGCGGGCAGCTCGGCGTCCCGGACCTTGGGGCTGACCTCGTGCACCAGGACGATCCGCTCGTCCGGGGCGGGCACCGCGAACGCCGCGCCGAAGAAGCCGACCAGCGCCGGGTGGGCGGAGCGCGCCTCCTGCTCCAGGTCCTGCGGGAACAGGTTGCGGCCGCGCACCACCAGCATCTCCTTCAGCCGGCCGGTGACGAACAGCTCGCCGTCGATCAGCGTGCCCAGGTCGCCGGTGCGCATCCAGACCCGGTCGTCGCCGCCCTCGATCCGGGCGCCGAACACCGGCCCGGTCAGCTCCGGGCGGTTCCAGTAGCCGGAACCGACACTCGCCCCGCGCAGCCACAGCTCGCCGACCCGGCCCTCGGGCAGCTCGCGGCGGGACTCCGGGTCGACGATCACCGACTCGAAGCCGCCCGGCCGGCCGAGGCCCACCAGTTCGCGGCCCTCGGCGGCGGTGCGGATCTCGCCGCGCTCGGCGGCCGCCTCGTCGATGGTCAGGATGTTCGGGTTCGGCTCGGGCGCCTTGGCGCAGACGAACACCGTCGCCTCGGCCAGGCCGTAGCCGGGCGCGATCGCGTTGGGCGCGAGCCCCGCCGCGGCGAAGCGCTCGATGAAGGCGCGCAGCGTCGGGCCGTGGATCGGCTCCGAGCCGTTGGCGACGAACGTCAGGCAGGACAGGTCGAGTTCGGCCAGGTGCGCGTCGCTCACCAGGCGCAGGCACAGGTCGAAGGCGAAGTTCGGGGCGGCGCTGGTGGTGATCCGGTAGTGGTCCATCATCCGCAGCCACTCCACCGGGCGCTTCACGAACTCGGCCGGCGGCATCAGGGCGCTGAACGCGCCCAGCAGCAGCGCGGTCGTCAACTGCGTGAACAGGCCCATGTCGTGGTGGAGCGGGATCCAGTTGCCGAACCGGGAGTCCGGCCCGAACCCGCCGTCCACCGAGAACGCCTCGGCGTTGGCGATGATGTTGCCGTGGCTGAGCATCACGCCCTTCGGCGTACCGGTCGAACCCGAGCTGTACTGCAGCACGCCCAGGGTGTCCGGCCCGGTCACCGGCAGCGGGCCGGCCGGCGCCTCGCCGTCCGCGACCCGCTCGACCGCCTCCACCGGCACCTCCAGGCCCTGGGCGAAGAACCACTCGCTCAGGTCCAGCTGGTCGCGGCGGGTGGTCAGCACCAGGCCCGGGGTGCAGTCGCGGACGATCGCCGCGACCCGCGCGGTGGCGTGCGCCGAACCGCCCGGCACCGGCACCGGCACCGCGACCAGGCCGGCCATCAGGCAGGCCAGGTACGTCTCGACGAACTCGCTGGAGGTCGGCAGGGCGAGCAGCACCCGCTCCCCCACCGCCAGCCGCTCGGCCAGCTCGGCGGCGCGCAGCCGGGACCGGCGGTCCAGCTCGGCGAAGGTCAGCGACTCGGGCTCCGGGCCGTGCGGGCCCAGGTGGATGGTCAGCGCGACCCGGTCCGGGTGCGCGGCCACCCGCGCGGCGAAGGCCTCGCCGACGTTGCGGTGGCCGAAGAAGTCGGTGGTCATGACCGTCTCTCTCGGTGGTGTGGGTACGGGGGAACGTCTGTGGGTGCGCCGGGCGCGGCGTCAGTCGCCGTAGCCGCCCCAGGAGACGAGCAGCCGCATCCGCTCCTCGGCGGTGAGGATGTCGATCTCCCCGACGGGCGTGTCCGGGCTGTCGGCGAACGCCTCCAGCAGCCGGCGGAACCGGGCGAGCAACTGCTCCGCCTCCTCCTCCGGGTAGCAGTCCGGCCGGTGCCCGAGCCACAGCCGCAGCCGCGGCCCCGGGATGACGGCCATCCGCAGCGGGTAGTGGGTGCCGTCCCGGGCGTCCAGCCCGGTCAGGCGCAGCCCGGCCGGCAGCAGCGGCTCCAGCGCCGCGAGGTCCAGCGGGTAGTTGAGGCAGACCGTGGTGGTGTCGAAGAGCGGGCCGAGACCCGCCGCGCGCTGGATCTCCGCCAGGCCCAGGTGGTGGTGCGGCGTCAGCGCGTTCTGCTCGTCCTGCAGCCGGACCAGCAACTCGGCCAGGGTCTCCTCGGGCCGCAGCGCCACCCGGACCGGCAGGGTGTTGGTGAGCATGCCCACCATCCGCTCCACGCCCGGCAGTTCGGCGTCCCGGCCGGAGACCGAGGTCCCGAAGACCACGTCGTCCGCGCCGGTCGTACGGGCCAGGAAGACGCCCCACGCCGCCTCCACCAGGGTGCTCACGGTCACCCCGAGGGAACGCAGCCGCCCGGTCAGCCGGGCGGTGAACTCCTCCGGCAGCTCCACCCGCAGCTGGCGCTGCGGCACCGGGTCGGTGTGCGCCGCGTCCGGCACCAGGTGGGTCGGCTCGAACAGACCGGCCATCGCCGCCGTCCACGCCTCGCGGGCCGCCGGCACGTCCTGCCCGGCGAGCCAGCCCAGGTACTCCCCGACCGGCCGGGCCGGACCCGGCTCCGCGCCGCCCAGCAGCGCGAACAGCTCACCCAGCAGCACCGGCGTCGACCAGCCGTCCCACAGGATGTGGTGGTTGGTCAGCACCAGGCGGTGGCTGCGCTCACCGCTGCGGAGCAGCAGCACGCGCAGCAGCGGCGGCACCGCCAGGTCGAACGGGCGGTCCTTCTCGGCCGCGGTCAGGCGCTCCAGCTCCGCCTCCCGCTCGCCCGCCGGGAGGGCGGACACGTCCCCCTCCGACCACGGCAGCTCCAGGCCCTCGCGGACCACCTGCACCGGGTGCGGCAGACCCTCGTGGACGAACCCCGCGCGCAGCGCCGGATGGCGGTCCAGCAGGCGCCGGGCGGCCGTGCGCAGCGCCACCGGGTCGAGCGGGCCGTCCAGGTCCAGCACCAGCTGGGTCAGGTACGCGTCGCTCTCCCGGCCGTCGATCAGCGTGTGGAAGAGGAACCCCTCCTGCAACGGGGTCAGCGGCAGGACGTCCGACAGCCCCGGGTGGGCCGCCTCCAGCGCCTCCAGGCGGGCCTGGTCCAGGCCGACCAGCGGCACGTCCGTGGGCACCAGACCGGGCGCGTGGGAGGGCAGCGCCGCCAGCTCCGCCAGCCAGAGGTCCGCCAGCCGGGCGGCCTCCGCCTCGGTGAAACGGTCCACCGGCCAGCCGAAGGTCAGCCGCAGCTCCGGGCCGTCCGCCCGGTCGTAGGCGATCACCGTGATCTCCAGCGCGTGCGCCGCCGGCATCCGCGGGTCGAACCCGTCGACCAGCGGGCCGTCACCGGGCAGCATCTCCCAGTCCGCGCCGGTGCCCGCCGGGAACCGGCCCAGGTAGTTGAACGCCAGCTCGGGGGTGACACCGCCGAGGCCGTCGGCGCCGTCCAGCTGCTTCAGCAGGCCGTGGCCCAGGCCGTCACCGGGCACCGCGCGCAGCTGGTCCTTCACCAGCTTCACCGACCGCGCCCGGTCACCCGCCGGATCCGCCCGCAACGCCACCGGATGCACGGCGGTGAACCACCCCACCGTCCGCGACAGGTCGACCGCGGGCGAGCCCACGGCCCCCTCCTGCCGCCCGTGCGACTCCAGGTCGATCAGCACGGCCGCGCCGGGCACAGCGGGGTGGGTGCGTTCGGTGCGCCAGGTGGGGACGGCGGTGGCGAGGGCGGTGAGGAGGAGTTCGTCGACGCCGGCCTTGAGGGTGGCGGGGAGGTCGGTGAGGAGGCGGGCGGCGAGGGCGGGCGGGACGGTGCGGGTCAGCTGGTGGAGCGGGCCGGCGGGGAGGTCGGCGGAGCCCGGGTCCGGGGTGGCTTCGATCGCCTGCCAGGCGGGGAGTTCGGTGCGGCGCTGCGGGGCGGTGGCGGCGAGCCGGCCGGCCCAGGTGCGCAGCGAGGTCGCCACCGGCGGCAGGACGGGCCGGGCGCCGGTGGCGAGCGCCGCCCAGGCGGTGGCCAGGTCGGCGAGCAGGATCCGCCAGGAGACGCCGTCGACGGCGAGGTGGTGGGCGACGACGAGCAGTTCGCCGCCGTCGAACAGGACCGCCTCCAGGACCGACCCGCCGCGCGGGTCGAGCCGGTCGCGGGCGGCGGCCGCCTCGGCCCGGCGGTCCGCGCCGGACAGGGCCTGACGCACCTTCACCGTGACCGCGCCGACCGGCCGGACGCTCGGCGTCCAGTCCTCGGCGAGCGAGATCCGCAGCGCGTCGTGGTGGTCGGTGAGCGCCTGCAGCGCGGCGGCGAGGGTGGCGGGGTCGGCGTTCGCGGGGGTCCGCAGCACCACCGACTGGTTGAAACCGGTGACCGCCCGGACGTCGCCGGCGAGGTCGGCGAGCCAGCCGGTGATCGGGGTCCGTTCGACGGGGCCGATTCCGGCGCCGTCCGCTTCGGCGGTGGCCTGGTCGTCGCTGCGGGCAACGGTGGCGAGCTCTTCCGGCGTGCGGTGGCGCATGACTTCGCCGGCGCTCAGTCGCAGGCCGGACTGCCGGGCCCGGGCGACGAGTTGGATGGCGAGGATGGAGTCGCCGCCGCGGTCGAAGAAGGATTCGTCGACGCCGACCGCGGCAACGCCGAGCACCTCGGCGAACAGCTCGCACAGCAGCTGTTCGCGCGGGTTGCGGGCGGCGCGGGCGGAGGTCTGCGAGTCGAAGTCGGGTGCGGGCAGCGCCTTGCGGTCGACCTTGCCGTTGGGGGTGACGGGGAGCTCGGCGAGCACGACGATGCCGGCGGGCACCATGAAGTCGGGCAGGATGCGGGCGAGGTGGGCGCGCAGGGCGATCGGGTCGAGGTCGCGGCCGTCGGCGGCCGTGACGTACGCGACGAGCTTGCGGTCCTGCGGGCGGGTGCCGTGCGCGGTGACGACGACGTCGGCGACTTCGTCGACGGCGGCGAGGACGGCTTCGATCTCGCCGAGTTCGATGCGGTAGCCGCGGACCTTGACCTGGCCGTCGGCGCGGCCGAGGAAGTCGAGGCGGCCGTCGGGGCGGCGGCGGACCAGGTCGCCGGTGCGGTACATCCGGCTGCCGGGCGGGCCGTAGGGGCAGGGCAGGAAGCGTTCGGCGGTCTGGCCGGGCCGGCCGAGGTAGCCGCGGGCGATGCCGGCGCCGGTGGCGTACAGCTCGCCGGTGACGCCGGCCGGGACGAAGGCGAGCGCGTCGTCGAGGACGTGCAGCCGGGTGTTGCGGATCGGCCGGCCGATCGGCGGCAGTTCGTCGCCGGTGAGCGGGTCGGAGCCGGAGACGGTGCAGCTCATCTCGGTCGGCCCGTAGTGGTTGCGCAGTTCGCGGCCGGGTGCCCAGCGGCGGATCACCTCGGGTTCGGTGGTGTCGCCGCCGACCACGATGGAGCGCAGGTCGGGGAGGTGGGCCTCGGGCATGGCGGTGAGCAGCACCGGGGGCAGGGTCATGTGGGTGGCGCGGCGGTCGGCGAGCCAGTCGGCGAGGTCGGCGCCGACGGGGACGCCGTCGCGCGGCGGGAGGACGAGTTCGGCGCCGGAGGCGAGGCAGGGCCAGATCTCCTGCACGGCGGCGTCGAAGCCGGGTGAGAGGAGCTGGGTGACCCGGCTGCCGGGGCCGGTCCGCAGGCGGTGGACGTGGTCCAGGACCAGGTTGACGATGCCCTGGTGGGGCACGGCGACGCCCTTGGGGCGGCCGGTGGAGCCGGAGGTGTAGATCAGGTACGCGGGGTTGGCGGGGTCGGCCGCACGGACCGGTGCCACGGTCCCGTCGGAGGCGGTGTCGAGCAGCAGCCGCGGGGCGTCGGCGGGCAGCCGGTCGGCGGCCTCGGCGGTGGTGAGGACCAGCGCGGGGGCGGCGTCCTCGACCATCTGGGCGATCCGCTCGACCGGGTACCCGGTGTCGATCGGCAGGTACGCGGCGCCGGCCCGCAGCACGGCGAGGGTGGCGGCGATGGAGAGCGGCGAGCGCGGCACGGCGACGGCGACGTAGTCCTCCGGTCCGATGCCCCGGGCGGCCAGCCGTCCGGCGAGCTCGGCCGACACCTCGTCGAGCTGCCGGTAGGTCAGGAACGATCCGTCCTGGGAGACCGCGACGGCGTCCGGGTGCTCGGCGGCGGCGCGTTCGAAGAGCGCCGGCAGGCAGACGGCCTCGTTGTCGGCCGCGGTGTCGTTCCAGTCGACCAGCAGCCGCTGCCGCTCGTCGGCGCCGAGCAGTTCCAGGTCGCCGATCGGGGTTCCGGGGGCGGCGAGGGCGGCCTCGGCGAGGCGCAGGAAGCGGTCGCGGTGGCCGAGCAGTTCCTCCCGGTCGAAGTGGCCGGGGTTGGCGTCGAAGGCGAGCTTGGCGCCCTCGCCGCCGTCGCCGCGGTCCTGGACCGAGAAGGTCAGGTCGGGGGCGGGCCCGGAGGAGAGGTTGGTCGGGACGATCGGCAGGTCGCCGAAGCTGAGCGACGGGTTGTGCGACATCAGGTTGGCCATCGCGCCGAGGAAGCCGACGTCGCTGCCGGAGAGGCCGAGTTCGGCGAGCAGGTCCTCGTGGCGGAAGCGCTGGTGGGCGAGGGCGGCGCGGATCTCGGCGTCCACCGCGGGCAGCAGCCCGTCCAGGGTGGCCCCGGCGGGTACGTCCAGGCGCAGGGTGACGGTGTTGGTGACCATCGCGGGCGTGCGGCGGGACGCGGCGGTGGTGCGGGCGGCGACCGGGAGGGCGAGCAGGATGTCGTCCTGGCCGGTCATCCGGCGCAGGTAGGCGGCGGTGACGGCGATCAGCACGGTGAGCCAGCTGGTCCGGCCGCGGCGGGCGGCGGCCCGGACGGACTGCATGGTGGCGGCACTGAACACCGCCTCGGTGCGGATCCGCTGGGCCCGCTCCCAGGCGAGCAGGTCGGCGGGCGGCTCGGTGCGCAGGGTGCGGCGGGTGAGCCGGGCGGGCATCGGCCGGTCGGCGAGGCGCTCGGTCCAGTAGCGGCGGTCCTCCTCGTACTGGGCGGAGGTGCGGTAGGCGGCGTCCTCCTCGACGAGGACCGCGAGCGGGCTGAACGGGCTGTCGCCGACCGGCTGCCCGGCGCGCAGGGCGCGGTGGACGGCGGCGAGCCGGCCGAGCACCAGGGAGTAGCCGATGCCGTCGGCGACCACGTGGTGGTAGCGGTGGTAGAACCAGAACCGCCGCTCGCCGAGCTGGAGCAGGGTCGCGGAGGACAGCGGCCCGAAGGAGAGGTCGGCGCGGTGGTCGAGGTCGGCGCGCAGCCAGGCGCGGGCGGCGGCCTCCGGGTCGGGCAGGGTGGAGAAGTCGAGGTGCGCGCAGGGCGGTGCGGAGGCCGGGTCGACCAGCTGCCACAGGCCGGTCTCGTCCTCGCCGATGGCGTGGACCTGGAGCGCCTGGCACTCGGAGACGGTGATCCGCCAGGCCTCGGCGAGGGTGGCCGGGTCGATCGGCTCGGGGATCTCCAGGTACTCGCCGATGGTGAACCGGCGCTCCGAGGGGTCGAGTTGGTGCGCGGCCCAGACCCCGGCCTGGGCCGCGGTGAGCGGCAGGCGCGCGGTGTACGGGTGGGACATCTCAGCTCTCCACGAGGACGTCGGCGGGCAGGGCGGGCAGGGGGTCGGCGGGCACCGGTGCGCCGTACCGGGCCAGGGCGCCGGTCAGCAGGGCCGCGAGCCGGTCGGGGCACTCCTCGGTGTAGAAGTGGCCGCCGGGCAGCGCGTGGGCCTCGAAGGCCCCGATGGTGTGCCCGGACCAGTGCCGGGCCTCGTCGAGGGTGCAGCGGCTGTCCCCGTCACCGGAGACCGCCACGATCGGGCAGCTGAGCGGCGGCCCGGGCCGGTGCCGGTAGGCCTCGGCGAGCAGGAAGTCGTTGCGCAGCATCGGCAGGGTGAGCTGCCACAGGTCGTCCTCGTCGTCGAGCCGGTCGGCACCGGCCCCGCCGAGCTCCCGGATGAAGGCGCGGACGACCGCGTCGTCGGTGAAGTCCAGGCCGGTGGGGCGGCACCGGTCGGGGGCCCGGCGGGCGGAGGCGAACAGCGCGAGCAGGGGCGAGGGGAAGCGCGGGCGCAACAGCCGCGCGGTCTCGTAGGCGACGGTGGCCCCCATGCTGTGCCCGAGGAAGGCGGTCGGCCGGTCGAGGCGGCCGGCCAGCTCCTGGTGGATCTCCGCGACCAGCTCGTCCATGTCGGTGACGAACGGCGCCTGGTAGCGGTCCTGCCGGCCCGGGTACTGAACGGCCGTCAGTTCGATCTCGGGGGGCAGGAGTCCGGCCAGCGCGCGGAACGAGCTGGCGGCGCCGCCGGCGTGCGGGAAGCAGACCAGGCGGACGGCGGCCCCCGGGCGCGGCAGGAAGGTCCGCAGCCAGGGGGACGTCTTCGGGGCGGGGCGGTGCGACAGCATGGGGGTCCGGCTCCTGTAGGGGCTGTCCGACAATTCGCGTCGGATCAGCGGGCGTCGTTGGAGTGCGTGCATCGGCGGTGCCGAGGAGGGAGTTGATGCGGATCATCTGCGACCGACGAGAAGCCGGCGAGGTGCGTGCTCCGGCGGCGGCCGCCCGGCGGGAATTGTCGGACAGCCCCTAATAACCCAGGACGCCGCGGCCGGTGGCCGGGTCGTACAGGTCGGTCATCGCCACGGCGATCCGGCGCGGCCCGGTGAACGGCTCGCGGCCGTGGGCGGCCAGCATGTTGTCGACCACCAGGATGTCGTCCTGCCGGTAGTCGAAGCGCCGGGACGCCTTGCGGTAGCAGTCCCGCAGGTGGTCCATGACCTCGCGCGGGATCGGCGCGCCGTCGCCGTAGTAGGTGTTGGTGGGCAGGCCCTCCTCGCCGAACAGCTCCAGCAGGCCCTCGGAGACCTCGGCGGCCAGCGTGGTGTGGTGGAAGAAGGTGATGTGGTTGAACCAGACCCGGTCGCCGGTCTCCGGGTGGACGTGCACGGCCTGCCGGGTGGCGATGGTGCGCAGCCCGTCGTCGCCGGTCCACTCGGTGCGGATGCCGCGCTCGGCGCAGTACGCGTCGATCGCCGCGCGGTCCTCGGTGTTGAAGACCGAGCGCCACTCCACGCCGAACTGCGGGTGGAAGTTGCGCACCGCCTGCCAGCCGCGCCGCTCGAACTCCTCGCGGACCGCCGGGTCGACCAGGCGGTACACCTCGCGGATGTCGGCGAGCGGGGTGGCGCCCTCGGTCTCGGCCGGCACGTCGCAGTAGAAGTACAGCAGGCGCGGCCAACTGGCCTGGTAGGAGTTCTCGTTGTGGAGGAAGATCTCCTCGTCCGGCGGGTAGTCGGTGGAGGTGTAGACGTTCCCGGCGATGGTGGAGCGCGGGGAGGAGCGCTCGGTGTACTTCAGCGGCTCGCCGGACAGCGCGCGGACCGCGTCCTCGAAGCCGGCCACGCCGTCGACCGGGAAGCCGCGCAGCAGCAGCGCGCCGTCGATCAGCAGCCGGCGGCGCAGCTCCTCGCGCTGCGCCGTGATCAGCTCGGTCAGCGCCGGGCCGCCCTCGGTGTGCTCCACCAGGTAGGGCAGCAGGTCGGCCGACGCCGGGGCCTCGGCGGTGGTCATGCGGCGCTCACCGCCGCCTGGAGCTCGGCGGCGCGGGCGGCGTCCGCCTCGCTGTTGCTCATCGCGACCAGGACCCGGCGCTTGCCGGTGAACGGGCGGCGGCCGTGGCCGACCATGACGTTGTCGATCAGCATCAGGTCGCCGGTGCGCCAGTCGCAGTCGACGGCGTTCTCCAGGCCGCGGTCGCGGATCTGCAGCACGTACTCGGCGGGGATCGGGCGGCCGTCTGCGAAGGTGACGGACTGCGGCAGGTCCTCCTCGGGGAGGATCTTGGCGAGGGTGGCGGCGGTCTCGTCGCCGAGGCCGGCCACGTGCCACTGGTCGGCCTGGTTGAACCAGACCTCGGTGCCGTCCACCGGGTGCTTGGTGGTGGCGCGGCGCAGCTGGGTGACGCGCAGCGTGCCGTCCTTCTTCCACTCCCAGCCGGCCTCGGCGTTCGCGAGGAACTCCTCGACGGCGTCGCGGTCCTCGGTCTCGAAGGTCTGCTGCCAGCTCTTGCCGAGGCCGTAGCCGTCGTGCAGGTTCTGGGTGTAGCGGACGCCGCCGGCGAAGGCCTCGCGGACCTCGTCGTCGAGCGACTCCAGCCAGCGCTGGGCGTCCACCACCGGGGTGGCGCCGCCGGTCTCCGCGGCGATCTCGCAGTAGAAGGCGAGGCGGGCGGGCCACTGGTGGGCGTACGACATCTCGTTGTGCATCGAGATGGTGTACTCCTGCGGGTACTCGGTCGAGGTGTAGACGTTCTTGCCGACCTTGGTGCGCGGGGAGTTGCCGTGCACGTAGGCGAGGCGGTTGGGCAGCAGCAGGTCGAGGACGCCGTCGAGCTCGCCCGGGGCGACGTGGAAGCCCCGGAAGATCACGGCCTTCTCCTGGACCAGCAGGCCCTCGAGGTCGCCGAAGGCGCGCAGGTGGGCGGCCAGGCCCTCGGCCGAGGCCGCGGTGCCGGTGTCGGACGGTCCGATCTCCAGCGGCCGCCAGTTCAGATCCGCGTTCATCTGTCTTCTCTCTCCAGTAGGGGCCGTGCACGCCCGACCCTTCCAAGGCGGCCTATCTTTTCCTTGTATCCCGCCTATCGGGCGGGCCGTAGGCATGCGAACGGGCACCGGTCGCGGGTGCGACCGGTGCCCGTGGAGGCGTTCGGGGGGAGCTGTCAGCCGATGATCTCCCGGCCGCTGCGGACGGCGGGGCTGGCGAGGGCCAGCAGGACGATCAGGGCCATCACAGCGCCCGCGCCGAGCGCGGTGTGCGCGGGGCCGAGCGCGGCCAGCAGGAAGCCGGCCGAGAGGGCGCCCAGCGAGTTGGCGCCGGAGGAGGCGAGGACGGCGAAACTGGCGGCCCGGCCCTGGAGTTCGTCCGGGCAGATGCGGGCCTGGTAGACGCCGGCGGTGACGTTCATCGCGGCGCCGACGCCGCTCATCCCGGCGTACAGGCCGGCCAGCGCGAAGGGGTTGGCGGTGAGCGCGACCGAGGCCATCAGCACCGCCCAGAGGGCGAACGCGGCGGTCATGATGGCGGAGGGCGAAAAGCGCTTCATCCAGAACGAGCCGGAGAGCGCGCCGAGGATGCCGCCGAGGCCGGAGACCACGCCGATCCCGCCGAGCACGGCGGGCGAGCCGCCGGCCCGCTCGACCGTCACCACCAGGGTCAGGCCCATGATCTGGAACAGCACGTTGGTGCCGGCGACCAGCGCCACCGCGGCCCGCATGAAGCGCTGCCCCCACAGCCAGTGGAAGCCCTCCGCCACCTCGGCCCGCAGATTGCGTTCCTTGGCGGTGCGCGGCTGCTGGAACTCGGTGCGGATCGCCACCAGCCCCAGGTACGCGGCCACCCGGCCGACCCCCGAGATCGCGAACGGCAGCCAGGGCAGCACCGTGAACAGCGCGCTGGAGACCGGATTGCCGAGCAGCCCGGCGGCGTGGCCGCGCGACTCGTTCTGCGAGAGCGCCGAGGACAGGTGGTCCGGGTGGACCACGTTGCGCACCGCGGCCCGCTCGGCCAGCCGGTAGAAGATCGCCGCGCTGCCCTCGACGAAGGCCGCCGCCATCACCACCGGCACCCAGACCGCGCCCAGCAGCAGCATGGCGACCAGGCCGGCCATGGCCAGCAGCGCCGCCACGTCGCAGACGATCATCAACTTCCGCCGGTCGAACCGGTCGACCAGCACGCCCGCGGGCAACTGGACGGTCAGGTTCGGCAGTTGGGCGGCGAAGGCGACCAGGCCGGCCTGGGTGACCGAGTGGCCGTGCCAGACCATCAGCATCGGGTACGCGACCGCGCTCAGCCGCCCGCCGAACTGGGAGATCCCGGCGCCCAGCCAGAGCAGCCGGAAGTCCCGGTTCTTCTTCAACGGCGGTACGGTCTGCGGGACTTCGTCCGCGACGACCGGCTTCTCCTCCAGCAGGCTCATCCCGCCACCGCCTGTCCGGCCGTGGCCTCGTCGGACACCGCGACGCCGGTGCGGCACCACTCGAGCACCGCCATCGCGCTGTACATCTTGTTCGCCGCCTGGTCGAAGGCGATCGAGTGGACGCCGTCCAGCACCTCGGCGTCCACCTCCTCGCCCCGGTGGGCCGGCAGGTCGTGCATGAACACCGCGTGCGGGCTGTGCAGCCACAGCACCGGGGTGACCTTGAACGGGTCGAAGGCCGCGCGCCAGTCCGGGTCCGGCTTGGAGGTGCCGGTGGTCTGCCAGCGCGAGGTGTAGATCGCGTCGAAGCCCGCCGACTGCCCGTCCATGTGGTGCAGTTCGACCACCTCGGCGCCGCTGCGCGCGCAGGAGGCGGCGACCCGGGCGAGCACGTCCTCGGTGAGGCCGTAGCCGGCCGGGGTGCGCAGCTCCAGGTAGGTGCCCGGGAAGCGGCTGAGGGCGAGGGCGAGGGCGGCGGCGGTGTTGTTGCCCTCGCCGACGTACAGCACCCGCAGGCCGTCGATCCGGCCGAACTGGCGCAGCAGGGTGGTGAGGTCAGTGAGCGCCTGGGTGGGGTGCTCGTCGGCGCTCATCGCGTTGACCACGGCCATCCGGTCCTGGCCGGCCCAGCCGCGCAGCTCCTCCGGGTCGCCGGCGGTGCGGGCGACCAGCACGTCCAGCATCCGGGAGAAGACCTGGCCGGTGTCCTCGGTGGTCTCGCCGGTGTTCAGCTGGAGGTCGTCCGGGCCGAAGGCGACGATCTGGCCGCCGAGGCGCTGGGCACCGGCCGAGAAGGCGGTCCTGGTGCGGGTGGAGGTCTTGCGGAAGTAGACGCCGATCACGGCGCCGTCCAGCGGGCGCTCCTGCGGGGCGAGGCCCGCCGAGAAGGACGCCCCGCGGGCGGCCAGGTAGCGCAGTTCGTCGTCGGTGAGGTCGTCCAGCGAGATCAGGTGGCGTGCGGTCATCGGGGCTCCTTCGGCGAGTGACCGGGTGCGGGGAGGCGGGGCCTGTCCGGGGGATCTTGTCGGATCAGACCGCGGCGTCAGGGTGCGTGCATCGCAAGGCGGAGGAGGGAGTCCATGCGGAGCATCGGCGACCGACGACAACGCAGCGAGGTGCGTGCCCTGGCGTCGCGGGCCCGGCAAGATCCCCCGGACAGGCCCCCGGGGGCGGTGATGGCCGGACGGGGGCCGGGGTGGGCGGCCCCCGTCCGGTCGGGGTGGGTCAGTGCGGCGCGTCCGGGAGGCCGGCGGCCTCGGTGAACAGGCCCAGCAGCCGGTCGGCCGCTCCGCCGTTGGCCAGGACCACGAAGCCGGTGCCCTTGTCGAGCCGGCACAGGGTCAGCGCCCGGTGGCCGTCCAGTTCGCCGCCGTGGCCGAACCAGCGCTCGGAGCCGGTGGCGTCCACCACGGTGCCCAGGCCGTAGAAGCTGGCCGGGTGCGGGGCGAGCAGGCGGCGGGCGCTGTCCTGCCCGAGCAGGGCCAGCGGGCGGCCCAGGTACGAGCGGCGCACCTCCAGCGCCACGGCGGCGAGGTCGGCCGCGGTCGACCAGAGGCCGGCCGCCGCCACGTCCACCCGGACGTCCCAGCCGCCGTCCAGCGGGCGGCCGTCGGCGCCGTGCCCCAGCGCCACCGAGCGTCCCGGGGCCTCCGGGAAGGTCTGCCGGAAGCCGGTGTCGCGCAGGCCGAGCGGGTCGATCACCAGGCGCTGGGCCAGGACGGCGAAGTCCTCGCCGGTGGTGTCCGCCACCACCTGCTCGGCGACCGAGAAGTGGATGTTCGCCTTGCGGAAGGCCTCGCCGGGCGCCAGGTCCCGGCGGACCGCCGGGTGGCCCTCGACGGTGCCGTCCAGCAGCTCCGCCAGCGCGGGGCGGTGGGTGCCGCGCGGGTAGCGGCCGCTCGGCACCACCAGCAGGCCGGAGAGGTGGCCGAGCAGGTGGGCCAGGGTGATCGCCGGCCCGTCGCCGGGGACCTTCCAGGACGTCAGGTAGTCGTTGACGTCCCGGTCGAGGTCGACCCCGCCCTCCTCGGCGAGCCGCAGCACGGTCAGCGCGGCGAGGTGCTTGGAGACCGAGCCGACCGGGAAGACCGTCCGGGCCGTCACCGGCTCGGAGACCTCCGACCCGACGAAGCCGTAGCCGTCGGCACTGACCAGTTCGCCGTCGCGCAGCACCGCCACGCTCGCACCGGGGATCCGGTGCTCGGCGAGCGCCTTCACGATCCGCGAGGGCTCCACCTCGGAGCGGCGCGGGCCGCCCTTCAGCAGGCCCTGCTTGACGGTGTCCTTGACCGAGCGCTTGGCCTCCTTGCGGGCCCGCTCCTCGGCCGCGGCCCGCTCGGCGGCGGCCCGGGCCTCGGCGTCGGCCTGCTCCTGCTGGGCGGCGAGCACCGCGTCCACGGCGGCGGCCAGGTCGGCGACGGTCTCGTTCTTGTAGAGCATCATCAGCGAGACCGGCAGGCCCGCCTTGAGCGCCTCGGAGACCACCTGGATGATCAGGATCGAGTGGCCGCCGAGCTCGAAGAAGCTGCGGTCCACGCCGACCTGCTCCAGGCCGAGCGCCTGGCCCCAGATCGCGGCCAGCCGCTCCTCGGTCGCCGTGCGCGGTGCCAGGTACGGCTGCTCGGGGCGGGCGTCCGGGTCGGGCAGGGCACGGGTGTCGACCTTGCCGTTGGCGTTCAGCGGCAGCGCGTCCAGGGTGATCCAGACGGTGGGGACCATGTAGTCCGGCAGCTTCTGCTGGAGGTCGCCGCGCAGCGCCGCGGTGTCCAGCGCGCCGGCCGGGACCAGGTAGCCGACCAGCTGCTTGTCCGCGCCCTCGGCGCCGTGCGCCAGCACGGCCGCCTCGCGAACCTGCGGGTGGGCGGCCAGCGCGGCCTGGATCTCGCCGAGTTCGATGCGGTGGCCGCGGATCTTCACCTGGTGGTCCAGGCGACCGAGGAAGTCCACCGTGCCGTCCGCCAGCACCCGGGCCAAGTCGCCCGTGCGGTACAGGCGGGCACCCGGAGCACCGTACGGGTCCGGCAGGAACCGCTCGGCCGTCAGGCCCGGACGGGCGCCGTAACCACGCGCCACACCCGCACCACCCACGTACAACTCGCCCGCCACACCGGCCGGAACCGGCTGCAGCCACTCGTCCAGGACCTGCATCCGCATGTTCGGCAGGGCCTTGCCGATCGGCACGATGCCCTCCGC
>NZ_JBICYJ010000029.1:0-117344 GCF_043200835.1 Kitasatospora sp. NPDC048365
CATGGACTCCCTCGTCGGCGCCGCCGATGCACGCACCCCAACGACGCCCCGCCCGCCCTTCGGGCGGACGACGGGGGTTTGAAGACGGACCCTAGCCGCCGTCGGCCGTCGCGCGGAAGGTGCGGCGGTAGGTGTCCGGGGGGACGCCGACCGTGCGGTGGAAGTGGCGGCGCAGGGTGGTGGCGGTGCCCATGCCGGTGGCGGCGGCGACGGTGTCGATGCCGCTGTCGGTGGTCTCCAGCAGCTCCTGGGCGCGGCGGATGCGCTGGATGTGCAGCCACTGCAGCGGGGTGGTGCCGGTGGTCGCCCGGAAGTGGCGGGTGAGGTGGCGGGAGCTGAGCCCGGCGCGGCGGGCCAGGTCCTCGACGGTGAGCGGCCGGTCGAGCCGTTCCATGATCCACGGGAACAACTCGGCGAGCGGGTGCTGCCGGTCCGGCGCGGGCACCGGGGTGGTGACGAACTGGGCCTGCCCGCCGTCGCGGTGCGGCGGCACCACCAGCCGGCGGGCGACCGCGTTGGCGACCGCCGAGCCGCGGTCCTGCCGCACCAGGTGCAGGCACAGGTCCATCGCGGCGGCCTTCCCCGCCGAGGTGAGCACCCGCCCGCCGTCCACGTAGAGCACGTCGGGGTCGACCTCGACCAGCGGGTGGCGCGCCGCCAGCTCGCCGGTGTGCGCCCAGTGCGTGGTGGCCCGCCGCCCGTCCAGCAGCCCGGCGGCGGCGAGCACGAACGCGCCGGTGCACAGCGACGCGACCCGCGCCCCGGCCTCGTACGCCGCGCGGACCGCGTCGACGAGGTCGGCGGGCGGAGCCACGTCCGGGTCGGCCCAGCCGGGGACGATCACGGTGTCCGCGCGGGCCAGCCGCTCCAGCCCGTGGTCCGGTTCCAGCCGGAACCGGCCCACCCGGACCGGGCCCGGCCCGCACAGCGCCAGCTCGTACCAGGGCCCCGGAACCGCCGCCGGCGGCGAGCCGAAGACCTCGGTGGCGAGCGAGAGTTCGAAGTGCAGCATCCCGTCGGTGACGGCGAGCGCGACAGTGGCGGCCATGTCCGGAATTGTACGAGGCGCGTCGTTCCGGACACTCGTCGGCCGGGTCGCCCGCCGGAAGGATGGAGGAACAGCCGGAGGACGGAAGGGACACGGAGATGGCAGCGAGCACGGCAGGGCAGGCAGTGACGGTGTTCGGCGCGTACGGGCACACCGGGCGCTTCGTGGTGGCGGAGCTGCTCGCCCGCGGGTACGTCCCGGTGCTGTCCGGCCGCGACGCGGACCGCCTGCACGCCCTGGCCGAGGAGCACGCGGGCCTGGACGTCCGGCCGGCCACGGTCGAGGACCCCGCCGCGCTCGACCGGGCGCTGGCCGGTGTGGCGGCCGTGGTCAACTGCGCCGGCCCGTTCGCCGCCACCACCGGCCCGGTGGTCGAGGCGGCCCTGCGCGCGGGCATCCCGTACGTCGACGTGGCCGCGGAGATCGAGGCGCTCGACGACACCTTCCGCCGCTTCGCGGACGCCGGGACGGTCGTGCTGCCGGGGATGGCCTTCTTCGGCGGCCTCGGCGACCTGCTCGCCACCGCCGCGCTCGACGGCCTGCCGGCCGCGGACGAGGTGCACATCGCGTACGGCCTGGACAGCTGGCACCCCACCGCCGGCACCCGCGCCGCCGGGGCCGTCTCCCGGGAGCGCCGCGCCGGCCGGAAGGTCCGCTTCACCGGCGGCCGGCTGGAGTACCACGACGCCGAACTCCCCACCCTGGAATGGCCGTTCCCCGAGCCGCTCGGCACCCGCGCGGTGGTCGGCGAGTTCACCATGGCGGACGTGGTCACCGTCTCCAGCCACCTGGACGTCCCCGAGGTGTGCACCTACATGGCCGTCGAGGCCGCACGCGAGGTGATCGCCCCCGACACCCCCGCACCGTCCGCCACCGACGACGACGGACGCTCCGCGCAGACCTTCCTGGTCGACGTCCTGGTCCGTGCGGGCGGCCGCGAGCGCCGGGCCGTCGCCCGCGGCCGCGACATCTACGCCGTCACCGCCCCGCTCGCCGTCGAGGCCCTCGACCGCATCCTCACCGGCCGCACCCGCACCACCGGCACCGCCTCCGCCGGCCGCCTCTTCGACGCCGCCGACTTCCTCACCGCCCTCACCGACCACCTGACCGTCGAGTACCCGGCCCCCACAACCTGAGCCGCGCGAACGGCAGCAGCCCCACGGCACCCGGCCGGCCGCGCCGAACTCCCGGACGGTCCGGCGACGCCGCTGGTGCCCCAAGGCGGGCCCGTCGGTCGCGCCGCTCCGCGGGAGCGTCGAGCCCGCGACTCCTCGCCCGCCCGGCCGCGCCGTCCGCGGGGCCTCACGGCCGCCGTCGGCCTCGGGGCGCCGCCCTTCCGGCGTCGCGGATCCGGAGGTGCCGGGCCGCGCAGCAGCTCCCGGCTCCGTGGCCGGGGTGCGGCCGGGTGCACCCCGCGGTGGCGCGTAGGGTGTCGGCATGACCGCAGCAGTTCTCGCGCCTCCGGCCCGCTAGGGCGAGGCGCCACCAGCAGCAGCGCTCCGGCGGACCCGTTCCGCCGCGCGCCGGCCGGTCGTGCCCGCGGACGGGAGACCACGACCACCTGCTGCTGACGGAGAACCATCCGTGTCGAACACCGCCGTACCGACCCTCACGACGGCCGCCCCCGCGGCCGACCACCCCACCCACCGGGTCCGCCGGGGCCTCGCCTGCCTGGCCGCCGCCGCAACGGCCTGGGGCACCACCGGCGCCGCCGTGGAGCTGGTCCACCGCTCCGCCGACCTCGGCCTGTCGGCCGTCTCGTTCTGGCGCTTCGTCAGCGGCCTCGCGCTGCTGCTCCTCGCCCGCGTGTTCCGCCGGGCCGACCGCCGCCCGGCCCACCGGGGCCCGGCCGAGCGCCACTCCACGGTCCGCCGCCGCGTCCTGCTGCTGACCGGGACCGGTCTGGGCCTGGCGGTGTTCCAGACCGCCTACTTCGCGGCCGTCCGGGACACCGGCCTCGCGGTGGGCACCGTCGTCACGCTCGGCGCGGCCCCGGTGCTCACGGCGGCCGGTGGCCGCGTGTTCCTCGGTGAGCGGGTCGGCCGCGGCGGCCTGCTGGGCATCGCGGGTGCGCTCGCGGGTCTGGCCGTGCTGGTGCTCGGCGACCGGCAGGGCGCCGTCCATCCGCTCGGTGCGGCGCTCGCGGTGCTCTCCGCCGCGGGGTACGCGGTGACCAACCTGCTGGGCCGCCGGTCGGGCCGGCAGGGCGCGGGGGAGGACCCGTCCACGCTGACGCTGTGGTCCTTCGCGATCGGCGCCGCGGTCCTGCTGCCGTTCGCCCTGGCGGAGGGTCCGCTGCCGCAGACCGCCCACCCGGTGCGGGTGCTGCTGCTGATGCTGTACGTCGCGGTCGTCACCACCGCGCTGGCCTACCCGCTGTACTTCGCCGGTGCGGCGGTGGTCCGGGCGGCGACGGCCTCGGTGGTGATGCTGGTGGAGCCGGTCGCCGCGGCGGTGCTCGCCGTCCTGCTGCTCGGCGAGCGGCTGACCGCGACCACCGTGCTCGGCACCGTCGTCCTGCTCGCGTCGGTCGCGGGGACGGCACTCACCGAGCCGGGCAGGGCCGGCCGGTAGCCGCCGGGCGGCGGCTCAGAAACGCACGGCCCCCGCGTACGGCATGACGTCCCAGGGGACGATCTCGACGTTCTTGCCGGTGCGCGGGGCGTGCAGCAGCTGGCCGTTGCCGATGTAGATGCCGACGTGGTGCAGGTCGTTGTAGTAGAAGACGAGGTCGCCGGGCTGGACCTGGTCGCGGGCGATCTTGCGGCCGGCCGCGTACTGGTCCTGGGAGACGCGCGGCAGCGACACGCCGCCGGCGGCGAAGGCCTTGAGGGTGAGGCCGGAGCAGTCGTACGAGTCGGGGCCGGTCGCGCCCCACCGGTACGGCTTGCCGAGCTGCGCGTACGCGAAGCCGAGGATGTCCTTGACCCGCCCGGTGGCCGGTCCGGTGTAGGCCTGGGGGCGGGCGGCGCCGCGGGACGCGGCCGGGGTGTCGTTGCCGAGCACCCGGGCGCGGTCGGCGGCCTTGAGCCCGGCGAGGATCCGTTCGACCTCGGCGAGCTTGGTCTTCACCTCGTCCTTGCGGCGGCCCGCTTCGGTGGCGGCGCGGTCGAGTTCGGCGAGCCGGCCGGTGGCCTCGGTGCGGTCGGCGTCCATCCGCAGCTGTTCGAGGCGGAGCCGGCGCAGCGCGTCGGCCTGCTGGGCGGTGAACCGTTCGGCGCTGCCGGCCCGGGCGAGGTAGTCGTCGGGGTCGCTGGAGAGCATGAGTTGGACGGTCGGGTCGATGCCGCCGCTGCGGTACTGGGCGGCGGCGAGGCCGCCGAGGCTCTCGCGCAGGCCGTTGATCCGCTCCTGCTGCTGGGCGATCCGGTCCTGCAGGCGGGCGGTGTCCTGCTGGAACCGCTGCTGCTGTTCGCGGGCCTTGTTGTACGCCTCGGTGGAGGCTTCGGCGTCCTCGTAGAGGGCGTCGACCTGGGCCTTCACCTGGTCCAGCGAGGGGGTGGGCTCGGCGTGCGCGGCGAGCGGCGAGGCGAGGGTCGCCGCGCCGGCGGCCGCCGTCACGACCACGACGCGAGCCCGGCCCGGTGCTTTCGCCCGACGGTGACTGCCCATTCCACGCTCCTCCGCTCGCCCACCCCAACAACGAAGGAACTTAGTAGTTCGTCCCCGTGGCTGGCAACCGGGGGTCCGCGTGGGGCTCAGTTCGCGGCCGGTCCGCAGGTCAGGAGGAAGGGGAGCAGCGGCACCGCCAGGGCCAGCGCGCCGGTCGCGCAGCGGGCCAGCGGATGCGGTGCGCGGGCGGGGGAGAGCAGCCGGCGGACCCGGGCGACGACCGGGGAGCCGGCCGCGCCGAGGCCCGCCCCGGGGGCGAGGCCCGCCGCGACGGTGCCGAGGGCGGCGGCGAGGTCGCGCCGCGCGTGGTGGCGGACCGCGCGGTCGTCGGCGGCCATCTCCAGCAGCGTCGCGGTCTGCTCCCGGCCGGCGGTGCCCAGCGGCAGCCCGGGGAAGGCCTCCGCGAACCCCTGGGCCGCCGCCTTCAGCAGGTGGTGACGGCCCGTCAGATGTGCTTGCTCGTGGGCCAGTACGGCGTGCAGCTGGGCCGGCGGCAGCTGCTCCAGTGCACCCCGGGTGAGGACGATCCGCCGGCGCCGGCCGGGCAGGCAGTACACCGCGGGCACCTGGTGGTCGAGGAGCAGCGCGGGGAGTCCGGCGGCCGGACGGGCGACCAGGTCGAGCACCGCGGCGTGCCGCCGCCGCTCCCGGCCCGCCCGGACCAGCACGGCCGCGACCCGCCCGAGCGGCCAGGCCGCCACCAGGGCCGGGGCCAGGGCGGCCGTCGACAGTCCGAGGTCGGTGAGGTGGGTCAGCCCGCAGGCGTGCAGCAGGCTGGGCAGCCCGGCGTGCCGGTGCTTCTCCGGTTCGACCAGGTGGTGGGCGGCGAGGGCCAGCGAGGTGACGAACGACAGCATCAGGCCGAGCCAGACCAGGACGGCCACGCCCGGTGCCCGCTGGGGCCAGTGCGCGCGTCGCAGCAGTCCGGGTGCGGCGAACCCCACGACCAGCGCGAACCCGACCAGCGCCTCGGTCCCGCTCACCGCGACCTGCCCGGTCCGCCGTCGGCCCCCGGCCCGTTGCCCGCCCCCGGTCCGCCGTCCGTGCTCGGTCCGCCGTCGCCCCCCGGCCCGCTGTCCGCGCCCGGCCCGTCGTCCGCCAGCAGCCGGCGGATCACCTCGGCCTCGTCCGCCGACACACCGCGGATGAAGTGCGCCAGCGCGGCCGAGCGGTCCTGGCTGGCGCCCAGCGCCTCCCGCATCAGGGCGGCGGTGTACGCCTCGCGGCTGCCGGTCGGCTCGTACAGCCAGGCGCGGCCCTGCTTCGCGCGGCGCAGCATGCCCTTGCCGTGCAGGATGTCCGCGACGGTCATCACCGTGGTGTACGCGACGGGACGGGTGCGGTTGATGTCGTCGACCACCTCGCGGACGGTCGCCGGCCGCTGCCAGGACCACAGGCGGTCCATGATCTCGGCCTCCAGCTCGCCCAAGCGCCGCACGGTTCCTCGCCCTTCTCCGTCCCGGGTGTGCCCGGCCATCGTAGACGCCCCGGCCCTGCGGAAATCCCTGTTGACATGCGGTCTACGATCGCCGGGACCGGCCTGCGGTGCCGGTGATCCACAACGGGAAAGCATCGGGGGCGGGCCATGGGTACGGCAGTCGGTTTGGTGGCAGGCATTGCGGCGGTGGTCGTGGTGGCCCTGCTGGTGGTCACGGTCCGGATCCACAACCGGCTGGTGAAGCTGCGCAACCAGACCCAGGCCTCCTGGGCGCAGATCGACGTGCAGCTCAAGCGCCGGCACGACCTGATCCCGAACCTGGTCGAGTCGACCCGTGCGTACGCCTCGCACGAGCGCGAGACCATCGAGGCGGTCACCGCCGCCCGCACCAAGGCGCTGGACACCGCCGCGACCGCCGGCACCGCCGAGCGGGCGTTCGCCGAGGACCTGCTCTCCGGCTCGCTCGGCCGCCTGCTGTCGCTCTCCGAGAGCTACCCCGAGCTGAAGGCGGACGACCGCTTCGCCCGGCTCCAGTCCGAGCTGACCTCGGCCGAGGACAAGATCGCGTACGCGCGGCAGTTCTACAACAGCGCCGTGCAGTCGTACAACACCGCGCTGGAGACCTTCCCGGCCAACCTGGTTGCCGGGCTCGGCACCCACCAGGTCCGCGAGTACTTCCGCACCGACGCGGCCGCCCACGGCCCGGCCGAGGTGCGCTTCGCACGAGCGCGCACCCCGCCGACCCGATCGTGAACCTCGCCTCGCCCCTGGCCCCCGACACCCTGCCGGGGCAGCTCGCGCTGGCCGCCGCCGTGGCCTTCGCCGCCTGGCTGCTGCTGTACGCCGGCGCGGTGGCCGCCACCCGCAACGGCACCGTCGTTCCCGCGCCCGCCGGCCAGGACCTCGGCCCGGACCCGGAGCCGCCGGCCGTGGTCAACCTGCTGGCCAACGGCTGGCGTTCGCTCGCCCAGGCCGCGCCCGCCACCCTGCTCGACCTCGCCGCCCGCGGCCTGGTCGAACTCCGCCAGCCGGGCAACGACCCCGCCGAGACCACCGTCCACCTCACCGCGCGGGCCGTCGAACAGGTCGACACGCTCACCCCGTACGAACGCCGGGTGCTGGCCCGGGCCGCCGAGGCGGCCGGTCCGGCCGGTGCGCCGATCGGGGCCATCGCCTTCCGCGAGACGCAGCAGGCGGCCGCCTGGAACCGGTCCCTGCGCCGTGAGGTCATCGCCGACAGCCGGGTCCGCGGACTCTCCCGGCCGCGGATCGGCGGCGCGCTGGGCAGCATCCTGTGGTTCTCCGCGTTCGTTCCCGCCGTCCCGGCCGCGCTCGCCGTGATCGTGGACGGCCACGCGGTCCGCGCCGCCGTGACGGTCGGCATCCTCTGCCTGCTGCCCACCATGGGCCTGCTGGCCCTGCTGCTCACCGAGCGCTCCACACCGGAGGGCCTGCGCCGGGCCGGCCACTGGGCGGGCCTGCGCGACTGGCTCGCCGGGCACGAGGAGTTCGCCCAGCTGCCGCCCGCCGCCGTCGCGGTGTGGGACCGCTACCCGGCGTACGGCACCGCGCTGGGCGTGGTCAGCCGGACCGCCCGGCTGCTCGGCTTCGACTCCGGCGACCGCCGCCGGGTCTGGTCCGACCACGGCGGCACCTGGCGGCCGGTCCGGATCTCCTACCCGCGGCTGCGGCCCGGCTTCGGCGGGACGCCCGCCCACCTGCTGCGGCTCGCCGGAACGGCCGCCGCGGTCGGTGCCGCGCTGCTGCTCTTCACCCTCCTCCGGCAGCCCGACTGGGTGTTGACCGGCGCCGCCGCCGAGGACGAACTCCGCCGCCCCGGGCTGGTCCTGGGCGCCGGCTGGGTGCTCGTCGGGCTGCTCGGCTTCGCCCTGCTCGGCCGGATCGGCAGGTGGACCCCGCTGGTTCTCTTCCTCTCGCTGATGCCCGGCGCGATGGCCCCGGTCGACGGCTGGTGGGCCGACACCGCGCTGCGCGGCGGCCCGGCGCCCGTCGAACTCGCGGTCGTCGTCGCCGCGTTCGCCCTCGCCGCGGTGCAACTGGTGTACGCCGTGCTGGCCCGGCGCGCCCCGGTCGCCGTCGACGGCGAGCTGCTGCGCGTCGAGTCCCGCCGCTCCAAGCACGCCCCGCGCCTGGTCGCCCTGGACGGGGGCGCCACCGACCGCACCACCGCCTGGGCACTGCCGCGCGACAGCGACGTCCGGGTGCCGGGCCCGGGCGCCAAGGTCCGGCTGAGCGTCAACCCCTGGACTCGGGTGATCACCGCCGTCGAGCCGCTGCCCGCCGGCGCGCCCGTACCGGGCCCGGCCGACCCCGGCCGGTCGGCCGTCCCCGCCTGAGCGGCGGCCGTTCCCGCCCGAGCGGCGGCCGCCCGCGGCCCGGTGCCCGCCTCCCGACCAGCGGTCAGGCCCGACCGGCGGTCAGGAGGCGAGCCCGGCCAGGCCCCGCTCGCTGAGGCCGATGAAGTGCTCCAGGCGGTGCCGGCGGGCCAGGGTCAGCGCCTGGGACCAGTACTGCCGGGCCGCCTCCGGGTCCCCGCCCTCGAAGTGGGTCCGGGCCAGCGTCTCCAGAGTGTCGGCGACGTTGCCGTGGCTGCCCAGCTCCCGCCGGATCTCCAGCGACTCGAGCAGCGGCGCCACGGCGTCCCGCGCCCGGCCCTGCGCCCGCAGCGTGTCGCCCAGGTTGTACAGCGCGAGGGACAGCTGCGAGCGCGAGTCGAGCCGCCGCCACTCGGCGATCGCCTCCCGGTACGACTGCTCGGCCCCCGGCAGGTCGCCCTGGCGGAAGCGCAGGTCGCCGAGGGACGCCAGCCGGGCGGCGTCCGGCTGCACGGCGAGCCGCTCCGCCAGCGCCATCGCCCGCGTCGCCCACTCCTGGGCCCGCTCGGTGTCGCCCGCCTGGTTGTAGGCGGCGGAGAGGTTGCTCATCACCGCCTTCTGCGCGGCGAGGTCGTCGATCGTCCGGAAGAAGCCGTACGCCTTCTCCAGGTGCTCGATGCACGGCTCGACCGCCCGGGTCAGGCCGTGCGCCACCCCGAGCCGACCGTGCAGCCACGCCTGGCCGGTCGGGTCGTCCGCCGCGGCGGCCGCCTCCAGCGCCTCGTACAGGCACTCGGCCCACTCGCCGTTCCACCAGTACGTCAGGCCGTAGCCGAAGAGCGCCGCCGCCAGCCGCCAGGACAGGTCCGGCCGGTCCAGCGCCGCCGCCCGCCGGACCGCGTCGCGGATCGCCGCCAGCTCCTCGCCGCACCATTCCAGCGCGGCCTCCTCGTCCGCGTACTCCGGCAGCTCGAACAGCTCCCAGTCCGCCGACACCCCCTCCACCGCCGGGATCGGCACGGCCAGCGGGGCGATCGCCAGGTTGGCCGCCGCCACCGCCGAGGTGTACCAGCCCAGCAGGCGCACCAGCGCCTCGGCGCGCGCCTGCTCCGGCTCCTCGGCCAGCACCCGCTCGGCCGCGAACTCGCCCAGCAGGTCGTGGAAGCGGTACCGCCCGGGAGCCGAGACGTCCAGCAGATGGGCGTCGACCAGGGTGTCCAGCACGTCCAGCGCGTCGTCCACCGGAGCCCCCAGCAGCGCCGCCACCGACTCCGCCGAGTGGTGGTGCGCCGGCCACAGTCCCAGCAGCCGGAACGCCCGGGCCGCCTCCTGCTCCAGCGGGCGCCCGCCCGCCAGCAGCGAGGTGTAGCTGAACGAGAACGCCTCCCGGACCGCCAGATGGTCCACGGCCAGCGCCTGCAGACGGTCCGTCCGGTTCAGCCGCCGGGCCAGCTCCGACAGCCGCCAGTTTGGCCGGTGGGCCAGCCGGCTGCCCGCGATCCGCAGCGCCAGCGGCAGACCGGCGCACGCCGCCATCACCTGCCCGGCCGCCACCGGGTCCGCCGCCACCCGGTCCGCGCCGCACATCGCGGCCAGCAGCGCGCGCTGCTCCGGCGCGCTGAGCGGGCCGAGCGGGATCCGGGTCGAGCACTGCACCCCGGACAGCTTGTGGCGGCTCGTCACCACCACCGCCGACCGGCCGCTCCCCGGCAGCAGCGGGGCCACCTGCCGGCCGTCCCGGGCGTTGTCCAGCACCACCAGGACCCGCCGCTCGGCCAACAGCGACCGGTACAGGGCGGCCCGGTCGTCGGTGTCCTTCGGCAGCGCCTCGCCGGCGACCCCCAGATCGGCCAGGAACCGGCCGAGCAGGTCGTGCGGGGTCCGCGCCTCGGAGACGCCGAAGCCGCGCAGGTCCGCGTAGAGCCGGCCGTCCGGGAAGTCCTCGGCGACCGCGTGCGCGCCGTGCAGCACCAGGGACGTCTTGCCGACCCCGCCCATCCCCGTCACCAGCACCACCCGCGCGGGCCCGCCCGGCTCCCCGGGCCGCAGGTACAGCGCCAGCGCGTCCAGCTCACCCTGCCGCCCGGTGAAGTCCCCGGGCGCCACCGGCAACTGCGACGGCGTCACGACCGTCGCGGCCGCACCGCCGTCGGCCGCCGGCCCGTCGGCGGTCGTGCCGTCAGCAGGCGTGCCGTCCACCCCTTGCCCGCCCGCCTGCGGTCGGGGCTCGTCCGCGAGGATCTCCCGGTGCGTCAGCCGGATCGCCGTACCCGGCTCCAGGCCCAGCTCCTCCACCAGCGTCCCGCGTAGCGTCCGGTACACCGCGAGCGCGTCCGCCCGCCGGCCGCCGTGCCACAGCGCGAGCATCAGCTGCCGGTGGAAGGACTCGCGCAGCGGGTGCTCGGCCGTCAGCAGGGCCAGCTCGGCCGCCAGGCCGTGGTGCCGGCCGAGCGCCAGCTCGGCGTCGAAGCGCCACTCCAGCGCCTGCAGCCGCAGTTCCGCGAGGCGCGCCGCCTCGGCCGGCTCGGCCGCCGCCGAGTCCTCCGGCGGCCCGCCGCGCCAGAGCTCCAGCGCCGCGGCCGTCTCCAGTGCGACCGCCGCCCACTCCTGCCCGGTGTGTGCCGCCCGGGCCCGCCCCAGGTGCCCCGCGAAGACGGCGCTGTCCAACTCGCCGTCCTCGACCCGCAGTCGGTACCCGCCGCCGGTCGCCGCGAGCCGGTCCTCCAGCCGCGGCCCGAGCGCCCGCCGCAGCCGGCCGACGTGGTTGTGCAGCGACGCCGCCGCGGTGCGCGGCGGCCGCTCGCCCCAGACCAGGGCGAGCAGCGCGTCCGCGGTGACGGCCCGGTCGGCGTTGAGCAGCAGGTGGGTGAGGAGAAGCCGGTGGGTGGGACTGGTGATCGGGCGCGGCTCCCTGCCGTCATGGACGGTCAGCGGGCCGAGCACTCCGAACGTGATGGGCATGGGCTCCCCAGCTCGGGACGGTCTGTTAGGCGCATGTTAGTTCGCTGTGTCCGGCGTCCCGCAGGCTGGTCCCAGGTCGCCGGTCGAACCCTTGCCGGCCCGTCGGACCATGGGAGGAACACCGATGAACCGCCGTACGTCCGCCCCGCAGAAGCCCACCCGCGACACCGCCTGGAACTGACGGGCCGTAGACCAGCGCTCCATCCGTCTCCCTCCGTCCGCCGGCGGAGGGGCACCACGACACCGCACGGGCCTGTCAGGGGGCGGCCCGTGCGGTGCTTCGTTTTTCTCCCGCAGTCACCCGTCTCCCGGCAGGTCCGGACACTAGGCTCGGACCCGGGGCCTGAGGGGGCGTCGGGCCCCGGGGGAGGGGTGGTGGACCGGAGCGGGAGACTGGTCGTCAGCTATGCGGGCGTGGACCGCATGTGGGCCGAGTGGGCCGGCTGGCAGCTGGAGCATGCCGGGTACCCGGTCGAGCTGGTGGTCTGCGAGTGGTCGACCGGCGCGGGGTTCCTCCGGCGGATGGAGGAGGCGCTGGAGCGGGCCGAGGCCGTCGTGGCGCTGCTCTCGCCCGCCTACCTCGACCGGCCGCGGTGGAGGACAGAGGAGTGGGAGTCCCTCGTGCTCCCGGGCGGCGCACTGCTCCCGCTCGCGGTCCAACCGGTCACCGACGTGCCCGCCCTGTTCGCCGGCCGGCCCCGCCGGGCGCTGTACGACACGGGCGAGGCGGACGCCCTCGCCGTCCTGCTGGACGCGGTCAGGGGCCCGGCCCGGCCCACCGCGGCGCCCGCCTTCCCCGGCGTCGAGCCGGCGGCGGCGCCCGACCGGGAGCACCCGGGCGCCGACCCGGACCCCCCGTCCGCGGTGATCAACCTGCCCCTGCGGAATCGGGCCTTCACCGGCCGGGAGGGCACGCTCGACGAGATCCGGACCCGCCTCCTGCACAGCCGGAGGGAAGCCGTCGTGCTGCACGGCACCGGCGGTGTCGGCAAGACGCAGCTGGCACTCGAGTACGCGCACCGTTTCGCCGGCCAGTACGACGTGGTGTGGTGGGTCTCGGCCGACCCCGCCTCGCTCATCACCCGGCAGTACGCCGAACTCGCCCACTACCTCGACCTCTCGCCACCCGGGGCGGGCATCGACCGCAACGCCCGGGCCCTCCTGGAGGACCTGCGCTTCCGGCGCCGGTGGCTCGTGGTGCTGGACAACGCGCAGGACCTGCCCTCGCTCGCCCGCTGGATCCCCGAGGGCCCGGGCCATGTGCTGATCACCTCTCCCACCCCGGAGTGGCGCGACCGCGCCCACCCCGTCGCGGTCGGTTCCTTCAGCCGCGCGGAGTCGGTGGCCTTCCTCCGCGCCCGGACCGACGGCCTGACGCGGACGGACGCCGAGGCCGTCGCGGCGCTGACGGCCGACCTGCCGCTGGCACTCGAACTCGCGGCCACCAGGATGGCGTCCGCCGGCATGGCCACCGGCCACTACGCCGGTCTCCTAGAGGACTTCGCCGGGTCGTCCCTGCTCCGCCCCGGCAGTCCGCGTGCCGACGACGCCCTGACCGTCGGCCTCGACCAGGCGCTCGACCAACTCGAGGACGTTCCCGCCCTCGCCGGCCTGCTGCGCTGCTGCGCCCAGCTGGGGCCGGCACCCGTGCCGTTCGCCTGGCTCCGCGAGAGCCACGGCGGGCTGAGCTTCACGATCCGACCGGAGGCGGTCGACGAGCTCCTGGCGGGGGTGTCGGAGAGCTCGCTGTTCCGCAGGGAGGCCGACGCCTTCACCTTCCACCAGCTCCTCCTGGTGGCCATCCGGGAGCGGACCGGCCCCGACGGTACTGCTGCCGCCCGCGCCGACGCGGCGGCGCTGCTCGCGGGTGCCCGACCCGGACCGCCGGACGACCCGGCGAGCTGGCCGGCCTGGGCGGAGCTGGCCGTCCACCTCACCGTGCCCCGGGTCAGCGCCCTCGCCGACCGGCACCCCGAACTGCGCCGCACCCTGCTGGCCTGCTGCCGCTACCTGCTGCGCAGCACCGGCGCCGGGCCGGCCCGCGCGCTGGCCGGCTCGCTGCGCCAGGCGTGGCACGAGGTGCTGGGCCCGGAACACCCCGATGTGCTGGCGGTCGAACGCCTCCTCACCGAGACGGTGGTCGACCTCGGAGCCCTGACGGCGTACGTGGAGCGGCACTACGCGCCGACCGCGCGGGAGCTGCTGCGGCGGGCGGCGGACGGCGGGCGCCGGGTCGGCCCTGCGGACCTCGCGCGGGTACCGGCGCCCGCCGACGACCTCGCACGGGCCGAGTGGACGGTGGAGACCGCCGACCGCCACCTCTCCACCGCGGCGGTCGCCGCCGAGCTCGGCCGCGACCCGGACGCCCGGCGCCACCGCTTCCTCGGGCAGCTCGCCCTCGCGCTGGTGATGCGCGGACGCAGCGCCGAGTCCTCCCGGGACCTGTGCCTCGGGGCGCTGGAGAGCCTGGACCCGGGCGACCGGAGTGTGCAGGACATCCGGCTCGCCGTCCTGGTCCACCTCGGCGCCGACCCGGCGCAGTACGACGACGCCGGGTTCGCCCGGTGCCTGCGCCGGGCGGGGCAGGAGGCCGGCTCGGCCTTCCCCGAGCTGCTGCTGCCACTGCTCGCCGCCGGTGACACGGTGGCCGGGCCGGTCCTCGCGGCACTGCGCGAGGACCCGGGGCTCGCCGAGTCCGCCGCCGCCCGGTGGGGTACGGGCGGTCCCGACGGCCTGCGCCCGGTCGGTGTCGCCGCCGCGGTGGAGCGGTGGCGTACCGAGCGCCGCAGGTTCGCGCACCGGCTCGACGTCCTCACCCGCCTGCGGTTGGAGGACGACACGCTGCGCGACGCGGAGGACGAGCTGGCGCACTCCCGGCCGACCGCGTCCCCGGTCCTGGAACTGGACGAGCTGGCCGTGGCCGTCGGCGCGTTGCGGGCCTCGCTGCGGGTGTGGGGCTTCGAACCGCAGGACCGCGCGCTGCGCTCGGCGGCCCGCAGCGCCGCGCTGGTCCGGGCGGGCGTCCGGGCGGCGCCGACGGCGCTGGCGGTGGAGTTGGTGGTGCCCGCCGCCGAACGGATCGAGCTGCTGGTCCGCGAGGCCCGCCGGACGCTGGAGCGCCGGCACCCGCCCAGGCCGGCGGTCGCCTCGGCGCTGCCCGCGGCCCGGTACCGGCCGGGGACGGTGACGCTTCCGGTCGAGGTGGGCAACGCCGAGGGCAGCGCGCCGGTCGAGTCGGCCTGGCTGTCGGTCAGGCCCCTCTCCCCGCTCCTCGTCGCCCGGAGCACGCGGGTCGAGCTTCCGGCGCCCGTGCCCGGCGGCGGCTCCCGACCCGTCCTGGTCCACCTCGACCTGCGGGGGAGCCCCCCGGGGGCCGTCGACGCGGAGGTCACCCTGCACCACCGGCAGCGGCAGAGCGAGGAGGAGGCCGTCCTGAGCACCCGTCTGACCGTGCCGGTCGACGTGGACTTCGAGCCCGTGGACAATCCGTTCCACTCGGGGGCGCTGGGCCGCCCGGTGGACGACCCGCGGATGTTCTTCGGCCGGGCCGAACTGACCGGCCGGGTCCGCGCTGCGCTGCGTTCCGCCTCCTCCCCGGGGGTGGGCGTGGCGATCTTCGGGCAGAAGCGCACCGGCAAGTCGTCCATTCGGCTCCAGCTGATCCGCGAGCTGGAGGAGCGCGACGGTCTGCCGGTGGTGGACGTGGGCAACCTCGGCGAGCTGGCGCCGCAGCGGGCCGAGGGCACGGACCGGCGGCTGATCGGCGCGCTGCTGTGGCGGATCCTCTCCGGTGCGGACCGGACCGCCGGGTCGGGGCCCCGGCTGCTCCCGCCGGGCTTCGACCGGCAGACGCTGCTGGCCGGCCCGGATCCGGTCCTGGACTGCGCCCGGCTGTTCGAGCGGTACCGGGAGTCGCACCCGGGCCGGCCGCCGTGGGTGGTGTTCATCGACGAGTTCCAGTACCTGGACCAGTGGATCCGGGACGGCCTGGTGTCGGCGTCGCTGATGCAGGCGTTCAAGGCGCTGGTCGAGCGGCGGATCTTCCACCTGGTGCTGGTCGGCCAGTCCGACCTGGAGCGGTTGGTGCAGGCCGACCCCAATGCCTTCGGCGTCTTCGCGACGGAACGGGTCAGCTACCTCGCCGACCGGGACGCCCGGTCGCTGGTCCAGGAGCCGGTGCTGCGGCACACCCCCGTGGGGCAGGTCAGCCGCTTCCACGGCGGCGCGGTCGACGAGATCCTCCGGCTCAGCGGCGGGAACCCGTTCTACATCCAGCGGTTCTGCTCCGCACTGGTCGACCACATGAACCACGAGCGGGCCGCCGCTGTGACGGTCGCCGACGTCGAGCAGGTCGCCGACCGCTTCCTGGACGACCTGAAGGGCAACGACTTCGACAACCTGGAGTCCCCCTGGGCGGCGGACTCGGGCACCACCCACGGTGCGGTCCGTGCGGCGGCGCTCGCGGTCGCACGGGCGTCGTCCCACGGCGGTGCGGCACGGCGGCGCGAGGTCGAGCGCTGCCACGACGGCGAGCTCCCCGAGGGCCTGCTCGACGAGTTGGCGGCCCGTCAGGTCCTGCGGTCGACCCCGGACGGCTACCGGATCGTCGTGGGTCTCTACGAGGCCTGGCTGCGGCGGAACTTCGGAACACCCGAGAGGTCATCGTGACGTACGACGAGAACCCGTACCGCCAGGTCGGCCAGCCGGCGAGCGGGGAACGGTACGTGGAACGACCGGAGTTGACGGCGCGGATCACCGCCGTCTGGCGGTCGCCGGGTCGCCCCGGCAACCTCAGCGTGTCCGGTCACCGCCGGGTCGGCAAGACCAGCCTGGTCGACCACGCGCTGGGCCTGAACGACCGGGACGACCTCGGCATCGTCCGGTTCGACGTGGGCCGGTTCACCTCGGCCCTGGACCTCTTCCGCGCCGTCACCCGGGAGGTGGCCGGACACTTCGCCGACAGCGCGGAGCTCGCCCGGCTCTCCGCCGCGGTGCGGGAGGCCCCGGAGTGGTACGACCTCTACGAGGCGGTGACCGACTTCTTCGACGAACTGCGCCGGCAGGACCGCTGGGCGCTGATCGTGCTGGACGAGTTCGACCGCGCGCCGCGGTGCCTGCCCGAACTGTCGACCTATCAGTTCCTGCGCGCGCTGGCGAGCGAGCCCCGCCACCCGGTGGGGCTGGTGACGGTCTCCCGCCGGCCGATCGTCGAGATCGAGATCGACGCCGCCGGCGGCTCGCTGCTCGACGGGGTGATGGCCCAGCGCTGCCACGTCGGGCTGTTCCAGGACGGGGAGTCGGCGCAGCTCCTGGAGCGGGCGTCGGCCGTCGGCGTGGACCTGGCGGCGGTCGGGCCGGAGCTCCTCGCGTACACCGGGAACCACCCGTACCTGCTGGAGCTGCTCTGCGACCGGGTGGTCCAGTACTACCTGGAGAGCGGGACGCTGGACGTCGCCTCGGCGTACGAGCAGCAGGCCCCGCTGTTCCAGGCCTACTTCGAGCGCCTGGTGCAGGCCGTCGACCTGGACACCTCCGGGGCAGGGCCGGAGGCGCTCAGGGGTATCGCCGCCGGCACGGCCGCGCCGGTGCCGCCGACGGTCCTCCGGCAGCTGACGGACAAGGGGATCGTCCTGCGCGACGGCGACGGCGGGCTCGCGCTGTTCTCGTCGGAGTTCGCACGCCACGTGCTGGGACCGGACGGCGGCCCGGTGTCGGCGGCGGCCGGATCCGCGTACCGGTGCACCGCCCTGGTGCTGGCCACCGAATGGAACTCCGCGCACGGCGGGCTGAGCACCTTCAACCGGCGGCTGTGCCTCGCGCTGGCGGCGCAGCGGGTCCAGGTCTTCTGCCTGGTGCTGGAGGCGGGCGCGGAGGACGTCGCCGAGGCGGCGGCCGGTGGCGTCACCGTGCTGTGCGCCCCGGCGCGCGAGGGCGTTCCGGAGTTCTCCCGGCTCCTGTGGCCGCCGCAGCTCCCCAACGGCGTGGCGCCCGACCTGGTGATCGGCCATGGGCGCGTCACCGGGCCGATCGCCCGGATGCTGGCCGAGGACCGGTTCCCCGGCGCGCGGAAGCTCCACTTCGTCCACACGGCGCCGGACGAGATCGAGTGGCACAAGTCGGACCGGGGCGACGACGCCGCCGAGAGCGCCGAGGCCCGGACCGGGATCGAGCTCGCACTCGGCCGGGCCGCCGACCGGCTGGTCGCCGTCGGTCCCCGGCTGCACGGCCGGTTCCTCGGCTACCTGTCCCGTCACGACGACCGGGAGCCGCTCCGGTTCGATCCCGGGTTCGACGTCGACGACCGGCGGCCGCGCAGGGTGCCCAGGGGGACGCCCGTCACCGTCCTGCTGATGGGGCGGACGGACGAGGCCGTGCTCAAGGGCGTGGACCTGGCCGCCCGGGCCGGCGGCATCGTGGCGGGGTGGCGGTACGCGGCGAACCTCGGGTCGGTCGAACTGGTGGTCCGGGGCGTCCCCGAGAGCCGGACCGCGGAGCAGCGCGACCGGATCAGGGCGTGGGCGGGCAACGACCGCCTCGGGGTCGTCCCCCGGACGTTCACCACGGACGCCCAGCGGCTCGGTGACGACCTGCTCCGGGCGAGCCTGCTCGTCATGCCGTCCCGGGCCGAGGGCTTCGGGCTGGTCGCCCTGGAGGCGATCGTCGCCGGCACCCCCGTCCTGGTCAGCGAGAACAGCGGGATCGGCGAACTGCTCCGGGGCGTGCTCGGCACCGAACGGGCCGGGAACTGGGTGGTGCCGATGTCGGGCGACTTCGACCAGGACGCGGAGACCTGGGCCAGGTCGATCGACCGGGTCCTGCGCTCCGACGAGCAGGAGTTCGCCCGGGCCCAGGAGCTGCGCGAGGAGCTCGCCCGCACCCTGCCGTGGTCCCGCTCCACCGAGGTCCTGCTGGCCGCCGTAGGCCTCTGACCCCGGGGCGCGGCCGGGAAACGCAGAAGGACCCCGGCTCCGCCGGGGTCCTTCGTTGGTGTCCGAGGGGGGACTTGAACCCCCACGCCCGATAAAGGGCACTAGCACCTCAAGCTAGCGCGTCTGCCATTCCGCCACCCGGACCGGGTGTCCGCCTCGGGGCTTTCTTCCGTCTTCCCCGTGGCGACAGAGAGAACACTACCAGGCCCGCGGAGCGCTTCTCACCTGCGTTTCTGTGCCCCGGGCGGGGGAGTGCGGGCGTAGTCGGAGCGGGATCGGGATAGATGCTCACAAGACGGACATTCGGCTGGTGGGCGGCGGTACGGAGGCGGTGGCGGCGATGCGACGGGGTGCGCGGGTGGCGGACGGGCGGGACGGTACGGCGACCGTGCCGGAGGCGGGGCTGCGGCGCGGGTTCGGGGCGCTGGCGGTGCTGGGGGTGGTGCTGGTCGGGGCGGCGGTGTTCGGGCTGCTGTACACCGCCTTCGCGACGCTGACGAGTGTGCTGCTGTTCGGTTGGCTGCTGCTGATCGGCGGCGCGGTGGGGCTGGTGCACGCGGTGCTCGGGCGGAAGGGGAACTTCTTCTGGCTGGGGGCGGCGGTGGCGGCGCTGAACATCGCGGCGGGCCTGGTGATGATCGCCCGCCCGGACGAGGCGGCGGAGGCGCTGACCCTGTTCGCGGCGCTGCTGTTCCTGAGCGCGGGCGCGTTCCGGCTGGTGGGTGGGGTGGTGGTGCGCGGGCCGCAGTTCGGCTGGACGCTGGCGCTGGGCGTGCTGGACCTGGTGATCGGTGTGCTGGTGCTGAAGGAGTGGCCGAGCAGTTCGCGGTACACGCTGGGGGTGTTCTTCTCGCTGGCGCTGCTGTTCGACGGCCTGGCGCTGGTGAGCATCGGGGTGGGCGGCCGCCGGGTGATCGGCATGGTGGACGACGCCCGCCGCGCCGCCGAGCCGGAGCCCGAGCCGGAGCCCCGGCCCGAGGCGGTGCCCGAGTCGGAGGCGGTGCCGGGGCCCGGCGGTGGGGCGCCGTCGCCGGACCTGGAGAAGCCGGCGCCGCCCGCGCAGTCGGACCAGCAGACCGGGTGACCGCTCCGGGCGCCACGCCCGGCAGGAGCGGGCGGATCCTGGCGCTGTCCGGTCATTTTCGGTCGGAAGAGTTCACCCGGCGCATAGTTCCAGTCCCGATCGTGGTGACCGGGTCGTGCTCTCCTAGCCTCTGTGGACCAGGGGAGCGTTGAGCGGAGCGCCCGATTCCCGACCGGCCGTCGGCGGCCGTGCCTCCCGTCATCGTACGAAGGGCGGGTTGTGGTGGAGCGACAGACCAGCGGCGGTGCCGGTCCTGCGGTCCGGCGGACGGCTCCGGGCCGGGTGGTGGAGCAGCCGGGCGAAGGGGTGTGGCGGTTCGCGGCGGTGTCGAACGACGCCTCGGTGCCGCGGACCAGACACGCGGTGCGCGACCGACTGCTGGCGCAGGGGATGGGCGGCGAGCTCTACCAGGAGCTGGTGGACGACCTGCTGCTGATCGTCTCCGAGCTGGTGAGCAACGCGGTGACGCACGCGGCGGTGCTCTCCCCGGAGGTCTCCACCGAGCTGACCATCGGGGACGGCCGGGTGCGGATCGCGGTGGAGGACGGGCACCCGTACCGGCCGAAGGCGCAGGAGAGCGACCTCGGCCGGCTGGGCGGGCGCGGCCTGCTACTGGTGAAGAGCGTGACGCTGCAGGCGGGCGGGGTGTGCGACGTGGAGCGGACGGCGGACGGCGGGAAGGTGATCTGGGCGTCGCTGCCGCTGCCGGAGGCGGTCGACCCCGAGCCGGAGGACGGTCCGGACGTGGCGGTCGACCTCGACCTCTGGCGGCACTGAGCGGCCGCCGGGGCCACCGGTCGGCGCCCGCCGGCTACCAGTCGCGGCCGGCGATCTCCCGGATGCCCGGCAGGGCCGCCTCGAAGACGGTCCGGAACCACACCGAGAACGGCTTCTCGGCCTCCAGCTCGCGCAGCTCGGCGGCGGTGACGAAGCGGGTCGACTCGACCTCGTCCGGGTCCGGGTCGACGTCGGCGGTGACCAGGCCGACGAAGAGGTGGTTCCACTCGCGCTCGATCAGGCCGGAGGCCTCGTCGGGGAGGTCGTAGCGGACGGTGCCGGCCTCGCACAGCAGGGCGGGGGCCAGGCCCAGCTCCTCGGCGGTGCGGCGGGCGGCGGCGACGAAGGGCTGCTCACCGGGGTAGGGGTGGCCGCAGCAGGTGTTGGACCAGACGCCGGGGGAGTGGTACTTGCCGAGCGCGCGGCGCTGGAGCAGCATCCGGCCCTGGCGGTCGAAGAGGAAGACCGAGAAGGCCCGGTGCAGCCGGCCGGGCTGCTGGTGGGCCCAGAGCTTCTCGCCGGTGCCGATGGTGACGCCCTCGTCGTCGACCAGTTCCAGCAGGATCTCGGTGGTGGTGGAGAGCTCGGCCGGGACGTCGGTCTGGCTGATCGCGGGGCTCATGGGCGGGCGGCACCTTTCGGCGGGACGGTTCGACACACTTCGACCGGCGTGGCCGGGCCCGCCCAGTCTGCCGCATGGCCCGCCGCGGCTGCCGCCCCGACGCACGCCATGGAGGGTAAGGGCCGAATGATTGGCAGAGTTGTTCGACTGATGAACGCTTCGGGTCCACTCCTTCCACACAGGTGTTCACCTTCTCGACCGGTTGTGCCTGCGAAGAGGGCCGTGCCCGCGTTCTGCCAGGTCGCCGGGGTCGCCTACCATCACCAGTACACGGTGGCCGGTAACCGGGCCATCGGCGTGCCGCGACGGACACCCGGCCGGCCCGATCCGAGATGACGCAGGAGACACCGCATGATCGGCCTCGTTCTGGCCGCCGGCGCCGGCCGCCGGCTCCGGCCCTACACCGACACCCTGCCCAAGGCGCTGGTGCCGGTCGACGGGGAGCGGACGGTGCTGGACCTGACCCTCGGCAACTTCGCCGAGGTGGGTCTGCGCGAGGCCGCGATCGTGGTCGGCTACCGCAAGGAGGCCGTGTACGACCGCAAGGACGCGCTGGAGCAGAAGTACGGCGTCAAGCTCACCCTGGTCGAGAACGACAAGGCCGAGGAGTGGAACAACGCCTACTCGCTGTGGTGCGCCCGCGACCTGTTCGGCGAGGGCCTGCTGCTGGCCAACGGCGACACCGTGCACCCGGCCTCGGTGCAGCGCACCATGCTGGACGGCAACGACCGGCTGATCAAGGAGGGTGCCGCGCCCGGCATCCTGCTGGCGCTGGACACCGTGAAGAAGCTGGCCGACGAGGAGATGAAGGTCGTCGTCGACCCGGAGCTCGGCATGCGGCGGATCACCAAGCTGATGGACCCGTCCGAGGCGACCGGTGAGTACATCGGCGTCACGGTGATCAACCCGTCCGCCGGGGACGCGCTCGCCGACGCCCTCAAGGCGACCTACGAGCGCGACCCGCAGCTGTACTACGAGGACGGCTACCAGGAGATGGTCCACCGCGGCCTGCGGATCGACGTGCAGCCGATCGGCGAGGTGTCCTGGGTCGAGGTGGACAACCACGACGACCTGAACAAGGCGAGGGAGATCGCGTGCCGGTACTGACCCGCCTGCTGCCGTCCCCGGTCTTCGTCGAGATCCGCCCGCGCGCCCTGGAGTCGCTCGGCGGCATCCTCGCGGACGGCCGGCTGTCCAGCTCCGGGCGGATAGCGGTGGCGATCAGCCCGGGCTCCGGGCGGGCGCTGCGCGAGCGCCTGGAGCCGGTGCTGCCGGGCGCGGACTGGTACGACGTGGCCGACGGCACCCTGGACGGGGCGGTCCGGCTGGCGGACGCGGTGCGCGGGGGCCACTACGACGCCCTGGTGGGCCTCGGCGGCGGTAAGATCATCGACGCGGCGAAGTACGCGGCCGCCCGGGTCGGTCTGCCGGTCGTCGCGGTGGCCACCAACCTCGCGCACGACGGCATCTGCTCGCCGGTCTCCACCCTGGACAACGACGCCGGCCGGGGCTCCTACGGGGTGCCCAGCCCGATCGGGATCGTGGTCGACCTGGAGGTCATCGCCAAGGCCCCGAAGCGCTTCGTCGCGGCCGGGATCGGCGACGTGCTGTCCAACATCTCGGCCTGCGCGGACTGGGAGCTGTCCCAGCGGGAGACCGGCGAACCGGTGGACGGGCTGGCCGTCGCGATGGCCCGCTCGGCGGCCGAGAACCTGCTCCGGCACCCCGGCGGGCTGGAGGACCAGGACCTGCTGACATCGCTGGCGGAGGCCCTGGTACTGTCCGGCATCGCGATGAACATCGCTGGCAGCACCCGGCCGTCGTCGGGCGCCTGCCACGAGATCTCGCATGCCCTGGACCTGCTGTACCCCAAGCGGTCCGCCCAGCACGGCGAGCAGGTCGGCCTCGGCGCGGCCTTCGCGAGCCACCTGCGGGGCGAGCGCGAGCTGACCGGCCGGATGGTGGACCGCCTGCGGTTCCACAACCTGCCGGTGACCGCCGATCAGATCGGTTTCACCGAGGCGGAGTTCACCGATGCGGTGCACTACGCTCCGAACACCCGCCCGGGGCGCTTCACCATCCTCGAGCACCTCGACCTCTCCCCTTCCGACATCAGGGACGCGTACGCCGACTATGTCCAAGCAGTCAACAGCTGAACGCCCCCCGGTGGACCTGACCCGCCGCCCCTCGATCGAGGAGCTGCGCGCGGTGATCCACCCGGAGGGCATGCTCCAGCGCCGCAGCGCCGAGCACTGGGCCGGCCGCCTGTACATGCGGAAGATCTCGCTGCGGATCACCCGGATACTCTCGACGGTCACGGCGATCACGCCCAACGGCCTGACCTACCTGATGATGGTCACCGGCATCCTGGCCGGTGCCGCCCTGGTGGTGCCGGGCCTGGCGGGCGCCGTCCTGGCCGCCTTCCTGATCCAGGTCTACCTGCTGCTCGACTGCGTGGACGGCGAGGTCGCCCGCTGGCGCCGGCAGACCTCGCTCACCGGCGTCTACCTCGACCGGGTCGGCCACTACATGTCCGAGGCCGCGCTGCTGACCGGCCTGGGCCTGCGCGCCACCGACCTGTTCCACCAGGACGGCACCGCCGCGCACTGGGAGTGGGCCTTCCTCGGCACGCTGGCCGCGCTCGGCGCGATCCTGATCAAGTCCGAGACCGACCTGGTGGACGTGGCCCGCGCCCGCAGCGGGATGACCGCCGTCGAGGACAGCGCCTCGGTGCCGCGCTCGGCCGGCGTGGCCAAGGCCCGCCGGGCCGCCTCGCTGCTGAAGTTCCACCGCCTGGTGGGCGCGGTGGAGGCCTCGCTGTTCATCCTGGCCGCCGGGATCGCCGACGCGGTGCAGGGCGGGCTGTTCTTCACCCGCCTGGCCGTGGTGGTGCTGGCCGCCATCGCGATGCTCCAGACCGTGCTGCACCTGCTGTCGATCGTCCTGTCGAGCAGGCTGCGATGAGCGACCTCAAGCTCGGCGCCGTGATCATCACGATGGGCAACCGGCCGGCCGAACTGAACGCCCTGATCGACTCCGTCCGCGCCCAGCAGGGCCCGGCCGTCGAGCTGGCCGTGGTCGCCAACGGCGCCCCGCTGCCGGCCCTGCCGGCCGGGGTGCGCACCGCGGAGCTGCCGGAGAACCTCGGCATCCCGGGCGGGCGCAACGTCGGCATCGAGCTGTTCGGCCCGGACGGGCGCGACGTGGACGTGGTGCTCTTCCTGGACGACGACGGCCTGCTGCCGAACACCGACTCCGCCGCGATCCTGCGCGAGGCCTTCGCGGCCGACCCGGGGCTCGGCATCGTCTCCTTCCGGATCGCCGACCCGGAGACCGGCACCACCCAGCGCCGGCACGTCCCCCGGGTCCGGGTGGGCGACCCGATGCGGGGCTCCCGGGTGACCACCTTCCTGGGCGGCGCCAGCGCGGTGCGCACCGCGGTCTTCCCGCAGGCCGGACAGCTGCCCGCGGAGTTCTTCTACGCCCACGAGGAGACCGACCTGGCCTGGCGCGCGCTGGACGCCGGCTGGTCGATCGACTACCGCCCGGACGTGGTGCTGAACCACCCGGCGACCTCCCCGGCCCGGCACGCCGCGTACTTCCACAACGTGGCCCGCAACCGGGTGTGGCTGGCCCGACGGAACCTTCCGGCCCCGATCGTGCCTCTCTACCTGGGGACGTGGTTGCTGCTCACGCTGGCCCGCCGTCCGTCGTCCGACGGGCTCAAGGCCTGGCTCGGCGGCTTCCGCGCCGGCTGGAGCGAACCCTGCGGACCGCGTCGGCCGATGCGGTGGAGCACGGTCTGGCGCTTGACCAGGCTCGGCAGACCGCCAATCATCTGATCGCATGCGGGAGGCGCACCCCGCCCGTGTGATCCGCGAACCGCGCACCCCCTGTCCCCCGTGGTTGCAGCACCTGTTGTGAAGGACGAACGTGTCGACACTGAGTGACCCCGTCAGCCTCTCCTCACCGAGGGGAGAGGACGCGGGCCTGACCCCCAAGGAACTGGCGGCCAAGTACCGGCTGACGGTCAGCGGCCGGCGGCCGGGCCTGTTCGAGTACATTCGGCAGCTGTGGGCCAGGCGGTCCTTCATCACCGCCTTCGCCACCGCCCGCCTGGTGGCGCAGTACACCACGGCCAAGCTCGGCCAGCTCTGGCAGGTGCTGACCCCGCTGCTGAACTGCGCGGTCTTCTACCTGGTCTTCGGTGTGATCATGAACAGCCGGGACACCGTCCCGGTCTACATCGCGTGGCTGTGCGTCGGCGTCTTCGTCTTCCAGTTCTCGCAGAGCGCCATCCAGGCGGGCACCCGGTCCATCTCGGACAACCTGGGCCTGATCCGCGCCCTGCACTTCCCGCGGGCCTCGCTGCCGATCGCGTTCACCGTGATCCAGCTCCAGCAGCTGCTGATCTCGATGGTCGTGCTGGTCGCGATCGTCCTGCTGAACGGCATCTCGCCGGGCATGACCTGGCTGCTGATCGTCCCGGCGCTCGCCCTGCAGGCCCTGTTCAACACCGGCCTCGCCCTGGTGATGGCCCGGGTCGGCGCCAAGACCTCGGACATCTCGCAGCTGATGCCCTTCCTGCTGCGCACCTGGATGTACGTCTCCGGCGTGATGTACAGCGTCTCGGGCTACATCGAGAAGTGGCCGCCGATCTACCAGAAGCTGTACTCGTGGAACCCGGCGACGGTCTACATGGACCTGATGCGCTACGCCTTCATGCCGGAGAGCTTCGACAAGGCGAAGTACCCGGGCGGCTGGGACGCGGCCGGCAACGCGCTGCCGAAGGCGCTGATCCTGCCCGACCACATCTGGATGATGGCCGCGGTCTGGGGCTTCGGCGCCTTCGTCCTCGGCTTCGTGTTCTTCTGGAAGTCCGAGGAGGAGTACGGCCGTGGCTGATGCAGCTCTGTACAAGGAGGAGACCGCGGTGGACGCCCAGCGGGCCAAGGTGCCGACGGTGATCGTGGACGACGTCCACATCGTCTACAAGGTGCACGGCGCGGGCGCCGGCAAGGGCAGCGCCACCTCGGCGCTGAGCCGGATCATCACCCGCAAGAAGGCACCGACCATCCGCGAGGTGCACGCCGTGCGCGGGATCAGCTTCACCGCGTACAAGGGTGAGGCGGTCGGCCTGATCGGGTCCAACGGCTCCGGCAAGTCGACCATGCTGGCGGCCATCGCCGGCCTGCTGCCGACCGAGCGGGGCGGTATCTACACCCACGGGCAGCCCTCGCTGCTGGGTGTGAACGCGGCGCTGATGGACGACCTGACCGGTGAGCGCAACGTGGTGCTGGGCTGCCTGGCGATGGGCATGAGCCCGGCCGAGGTGCGCGAGCGCTACCAGGGCGTCGTCGACTTCTCCGGCATCAACGAGAAGGGCGACTTCATCTCGCTGCCGATGCGCACGTACTCCTCCGGCATGGGCGCCCGCCTGCGGTTCTCCATCGCGGCGGCCAAGACCCACGACGTGCTGCTGATCGACGAGGCCCTGGCCACCGGTGACCAGGCCTTCCAGAACCGCTCCAAGCGGCGGATCGAGGAGCTGCGCAAGGAGGCCGGTACGGTCTTCCTGGTCAGCCACGACAACAACTCGATCCGCGAGACCTGCGAGCGGACCATCTGGATCGAGCACGGCGAGCTGGTGATGGACGGGCACACCGACGAGGTGGTCCGGATGTACGAGAAGGGCGAGCGCCCCTGACCCGGGTGCGTCCGCACGCCAGGGCCGGTACCGGATCCTCCGGTACCGGCCCTGCGCTGTGCGGTGACCGTGTGACGTGTGCGTGTCCGAGCCGCCCGGCCGGGCGGAGCCGGTGTAGAACGGGGGAGTGACCGCAGTGTCGGCTTCAGCCAAATCAGATAACCAGACAGACGGCGCCACGCTGGAGAAGGCGGACCTGGAGAACTTCCCGGTCGCCCCCTCCTTCCTGCCCGCCGCCTGGCGCACCGACCTGATGGCGGTCTACGGCTTCGCCCGCCTGGTCGACGACGCCGGCGACGGCGACCTGGCCGACCCGGCCGGCGTCGCCGCCCTGCTGGGCGTCGACGCCGACCCCGGGCAGGAGGGCTTCCGGCCCGCCCTGCTGGACGGCCTGGAGCGCGACCTCGACCGGGTCTTCGAGCAGGCGCTCGAACCGGCCGCCGCCCCGCCCCGGCACCCGCTGATGCGCGACCTGGTCCCCACCGTGCGGGCCCACGCGCTCACCCCCGAGCCGTTCCGGAACCTGATCGAGGCCAACCGGGTCGACCAGCGGGCCACCCGCTACCCCACCTGGGCGGACCTGCGGCACTACTGCACGCTCTCGGCCGACCCGGTGGGCCGCCTGGTGCTCGCCATCGCGGGCCGCGCCACCCCCGAGCGGATCGAGCTCTCCGACGCGATCTGCACCGGCCTGCAACTGGTCGAACACCTCCAGGACGTCGCCGAGGACCTCGGCCGCGGCCGGATCTACCTGCCCCGGGAGTCCATGGAGCGCTTCGGCGTCACCGAGGCCGACCTGGCCGAGCCCGCCGCCAGTGGCCCGGTGCGTGCGCTGATCGCCTCGGAGGCGGCCCGCGCCCGGACCCTGCTCGACCGCGGGGCTCCGCTGGTCGGTACGGTTCAAGGCAGGCTCAGGCTGCTCCTGGCGGGATTCACCGCCGGCGGGTACGCCGCCCTGGCCGCCGTCGAGGCGGCCGGGTTCGACGTGCTCGCCCACCAGCCGAAGCCCGACAAGCGCCGCCTGGCACTCAAGGCGGCGGCACTCTTCGCGAAGGGAAGGTGAGCGCCCTCGTGGCGGCATCACCACTGGCGTCGGCGCCGGTCATGGCGGCCTACCGGTACTGCGAGGCGGTCACCGCCCTGCAGGCCCGCAACTTCAGCTACGGCATCCGGCTGCTGCCGGAGCCCAAGCGGCTGGCCATGTCCGCGCTGTACGCGCTCGCCCGCCGGGTCGACGACATCGGTGACGGTGAGTTGCCGACCGAGGAGAAGACCCGGGCGCTGGCGCGCACCCGCGACCTGCTCGACGAGATCCGCGAGGGCCGGGTCACCGAGGACGACACCGACCCGATCAAGGTCGCGCTGGCCCACGCGGCCCGGCGCTTCCCGATCCCGCTGGACGGCTTCGACGAACTGATCGAGGGCGTCGAGATGGACCTGCGCGGCGCCGAGTACAAGACCTTCGAGGACCTCAAGGTCTACTGCCGCTGCGTGGCCGGCTCGATCGGCCGGCTCTCGCTCGGCGTGTACGGCTGCACCGACTGGGAGCGCGGCGCCGCGTACGCCGACACCCTGGGCCTGGCCCTGCAGCTCACCAACATCCTGCGCGACCTGCGCGAGGACGCGATGAACGGCCGGATCTACCTGCCGGCCGAGGACCTGGAGCGGTTCGGCTGCCAGGAGGGCTTCGCGCTCTCCGCGCCGCCGCTCGGCGCCGACTTCCTCGGCCTGGTCGCCTTCGAGGCGGACCGCGCCCAGCGGGCCTTCGAGGAGGGCCTGCGGCTGCTGCCGATGCTCGACCGCCGCAGCCGCGCCTGCACCGCCGCGATGGCCGGCATCTACCACCGGCTGCTCGGCCGGATCGCCGCAGACCCGGAGTCGGTGCTGCGCGGCCGGGTCTCGCTGCCGGGCTGGGAGAAGGCGTACGTGGCACTGTCCGGGCTCGCCGGAGGGCGTTCTTGATTCTCTCGCCAGTTATGTCACGCTGTGTCAGCAGAACGTCACTGCAGGCACCGGATCCGCACGCAGACCAGGGCAGGGGGAGGGCCAGATGACCGCACCGGCACGCGACACCCGGCCCACCGCCGTGGTCGTCGGCGGCGGCCTGGCCGGCATCACGGCCGCCCTGCGGCTGGCCGAGGCCGGGCAGCGGGTCACCCTGGTCGAGGGCCGGCCGCGCCTCGGCGGCCTGGCCTTCTCCTTCCGCCGCGGCGAGCTGACCGTCGACAACGGCCAGCACGTCTACCTGCGCTGCTGCACCGCCTACCGCGGCCTGGTCGACCGGCTGGGCGCGGGCTCGCTGGTCGACCTCCAGCCCCGGCTGGACGTCCCCGTGCTGGGCCTCGGCGCCGACGGCGGCCGCACCCTGGGCCGGCTGCGCCGCGCCGAGCTGCCCGTCCCGCTGCACCTGGCCGCCTCGCTCGCCACGTACCCGCACCTCGGCCCGCTGGACCGGGCCCGGGTGGTGCGCGGCGCGCTCGCCCTGCAGCGCCTGGACCTGGACGACCCGGCGCTGGACGCGGTCTCCTTCGGCGAGTGGCTGCGCCGGCACGGCCAGACCCCGGCCACCGCGGCCGCGCTCTGGGACCTGGTCGGCGTCGCCACCCTGAACGCCACCGCCGAGCGCACCTCGCTGGCGCTGGCCGCCAAGGTCTTCAAGACCGGCCTGCTCTCCGACCCGGGCGCCTCCGACATCGGCATCGCCCGCGTCCCGCTCGGCGAGATCCACCACGACCGGGCCCGCACCGAACTGGAGCGGGCCGGGGTCACCGTCCTGCTGCGCGCCAAGGCCGCCGAGCTGAAGCCCGCCGACCAGCACGCCGTCCGGCTGGAGAGCGGCGAGCTGCTCACCGCCGACACCGTGGTGCTGGCCGGCGCCCAGGAGGCCGCCGCGGAGCTGCTGCCGACCGGCGCGATCGACCAGCGGATCGGCGACCTCGGCCACGCGGCGATCCTCAACGTGCACGTGGTCTACGACCGCAAGCTGCTGCGCCGGCCGTTCTTCGCCGCGCTCGGCACCCCCGTCCAGTGGGTCTTCGACCGCACCGCGCACTCCGGCCTGGACGTGCCGGGCGCCCAGTACCTGGCCGTCTCCCAGTCCGACGCCGGCGCCGAGATCGACCTGCCGGTGGCCGAGCTGCGCGAGCGCTACCTGCCCGAGCTGGAGCGCCTGCTGCCCGCCGCCCGGGGCGCCCGGGTGCTGGACTTCTTCGTCACCCGGGAGCGCACCGCCACCTTCGACCCGGCGCCCGGCACCGCCGCGCTGCGTCCCGGCGCCCGCACCCGGATCCCCGGCCTGCTGCTGGCCGGCTCGTGGACCGCCACCGGGTGGCCCGCGACCATGGAGAGCGCGGTGCGCAGCGGCCACGCCGCGGCCGACGCCGCGCTGGCGGGCGCCGGCCGGCTGCCGGTCGACCGCGGCGACGGAAGGTGGCCCCGATGACCGCCCACCCGACCACCGACATCGCATCGCACCGAGAGGGATCGCACGTGGAGGCTCGTACCGGCACCCCGGTCAAGGACACGACGACCGTGCTGGACCTGCTGGCCCGCGGACGCACGCTGTGCACCCCGTCGATGCGCGCGGCCGTCGCCCGTTTGGCGGCACCGATGGACACCGTTGCCGCGTACCACTTCGGCTGGATCGACCGGGACGGCAACCCCGCGGCGGGCGACGGCGGCAAGGCCGTGCGCCCGGCGCTGGCCCTGCTCTCGGCGGAGGCCGTGGGTGCTCCGGCGCAGGTCGGCGTGCCCGGCGGGGTCTCGGTTGAACTGGTGCACAACTTCTCCCTCCTCCATGATGATCTGATGGACGGTGACGAGACCCGACGGCACCGTGCCACGGCGTGGACGGTCTTCGGTCCGGCCCAGGCGATCCTGGCCGGTGACGCGCTGGCCACGCTGGGCACCGAGGTGCTGCTGGACGCTGCGGTGACCGGCGGGGCGACCCCCGCGGACGCCGCGCGCGCCGTCCGGCTGATCACCACCGCCACCCGCCGGCTGATCGACGGCCAGGCGCAGGACGTCTCGTACGAGCAGCGCGACGCGGTCACCGTCGAGGAGTGCCTGGCCATGGAGGGCGGCAAGACCGGCGCCCTGCTGGCCGCCTCGGCGGCGATCGGCGCGGTGCTGGCCGGCGCCGACGACCGGGTGTCGGACGCGCTGCAGCGCTACGGCTACCACCTGGGTCTGGCCTTCCAGGCGGTGGACGACCTGCTGGGCATCTGGGGCGCCACCGAGGTCACCGGGAAGCCGCACTGGAGCGACCTGCAGTCGCGCAAGAAGTCGCTGCCGGTGTGCGCGGCCCTCGCCGAGGGCGGCGCCGCCTCCAAGGAGCTCGCCGCGCAGCTGGCCGACCCGACCGGCCGCGGTGAGGAGAGCGAGCAGAAGCTGGCCGCCCGCGCCGCGCTGATCGAGCAGGCCGGCGGCCGGGCGTGGACCCAGGAGGAGGCCCGCCGCCAGTACGAGACCGCCCTCGCCGCGCTGGACGAGGTACCCATGACCGACCAGGTGCGCGAGCACTTCGTCGCACTCGCCGAATTCGTGGTGGTACGAGAGAGGTGACGTGAAGGTGACAGCAACCGCGGGCGGCAGGATCGACCCCGAAGCCTCAGTTGCAGTACGACAACCTGACGATTCCTCACCCGGGGCGGCGCTCAGCCGCGCCACCGCCCACCTGCTGTCGCTGCAGCACGCCGACGGCTGGTGGAAGGGCGACCTGGAGACCAACGTCACCATGGATGCCGAGGACCTGTTACTGCGACAGTTCCTCGGCATCCGCACCGAGGAGCAGACCCGGGGCGCCGCCGCCTGGATCCGCTCCCAGCAGCGCGAGGACGGCACCTGGGCCACCTTCCACGGCGGCCCGCCGGAGCTCTCCACCACGGTGGAGGCGTACGTCGCGCTGAAACTGGCGGGCGACGACCCCGCCGCCCCGCACATGGCCGCCGCCGCCGCGTACGTCCGCGGCGCCGGCGGGATCGCGGCCGCCCGGGTGTTCACCCGGATCTGGCTGGCGCTCTTCGGCTGGTGGCCCTGGGAGAGACTCCCCGAACTGCCCCCCGAGCTGATCTTCCTGCCGCACTGGGCCCCGCTGAACATCTACTCCTTCGGGCAGTGGGCCCGGCAGACCATCGTCCCGCTCACCGTGGTCTCCGCGCACCGGCCGGTGCGGCCCGGCCCGTTCGACCTCGACGAGCTGCACACCGACCCGGCGAATCCTTTCCCCGAGCGGCCACTGGCCGCCGCCCACACCTGGGACGGCCTCTTCCAGCGCCTCGACCGGCTGATGCACCACTACCACCGGTACGCGCTGCGCCCGCTGCGCCGGCTCGCCCTGCAGCAGGCCGCCCGCTGGATCATCGAACGCCAGGAGTCCGACGGCTGCTGGGGCGGCATCCAGCCGCCCGCCGTCTACTCGCTGATCGCCCTCAACCTGCTCGGCTACCGGCTGGACCACCCGGTGATGAAGGCCGGGATCGCCTCCTTCGACGGCTTCACCGTGCACACCGAGGACGGCCGGCGCTGGATGGAGGCCTGCCAGTCCCCGGTGTGGGACACCTGCCTGGCCGCCATCGCGCTCCGCGACGCGGGACTGCCCGGCGACCACCCCGCCCTGGTCGGCGCCACCGACTGGATGCTCGGCGAGGAGATCACCAAGCGCGGCGACTGGGCGGTCAAGCGCCCGCAGCTGCAGCCCGGCGGCTGGGCCTTCGAGTTCCAGAACGACACCTACCCGGACGTCGACGACACCGCCGAGGTGATCCTCGCCCTCGCCCGGGTCGACCACCCGGCCCCGGAGAAGGTGGACGGCGCGGTGCGCCGGGCGATCGACTGGACGCTCGGCATGCAGTCCCGCAACGGCGCCTGGGGCGCCTTCGACGCCGACAACACCAGCCCGCTGCCCAACAAGCTGCCGTTCTGCGACTTCGGCGAGGTGATCGACCCGCCGTCCGCCGACGTCACCGCGCACATGGTCGAGATGCTGGCCGCCGTCGGCCGGGCCGGCGACCCGCGCTGCCGGCGCGGCATCACCTGGCTGCTGCGCAACCAGGAGGCGGACGGCTCCTGGTTCGGCCGCTGGGGCACCAACTACATCTACGGCACCATGTCGGTCGTCCCCGCCCTGGTCGCCGCCGGCATCTCCACCGCCCACCCGGCGATCCGCCGCTCGGTGCGCTGGTTGGAGCAGCGGCAGAACGAGGACGGCGGCTGGGGCGAGGACCTGCGCTCCTACCGCGACCCGGCCGACTGGTCCGGGCGCGGGGACTCCACCGCCTCGCAGACCGCCTGGGCGCTGATGGCGCTGCTCGCCGCCGGCGAGCGGGACAACCCCGTCGTGGAGCGCGGCGTCCGCTGGCTGATCCGCACCCAGCGGCCGGACGGCACCTGGGACGAACCGCAGTTCACCGGCACCGGCTTCCCCTGGGACTTCTCCATCAACTACCACCTCTACCGGCTGGTCTTCCCGGTCACCGCGCTGGGCCGCTACGTCCACGACACCCCGCTCGGCGGTGTGTCATGACGGCACCTCTGCTCGTGGTCTGCGCGCTGGTGCCCGAGGTCTGGGCGCTGCGCGGCGGCGACTGGTCCGGGGCGTACGGCGGGCCCGCCGTGCTGGCCCGGACCGGCATGGGCCGGCGCCGGGCCCGCCGGAGCGCCGGCGCGCTGCTCGCCGCCGGCGGGTACGGGGCGCTGGTGGTGGCCGGGTTCGGCGCCGCGGTCGGCCCCGGCACCGAGCCGGGCGACGTGATCGTCGCCGACGCGGTCCGGGACTCCGACGGCGGGTTCCACCCGCTGGAGTCGGCCCCGGCCCTGGTCAAGGTACTGGAGGGGTACGGCCTGACCGTGCACACCGGCCTGCACCACACCGCCGACCACGTGGTCCGCGGCGCCGAGCGGCACGCCCTGCACGCCGCCGGCGCGCTCGCCGTCGACATGGAGGCCGCCGCGGTCCTCGCCGCCCGCGCCGAGCTCCGCCCCGAACTGCCGGCCGCCGTGCTGCGGATCGTGGTCGACACCCCCGAGCGGGAACTGATCCGCCCGCGCGCCCTGCCCGCCGGCGTCCGCGCCTGGCGGGCGCTGCGCTCCGTCGTACCGGCCCTCACCGAGTGGCACCGGCAGGCCACCGCCCCGGCGCCGTCCACCGAGCTCCACCCACAGCCCTCGACGCTCCCCCAGGAGGCGAGCTAGCCATGGCCATGCCGCTGCGCCAGACCATCCGCGTCAGCACCTACCTCATGCAGCAGAAGCTCAAGCGCAAGGAGAAGTTCCCGCTCATCGTCGAGCTGGAACCGCTCTACGCGTGCAACCTGGCCTGCGAGGGCTGCGGCAAGATCCAGCACCCGGCGGGCGTGCTCAAGCAGCGCATGCCGGTCGCCCAGGCGGTCGGCGCGGTGCTGGAGTGCGGCGCCCCGATGGTCTCCATCGCGGGCGGCGAGCCGCTGATGCACCCGCAGATCGACGAGATCGTCCGCCAGCTGGTGGAGCGGAAGAAGTACGTCTTCCTGTGCACCAACGCCCTGCTGCTGCGCAAGAAGCTGGACAAGTTCACGCCCTCGCCGTACTTCACCTTCGCGGTGCACATCGACGGCCTGCGCGAGCGGCACGACGCCTCGGTGGCCAAGGAAGGCACCTTCGACGAGGCGGTGGCCGCGATCAAGGAGGCCAAGCGGCGCGGCTTCCGGGTCACCACCAACTCGACCTTCTTCAACACCGACACCGCGCAGACCGTGGTCGAGGTGCTGGACTACCTCAACGACGAGCTCAAGGTCGACGAGATGATGATCTCCCCGGCCTACGCCTACGAGAAGGCCCCCGACCAGGACCACTTCCTCGGTGTCGAGCAGACCCGGGAGCTGTTCCGCAAGGCCTTCGCCGGCGGCAACCGCCGGCGCTGGCGGCTCAACCACAGCCCGCTCTTCCTCGACTTCCTGGAGGGGAAGGTCGACTTCGAGTGCACGGCCTGGGGCATCCCCAACTACTCGCTGTTCGGCTGGCAGCGCCCCTGCTACCTGATGGCCGACGGCTACGTGCCGACCTACCGCGAACTCATCGAGAAGACCGACTGGTCGAAGTACGGGCGCGGCCGCGACCCGCGCTGCGACAACTGCATGGCGCACTGCGGCTACGAGCCCACGGCGGTGCTCGCCACCATGGGCTCGCTCAAGGAGTCGCTGCGCGCCGCCCGGGAGACCGTTGCCTCCGGGAAGATCAACTAGTACCTGAACCAAGATCGGCGAGGTGAAGTGATGTCACTGCTGACCGAGATCCAGGGGCCCGCGGACCTGCGACGCCTGCCCGCCGAGCAACTCCCGCTGCTCGCCGACGAGATCCGGGACTTCCTGATCGACGCGGTCACCCGCACCGGCGGCCATCTCGGCCCCAACCTCGGCGTCGTCGAACTCACCATCGCCCTGCACCGGGTGTTCGACTCCCCGCACGACCGCATCCTGTGGGACACCGGCCACCAGGCCTACGTCCACAAGCTCCTCACCGGCAGACAGGACTTCTCCCGGCTGCGCAGCAAGGACGGCCTCTCCGGCTACCCCTCGCGCGCCGAGTCCGGGCACGACCTGATCGAGAACTCGCACGCCTCCACCGCCCTCGGCTACGCCGACGGCATCGCCAAGGCCAACCAGATCCTCGGCACCGACCGGCACACCGTCGCCGTGATCGGCGACGGCGCGCTGACCGGTGGCATGGCCTGGGAGGCGCTCAACAACATCGCCGAGGCCCAGGACCGCCCGCTGGTCGTGGTGGTCAACGACAACGAGCGCTCGTACGCCCGGACCGTCGGCGGCCTGGCCCACCACCTGTCCACCCTGCGCACCACCCGCGGCTACGAGCGCTTCCTCTCCTGGGGCAAGGAGGCGCTGCAGCGCACCCCGGTGGTCGGCAAGCCGGTGTTCGACGCGCTGCACGGCGCCAAGAAGGGCTTCAAGGACGCCTTCGCCCCGCAGGGCATGTTCGAGGACCTGGGGCTGAAGTACCTCGGCCCGATCGACGGCCACGACATCGGCGCGGTCGAGCAGGCGCTGCGCCAGGCCCGGCACTTCGGCGGGCCGGTCATCGTCCACTGCCTCACCGTCAAGGGCCGCGGCTACCGGCCCGCCGAGCAGGACGAGGCCGACCGCTTCCACGCGGTCAACCCGATCGACCCGTACACCTGCCTGCCCATCTCGCCCTCCGCCGGGGCCTCCTGGACCTCGGTGTTCGGCAGCGAGATGGTGGCGATCGGCACCGACCGGCCGGACGTGGTGGCGATCACCGCCGCCATGCTGCAGCCGGTGGGCCTGGCCAAGTTCGCCGCCGCCCACCCCGACCGGATCTACGACGTGGGCATCGCCGAGCAGCACGCGGTGGCCAGCGCCGCCGGGCTCGCCACCGGCGGGCTGCACCCGGTGGTGGCGGTGTACGCCACCTTCCTGAACCGGGCCTTCGACCAGGTCCTGATGGACGTCGCGCTGCACCGGCTGGGCGTCACCTTCGTCCTCGACCGGGCCGGCGTCACCGGCAACGACGGCGCCTCGCACAACGGCATGTGGGACATGTCCGTGCTGCAGGTCGTCCCCGGGCTGCGGCTGGCCGCGCCGCGCGACGGCGACCAGCTGCGGGAGCAGCTGCGGGAGGCCGTGGCGGTCGGCGACGCGCCGACCGTGGTGCGCTTCCCGAAGGGCGAACTCGGCCCCGAGGTCCCCGCACTGGAACGGATCGGCGGCGTCGACGTGCTCGCCAGGACCGGGCCCGCCCCGGAGATCCTGCTGGTCGCCGTCGGCGCGATGGCCCCCGCCTGCCTGGACGCGGCGGCCCTGCTCGTCGCCGAGGGGTACAGCGCGACCGTGGTCGACCCGCGATGGGTCAAGCCGGTCGACCCCGCCCTGGTCGCACTCGCCGCCGAGCACCGGATGGTGGTCACCGTCGAGGACAACGGCCGCACCGGCGGGGTCGGCGCCGCGATCGCCCAGGCGATGCGGGACGGCGGCGTCGACGTACCGCTGCGCGACCTGGGCATCCCGCAGGAGTTCCTGACGCACGCCTCGCGCGGGGAGATCCTGGAGGAGGTCGGCCTCACCGGTACCGGCGTCGCCGCCCAGACCGCCGCCTTCGCCAAGCAGCTGCTGCCCGGCGGGCACGGCACCTCCGGCAGCAGCGCCCAGCAGTACCGGCCCCGCGTGCCCCGCAAGTGACCTGAGGAGCGAAGCAGCACCATGGCCGAATCCTTCGATCTCGCCGCCCTGCTCGCGGAACGCGGGCCGGAACGCTACGAGTTGCACGCCAAGTACCTCAACCCGCAGCTGCCCCGGATGCTGCACACCATCGGCTTCGACAAGTACTACGAGCGCGCCGCCGGCCCGTACTTCTACGACGCCGAGGGCAACGAGTACCTGGACATGCTGGCCGGCTTCGGCATCTTCGCGCTCGGCCGGCACCACCCGGTGGTCCGGGCCGCCGTCCAGCAGGTGATGGACCTCGACCTGCCCGACCTCACCCGCTTCGAATGCCCCACCCTGCCGGGCCTGCTGGCGGAGAAGTTGCTGTCGTACACCCCCGGCCTGGAGCGGGTGTTCTTCGGCAACAGCGGGACGGAGGCGGTGGAGACCGCGCTGAAGTTCGCCCGCTACGCCACCGGGAAGAAGCGGGTGCTCTACTGCGACCACGCCTTCCACGGCCTCACCACCGGCTCGCTGTCGGTCAACGGCGAGAGCGGCTTCCGCAAGGGCTTCGACCCGCTGCTGCCGGACACCGCGATCCCGCTCGGCGACCTCGGCGCGCTGCGGAAGGAGCTGAAGCGCGGCGACGTGGCGGCGCTGATCGTCGAGCCGATCCAGGGCAAGGGCGTCACCATCGCCCCGACCGGCTGGATGAGCGCCGCACAGGCGCTGCTGCACGAGCACAAGGCGCTGCTGATCTGCGACGAGGTGCAGACCGGCATCGGCCGCACCGGCGACTTCTTCGCCTACCAGCACGAGGAGGGCCTGGTCCCCGACCTGGTGTGCGCGGCGAAGGCGCTCTCCGGCGGGTACGTGCCGATCGGCGCGACGCTCGGCAAGTCGTGGATCTTCGACAAGGTGTACTCCTCGATGGACCGGGTGCTGGTGCACTCCGCGTCCTTCGGCTCCAACGCGCAGGCGATGGCCGCCGGGCTCGCCACCCTGCACGTGATGGAGCAGGAGAAGGTGGTCGAGAACGCCCGGGCGGTGGGCGACCTGTTCCGCGAGCGGCTGGCGGCGCTGGTGGACGAGTACGAGCTGCTCGCGGACGTGCGCGGGCGCGGGCTGATGATCGGGATCGAGTTCGGCCGGCCGAAGTCGCTGAAGCTGCGGACCAGCTGGACGGCCGTGCAGGCCGCCCGGAAGGGCCTGTTCGCGCAGATGGTGGTGGTGCCGCTGCTGCAGAAGTACCGGATCCTGACCCAGGTGTCCGGGGACCACCTGGAGGTGATCAAGCTGATCCCGCCGCTGGTCGTCACCGAGCGGGACGTGGACACCTTCGTCCGCGCGTTCACCGAGATCATGGACGAGGCGCACCACGGCAGCGGCCTGATGTGGGACTTCGGCAAGACGCTGGTCAAGGGCGCGGTGCGGTAGCGGCACCGCGCCCCTGGGGGCTAACCGGTCTGCGTGAAGAAGCCGCCGAGCAGCCGGGCGTCGACGTGGTCGGCCGGGAGGTCGCCGTGCTGGGCGGTGATCTCCTCGGCGTACGCCTCGGCGTCGTCCTGCGGGTCGTAGCCGAGCGCGCGGGCGGAGGTGAGGTCCCACCAGGCACGGGTGTTGGCGCTGATGCCGTTGACCACGGTGTGCCCGACGTCCGGTGCGGTCAGCGCGGCGTGCACCAGCCGGGCGCAGTCGGCCGGGCTGAGCCAGGTGGAGAGCATCCGCGGCGAGCGGGGCCGGGGGAAGCAGGAGCCGATCCGCAGCGACACCGTCTGTACGCCGTACTTGTCGGCGTACAGGGACGCCAGGCCCTCGCCGAACACCTTGGACAGGCCGTAGTAGGTGTCCGGCCGGGCCGGGATGTCGCTGCCGATCAGGCCGTCCCCGCCGAGCGGGGTGAAGCCGACGGCGTGGTTGGAGCTGGCGAACACCACCCGCCGCACGCCCTCCTGGCGGCAGGCCTCGTACAGGTGGTACGTCCCCTCGATGTTGCTGCCGAGGATGTTGGCGAAGGTGTCCTCCAGGGAGATGCCGCCGAGGTGGACGACGGCGTCCACGCCGCGCACGGCGGCCCGCACCGCGTCGGCGTCGCGCAGGTCGAAGGCGAGCGAGTCGCTCGCGCCGTCGATCGGCTCCCGGTCGGCGAGGCGCAGCCGGTAGCCGTACGGCGGCAGCAGCTCGCGCAGCAGGGTGCCGACGCCGCCGGCGGCTCCGGTGAGCAGGATGGTGGTGGTCATGACGCGTCCAGGGTGTGCGAGGCGATCCAGTCGAGGTCGAAGTCGTCGCCCAGGCCTGGGCGTTCGGGGAAGCGGACGACGCCGTGCTTGTCGATCGGGTCGACGGTCGAGCGCAGGTGCGGTGGGACCTCGTCGAAGTCGACGTGCGGGTGGAGCAGGCCGCGTTCGTACCAGCGGCCGTTGGTGGTGGCGCCGAGCAGGGCGAGGTTGCCGGAGCCGTTGCCGTGCACCTCGCAGTCGAGGTTGAACGCCTCGGCGAGGTGCAGGGTGCGCACGGCCGGGGTGATGCCGCCGACGTCGGTGGTGCCGGTGCGCAGGATGTCGCAGGCGCCGGAGGTGACCCACTCGGCCCGGGTGAAGTTCTTGCCCCAGGAGGTCTCGGGGCCGATCACCGGGATGTCGAGCTGGTCGGCGAGCCAGCGGTAGGAGGAGATCGAGGCCTCCTCCATCGGCTCCTCGAACCAGTAGTAGTCCAGCTCCTGGAGGGCGCGCCCGAGCCTGAGCGCCTCGGTGCGCGAGTACCAGTGGTTGGCGTCCAGCATCAGCTCGATGTCCGGGCCGACCGCCGCGCGGACGGCGGTGCAGGCGGCGATGTCGAGGGCGACCGAGGGGGCGCCGGCCACCGGGGGCATCCAGGTGTGCAGCTTGATGGCGCGGTAGCCCTGCTCGACCAGCTGGACGGCGAAGGCCGCGAAGTCGGCCGGGGTGGCCAGGCCGCCCGGGGTCTCGTCGCCGCACATGGTGGAGGCGTACGCGGGTATCTCGCTGCGGGCGCCGCCGAGCAGCTTCCAGACCGGCAGGCCGAGGCGGTGGCCGGCCAGGTCCCACAGGGCGAGGTCGACGAAGCCGAGGGCGCGGTCGGTGAGGCCGCCGTGGGCGCCGCGCTGCTTGCGGGCGAGCGAGGTCCACAGCCGCTCGCGGTCCAGCGGGTCCTGGCCGAGCAGCGCGGGGCGCAGGTACTTGTCGAGGACGTGCGGGCGCAGGTGGTCCGGCTGGACCAGGACCCGGCCCGCCACGCCGTCGCTGTCGGTGACGGTGAGCAGCGCCTCGCGGACCTCGTGCGGGGCGGACGGGTGGCGGTGGCCGTGGGAGTCGACGGCCGTCCTGGCGACGGTGGTGAAGACCGTCACCGCGAGGGATTCGATGGTGGCCATGGCGGGATCAGCCGTTCTTCGCCTTGTAGTCGGACTGGGCCTTGGTGAAGGCGTCCGCGACGGCCTTGGCGAACTCGGCGGGCGACATCTTGCCGAGCAGCACCTTCTGGAAGTTGGGCTCCGCGTCGGTCTTGGTGATCTTCGAGTACTGGGGGAGGTAGACGGGCGGCTGGACCAGCTTGACGGCGGTGGAGTTGAGGGCGTCGCCGGCCTGCTTGGTGATCCCCGACTTGGCGTACCAGTCGTCGGCGTAGGCCTCGGTGTTGGCGGGGATCTGGCCGACGTTCTCGTTCCAGTAGCTGTTGGAGGCGTGCGAGTCGAGGAACTCGACGAACTTCCAGGCGGCGTCCTGGTGCTTGGAGTTCTTGAACAGGCCGAAGCCGTCCACCGGGTTGGCCAGGATCGAGGAGCCGCTCGGGCCGGAGGGCAGCAGCATGCCGGCGACCTTGTCGCCGAGCGCGGTCTTCACGTCCTTGGTGGAGCCCAGGTTGTGGTGGACCATCATCACCTGGTTGGCCTGGAACTGGGCCAGCATCTGCGGGTAGGCGTTGGAGACGTCCGCCTCGGGGGTGGTGTTCTTGAACTGGGCGGCGATCTTGGCGATCAGCTCGACGTTCCGCGGGTCGTCCACCGTGGACTTCCCGGCCGCGTCGAACATCGAGGCCAGGCCGGAGTAGGCGTACGCCTCGGACAGCACCTGGAAGCCGGAGCCGGAGCCGCCGCGGATGGTGAAGCCGTACTGGTTCTTGGACTTGTCGGTGAGCCTGGCGGCGGCCGCGAAGAGCTCGTCCCAGGTCTTCGGGACCTCGATGCCGGCCTCCTTGAACTTGTCGGCGCGGTACCAGATCACGTCCTGGTTGCCGGAGGACGGCAGCTGGTAGAGGCCCTTGCCGCCGGCCGCCGCCTTCGAGGTCTCCAGCATGTTGGCGGAGAGCTTGCCGTTCAGCGCGCTCTTGGCGAGCAGTTCGTCGAGCGGGGCGAGCGCCTTCTGCGCGGTCAGCGAGGCGAGCAGGGCGGTGGTCACGCCGCCGACGTCCGGGGTGGAGTTGGAGGCGATCGCGGTGTTGTACTTCTCCGCCACCTCGGAGCTGGTCACGCCCACGTACTTGACGGTGATGGTCGGGTTGGCCTTCTCGAACTCGTCGATCAGGTGCTGGAAGAGCGGCGTTCTGGCCGGGCCGGCGTTGTTGTCCCAGAAGGTGACGGTGACCTTGCCGCCGTCGGCGGAGGAGCCTGATCCGGAGGAGCCGCAGGCGGTCAGCAGGCCGAGGGCGGCGAGGGCGGCGGCAGCGGTGCGCAGGGAGCGGGACATGGCTGTGTCCTGTTCTGTGTCGGGTGGTGGGTGGGGGAGGTCAGCCCTTGACGGCGCCGGCGCTCATGCCCTGGACGAGGTACTTCTGGACGAAGGCGAAGACCAGGACCACGGGCACCGCGGCGACCACGCCGCCGGCGGCCAGCGCGCCGAAGTCGACGGTGTTCTCGCCGATGGTGGTCTGCAGGCCGACCGGGACGGTCTGCAGCTCCGGATCGTTGAGGAACATCAGCGCGAAGAGGAAGTTGTTCCAGCTGCCGATGAAGGCGAAGGAGCCGACCGCGACGATGCCGGGCCGCAGCAGCGGCAGCACCACGGCGAGGAAGGCGCGGATCCGGCCGCAGCCGTCCACCATCGCGGACTCCTCCAGCTCCACCGGGACGTTCTTCACGAACCCGCTCATCAGGATCATGGCGAGCGGGAGTTGGAAGGTGGTCTCGGCGATGATCAGGCTCCAGCGGGAGTTGATCAGGTCGAAGACCTGGAAGATGTTGAACAGCGGGATCAGCATCATCGCGCCGGGCACGAACTGGGTGCACAGCAGCGCCAGCAGGAAGAGCTTCTGGCCGCGGAACCTGAACCGGGCCAGCGCGTAGCCGCCCATCAGCGCGAAGAAGGTCACGAAGAGCAGGGTGAGCAGGGCGATCCAGATGCTGTTCTGGAAGTAGACCCGGAAGCCCATCCCGTTCCAGACGGTGTCGAAGTGCTCGAACGTCAGCGGCCAGGGCAGCAGCGAGGTGGAGCCGGCCGGGCGGAGCGCGAAGAGCAGCATCCAGTAGAACGGCACCACGGTGAAGACCAGGTACAGCGCCAGCGGAAGGAACAGCCGGCCGATCCGGCCGAGATCGGGGCGCCCGCCGGCGGCGGACCGGGTGGACTTCGCGGACAGCGGGACGGCGGCGGTGGTCACGGCGGAGTTCTCCAGGGGGTGGGCGGGGTCTGCTTCTCTGCTACTTCTCGGTGCCGAACTTGCTGAGCCGCAGGTAGAGCACCGAGCAGAACAGCAGGATCACGAAGGCCGCCGTGGTGAGCGCCGAGCCGTAGCCGAAGTCGTACGACTTGCGGGCGAGTTGGGCGACGTACAGCGGGAGGCTGGTGGTCGCGCCGGCCGGGCCGCCGTTGGTGAGGGTGTAGAGCAGGTCGACGTTGTTGAACTCCCAGACCGAGCGCAGCAGGGTGGCCAGCACGATCGCGTCCCGCAGGTGGGGGAGGGTGACGTGGCGGAAGCTGCGCCACCGGCCGGCGCCGTCCATCGAGGCCGCCTCGTACAGCTCCTTCGGGACGGACTGCAGATCGGCCAGGATGAGGATGGCGAAGAACGGTACGCCGCGCCAGAGTTCGGCGACCACGGCGGCGGAGAACACGGTGTCCGGATTGCCGAGCACGGAGGTCGCGGCGTCGCCGATGCCCAGCTGGGCCAGGTAGTGGAAGACGCCGGTCGCCGGGTTGTAGAGCAGCATCCAGATGCTGGTGGTGAGCACGCCGGAGACCGCCCACGGCGAGAAGACCATCGCCCGGGCCATCGCCCGGCCGAGGAAGGTCTCGTTGACGATCAGCGCGAGCACCAGCCCCAGCAGGAGCTGCAGGGCGACCTCGGCGCACACCCACTTCGCGGAGAACGCCAGGCTGTGCCAGAACTGCTCGTCGCCGAACATCCGGCGGAAGTTGTCGAGCCCGACGAAGGCGTCGTCGTACGGCTCGTTCACCACGTGGTGCTGGAGCGCGTAGTAGACGACGCTGCCCACCGGGAAGACCAGGAAGCAGGCCAGCAGCAGGACGGTCGGGGTGATCAGCGCGTACGGGGTGAGCGCTCGCCGTACAGCCACGTCGGAGCTCCATTCCTCTACGTTCATGGACGTCGTTCACATGCGTGGACAATCTAGGGAGGCTGTGGGGGTGCGTCAACCCGTCTGCAGGACGGGAGTTTCAGAAATCTGTTCACAGATGTGGACTCGGGTCAGAATGTTGTATAACCCTGGTGTCATACCGTCCCTCCACCGGAGAGCACACCCATGACCGACGCGCCCGCCCCCCTCATCGACCGCCTCGACGGCCTGCTGTTCTTCCCCGTCACCGCCTTCACCGCCGACGGCACCCTCGATCTCCCCACCTTCCGCACCCACGTCCGCGCCCGCCTCGACGACGGCGCCGCCGCCGTCTTCGCCGCCTGCGGAACCGGCGAGTACCACGCCCTCGACCTGGACGAATACGAATCTGTCATCGCCGCGGCGGTCGAGGAAACGGCCGGGGCCGTACCGGTTGTGGCCGGAGTCGGCCACGGCACGGCCCTTGCGCTCGAGTTCCTGCGGCGCGCCGAGCGGGCCGGCGCCGACGGCGTCCTCGCGCTGCCCCCGTACCTCGTCAAGCCCTCGCAGGAGGGTCTGCTGCGCCACTACCGCGCCCTGGCCGAGGCCACCGCGCTCGACGTCATCGTGTACGCGCGGGACAACGCGGTGCTGGAACCCGAGACCGTCGTCGCCCTCGCCGCCGTGCCCAACGTGGTCGGCCTCAAGGACGGCATCGGCGACCTCGACCTGATGCAGCGCATCGTCAGCGCCGTCCGCACCTCGCACCCCGGCCTGGACTTCCGGTACTTCAACGGCCTGCCGACCGCCGAACTCACCGGCCTCGCCTACCGGGGCATCGGCGTCACCCTCTACTCCTCCGCCGTCTTCTGCTTCGCGCCGGACCTCGCGCTCGCCTTCCACCGGGCCCTCGGCAACGGCGACGACGACACCGTCAACCGGCTGCTCGACGGCTTCTTCCGGCCACTCGTCGAACTGCGCAACCAGGGCCGCGGGTACGCGGTCTCGCTGGTCAAGGCCGGCGTCCGGCTGGACGGGCTCGACGTCGGCCCGGTCCGGGCGCCGCTCACCGAGGCGGCCGACGAGCACATCGAGCAGCTGGCGGCGCTGGTCAAGCAGGGGCGCGCGCTGCTCTGACCGCCCGTCCGCCCGTGAGCCCGGCGCGCTGTGCGGTGCGCCGGGCCGGTCCCCCGACCCCCACTCCTCCAGAACGGGAGCCAGCCGTGCGCGCCTCCGCCTTCCTCTACCCCTGGGACGTCGTCGGCGACCCGGCCGCCCCCGCGGCCGTCGCCGAACTCGGCCTCCAGCAGGTCACCCTGGCCTCCGCCTACCACTCCACCCGCGCCCTCACCCCGCGCCACCCCACCCGCCGGATCGTCACCGCCCGGCACTCCGCCGTCTACTACCCGCCCGCCACCGAACGCTGGCGCGGCCGGGCCCTGCGGCCGCACGGCCAGAGCTGGATCCCCTCCGTCGACCCCTTCGGCGACGCCGCGGACGCCCTGACCGCCGCCGGGCTGGAGGTCCACGCCTGGGTCGTCCTCGCGCACAACTCCCTGCTCGGGCAGGCCGTACCGCGCTGCACCGTGGAGAACGCCTACGGGGAGCGCTACCCCTGGGCGCTGTGCATCGCCCAGGAGGAGGTCGTCGAGTACTGCGCCTCGCTCGCCGCCGAAGCCTCCGTCCGGCCCGGCGCGCGCGGCGTCGAACTGGAGAGCTGCGGCTGGTACGGCCTCGCCCACCTGCACGCCCACGACAAGATCGGCGGCGTCGGGCTGGGCCCCGTCGGACAGCTGCTGATGTCGCTGTGCTTCTGCCCCGCGTGCGAACGCGGGTACGGACTCGGGGAGAAGCTGCGCGCGGCCGTCCGGGAGGCGCTCGAACCGCTCTGGCGGGGAGCGCCCGAGCCCGCGGGAGGCTCCGAGGCGGACGGGCCGGCGGCGCTGCTCGGCCCCGGGCCGGCCTCGGCCGTGCTCGCCCACCGGCTGGGCGCGGCACGGGAGTTGCAGCGCACGGTGGTCGGCGCGGTCCGGGCCGCCGCCGGGCCGGACTTCCGCATCCTGCTGCACGCCGACCCGGACCCCTGGCGGTACGGCGCCAACGTCGGCGTCGACGTGGGGTGGGTGCTCGACCACGCGGACGGGCTGGTCGTCCCCGCCGCGCTCGCGGCCCGGGCCTCGGCCGCCCCGCGGCGGCCCGGGACGGTGATCGCCGCCAACTCCACCGTCGTCGCCGGCATGGGCGGGGGCGCGCCGGTGCCCGACGTCCCCGGTGCCGACGAACTCCGCTTCTACCACGTCGGATTGGCCTCCGACGCCGACCTCGCCGCGCTGCGGGCGGCGCTCCGGCCGTAGGCTGCTCCCCGTGCGTACCCAGGTGATCGTCCTCAACGGAGGCTCCAGCTCCGGCAAGACCAGCCTCGCGCGGGGCCTCCAGGACCTGCTGCCCGACCCCTGGCTCGCCTTCAGCGTCGACACCCTCGTCGACGCCCTGCCCGCGCGCCTGCGCGAAGGCGGCGAGGGCATCGCCGCCGACACCGACACCGTCGCCGTCGGCGACACCTTCCGCCGGCTCGACACCGCCTGGGCCCACGGCATCGCGGCGATGGCCCGGGCCGGCGCCCACGTCCTCGTCGACGACGTCTTCCTCGGCGGCCCCGCCTCCCAGGCCCGCTGGCGCGAGGCCCTCGCCGGCCTCGGCGTCCTGTGGGTCGGCGTCCACTGCGCCCCGGCGGTCGCCGCCGCCCGCGAGGCCGCCCGCGGCGACCGCGCGACGGGCATGGCCGCCGCCCAGGCGACGGCCGTCCACCGGGGCGTCCACTACGACGTCGAGGTGGACACCGGCACGGACCCCCTGGACCGGTGCGCGGCCCGGGTGGCGGCCCGGCTGGTGTGACCGCCGGGGCCCGGTGCCTCAGCCTCCGGTGCCTCAGCCTCCGGCGTGGGACAGGCCGAGGGCGGCGGCGAAGGCGGTGAAGGTGGGGGCGGCGGTGCGCCAGGCGCAGAGGCGGGGGTCGGTCCAGAAGTCGCTGCCGACGACGCGGGGGTCGGTGGGGCTGGTCCGGTAGTCGAGGGCGAGGGCCACGTCGGCGCCGGGGACGCGGCAGACGGCGATCAGGACGGCCTGTTCGACGTCGAGCCAGGGGAGCTCGACCGGCACGTGGGCCGTGCTGCCGCGGGCCTCGCGGAAGAAGGCCAGGGAGGGGTCGTCGGCGAAGGCGTCCAGGGAGTGCGACTCCCACTCCATGCTCTCGGCGCTGCCGAGGAAGTCGACCGGCTCCTCGAACCAGGGGACGGCCCGGCGCAGCTCGTCGTCGCCGGGATGGTGCCAGTGCCCGTCCTCGATGAGGTGCACGAGCAGCGGCGGCAGCTCCAGCCCGCGTGTCGACCAGGTCATGGCGCCGAGCCTCTCATGTCGGCGGGTGTGTGTGAAAGATGGAGGTGGGGGGGATGTCGGGTGAAGGCGGGGGCGGGTGGGGGCGGCTGGACGCCGCGGGGCTCCGGCGGGTGGGGCTCCTCTAGAGTTGGGGGCCGGTCCGGCGATGGGGGCCGGTGGGTCTAGTGAGGAGCAGGTCGTGGGCGACGTGGCGGCTGTGCAGCGGGAGATCGCGCGGGAACTCCAGGTGGGGTCGGAGTTCGACGCGCAGGCGGAGATCGAGCGTCGGGTGGCGTTCCTGGCGGAGCGGCTGACCTCGACCGGGCTGCGGTCGCTGGTGCTGGGGATCAGTGGCGGCGTGGACTCGACGACCGCGGGCCGGCTGTGCCAGCTGGCGGTGGAGCGGGTCCGGGCCGCGGGCCACGAGGCGACGTTCTACGCGATGCGCCTGCCGTACGGCACGCAGGCCGACGAGGCGGACGCGCAGCTCGCGCTGGGCTTCATCCGCGCCGACCGGGTGCTGACGGTGGACGTGAAGGCGGCGAGCGACGCGGCGATGGACGCGGTGGTGGCCGGCGGGACGGAGTTCCGCGACGCGCACCACCAGGACTTCGTGCGCGGCAACATCAAGGCCCGGCAGCGGATGGTCGCGCAGTACGCGGTGGCCGGCGCCCACGACGGCCTGGTGGTGGGCACCGACCACGCCGCCGAGGCGGTCTCCGGGTTCTTCACGAAGTTCGGCGACGGCGCGGCCGACGTGGTGCCGCTGACCGGCCTGACCAAGCGCCGGGTGCGCGCGGTGTCGGAGGCGCTGGGAGCGCCGGCCGCGCTGATCTGGAAGACGCCGACCGCCGACCTGGAGACGCTCAAGCCGGGCCTGCCGGACGAGGACGCGCTCGGTGTCACCTACGACGACATCGACGACTTCCTGGAGGGCAAGCCGGTGGCGGAGGAGGCGTTCGCCGCGATCGTCCGCCGGTACCGGCTCACCGAGCACAAGCGGCAGCTGCCGATCGCGCCCTGACGGTTCAGCGGGCCGGGCAGAGGGTGGCCTGGAGGGCGGCGAGGATCTTCTCGGCGGTCTCCGGGCCGAACCCGTTGGGGTGGGCGGCGCTGGTGAAGCGCTGGTTGGTGAGGTCGACCAGCTTGGCGTGGTCCTTGGGGAAGTTGTAGACCGCCTGGCACTGGTTGCGGGCGTTGTCGATCGCCTTGTCGGGCTTGCCGCCGACGATGTCCTTGTCGATCGTGTCGAGGGCGGCGATCAGCCTGGCGGCCCCGGCGGCGTCCGGCTTGGCGGGCAGGCCGGCGTCGGCGGGCGGCGCGGCCTTGCTGGCGGGCGCGGACGGGGCGATCGGGTCGGCGGAGGCGCTGCCGGTGGCGGCCCCGGCGTCGGAGGACGCGGCGGGGGCCGCGGCGGCGGAGGAACCGGACGTGCCGGGGGTGCCGGAGGTGCCGCTGGAGCAGGCGCTCAGGGTGAGGAGCGCGAGCAGCGGGGCGGCGGCGAGGGTGAGAGTACGCGGTCGCATGGCCGACACGATGTCATGTCCGCGCCCCGGTGGTCGAGGGTGAACGCGATGTCCGATGGCCGCCAGCTTGGTTGAGCGTAGAACAACAGGATGGACGTCATGCGAAGCATCCCCGAGGGAGAGGGAACGGACATGACGGTTCAGGTTCAGGCTCAGATGCGGACGATCGCGGGGGACGTCGCGCTGGTCACCGGCGGCAGCCGGGGCATCGGCGCCGCGATCGCGCTCCGGCTGGCGGAGGAGGGGGCGGACGTCGCGTTCACCTACCGCGACAGCGCGGAGCGCGCGCAGGCCGTGGTCAAGGAGATCGAGGCGCTCGGTCGCCGGGCGGTCGCCCTGCGGGCCGACAGCGCGAGCCCGGCCGAGGTGCGGGCGGCGGTCGGCGCGGTGGCCGAGCGGTTCGGGCGGCTGGACGTGCTGGTGAACTGTGCGGGCGTGGGCGCGGTCGGTCCGCTCGCGGAGGTGACCGACGAACTGATGGACCAGGTGCTGGACGTCAACGTCCGCGGCGTCCTGACGGCCTGCCGGGCGGCCCTTCCGCACCTGGCGGACGGCGGACGGATCGTCACCATCGGCAGCTGCATGAACGAGCGGGTGCCCTTCGCCGGCGCCGTGCTGTACGCGACCAGCAAGAGCGCGCTGACCGGGCTGACCAGGGCACTGGCCCGGGAGGTCGGCGACCGGGGGATCACCGTCAACCTGGTCAACCCCGGGCCGACCGACACCGAGATGAACCCGGCGGACGGGGACGGCGCGGACTTCCAGCGCTCGCTCACCGCGCTCGGCCGCTACGCCGCCCCGGCGGAGATCGCGGCGGTGGTCGCCCACCTGGTCGGCCCCGGCGCGCGGTACGTCACCGGGGCGACGGTGGCCGTGGACGGCGGCTTCTAGGCCGTTCCTGGCCGCCCGGCCGGGGCGCGGGGGCCGTACCGGCGGAACCCCGCGCCCCGCGGGGCGTCACGGGAGCCAGGTGATCGCGCCGTCCGGGACGGGGTCGTCGAGGCGGCGCAGGCACGAGGGCCGTAGCAGGCACTGGCGGAGCAGCTCCCGGGCCACCGTGCGGGCGAGCTCGATGGCGCCGTGCGCCTGGAAGTGGGTGTTGTCGGCGACCCCCGCGGGGTAGTTGCCGCCGGCGGCGAGCCACAGGAAGTACGCCTTGGTGCCCTCGGGCCCGAGCCGCTGCCAGGCGGCGAGGCTGAGCGCCTGGAGGTCGATCAGCGGCACCTGCTCCGCCGCCGCGAGGTCGCGCATCGCCTGCGGGTACAGGCCGTGCGAGGCGTACGCGTGCCCGGCGGCGTCGAACCGGCGGCGCTCGACGGAGGTGACCAGCACCGGCAGCGCGCCGCGCTCCCGCGCGCCGTCCAGGTAGCGCCGCAGGTACGCCTGGTACGTCGTGTACGGGTCGGTGCCGCGGGCGGGGTCGGTGGTCTTCTCGTCGTTGTGGCCGAAGGAGACCAGCAGCAGGTCTCCGGCCCGGATGTCGGCGAGGATGCCGTCCAGCAGCCCGAGGTCGGCGAAGCTCTTGGAGCTGGCGCCGGACAGCGCCCGGTCGGCGACGGCCAGGTGACCGGTGGCGAAGGCGGGCAGCGCCTGGCCCCAGCCGGCCCGCGGGGCCTCGGCGGCGGTGTACGCGGAGGCGGTGGAGTCGCCCGCGACGTACAGCGTGGTGCGGCGCGGGCCGGCGGCCGCGGGGCCGGCGCCGAGGGCGAGCAGCGGCAGGGCGGCCGCGCCGGCCAGGGCGGTGCGGCGGGAGAGCGGGGTCATCGGGCCTCCTCAGAGCCAGGGCTGCCAGTTGTCGCCGCCCAGCAGGTAGGCCTCCCGGGTGTGCGCGGCGGCCTGCTCCTCGGTCAGCTGCGGCCGCGCGGCGGGGACGGTCACCACCGCGCCGGGCCCGGTGTTGGCGTACTCGGCGAAGCGCTGGCTCTGCCACGGGTAGGTCGCGGACATGTTGGCGTACGGGGCGGCCGCGTCGATGCCGGCGCCGATCACCGACTGGCGGACCGTCAGCATCGGCCAGGCGGTGGGGTCGCTGCCCGGCACCCACGGCCGGGCGAGGCAGTAGGCGCCGGCGGGCGCCGTGCTGGTGAAGGTGCACTGCCGGGCGAGGAAACCGCGCGGGTTCGCGCGGGCGGTGCTGGGCGCGAAGACGAAGCCCTGCGGGGTGGAGGCGAGGTCGGTGCGGGCGAGGGTGCGCAGTTCGCACCGGTCGAAGACGGCGGTGGCGCGCCCGAAGACGAAGTCGACGTCGCCCTCGACGTAGCACTTGCCGTAGTACTGGCGGGCGAAGACGGCGAGTGAGGGGGAGTCGGCGTACAGGGTGTCCTGGTGGCCGAGGAAGCGGCAGCGCAGGAAGGAGCTGCGGTCGCCCGTCGCCTTGACGGCGACCGCCTGGGTGCCGGTCCAGCCGGGGTGGTCGGCCCGCAGCCAGTCGTTGGCGAAGGTCAGGTCGCGGGCGGTGAAACCGGCCCCGGCGAGGGTGGCGGTGGCGCTGCCGGTGGTACCGAGGACGGTGCCGTCCGGCCGCGGGGTGCCGGCCGCGTTGCCGTACACGATCACCACGTCCCGGGCGTTGCCGGTGGCACCGACCACGGTGAGGTACGGGCGGGAGGCCGGCACGGTGACGGTCTCGCGGTAGGTGCCGGCCGCGAGGACGAGGGTCCAGCCGGTGGTGGCGGTGGCGCCGGTCGGGGTGGCGGAGACGGCGGCCTGGACGGTGGTGTGGTCGCCGCGGCCGGCGGCGTCGACGTACAGCGTGCGGGAGGTGAGGCGGGCGGCGGGCGTGCCGTACTTTCCGAACGGGGCGCGGGCGGCGTGCGCGCTGCCGGGGACGGCGGCGCCGAGCAGCGCACCGGCCGAGGCGAGCAGGACGGCGCGGCGGGAGGGGATGGCAGGGGGCATGGCGGCTCTCCTGGCAGGGGTGGGCCGGGCAGGGGTGGGCCGGTCCCCGGCGCGGCGGGTCGCGTCGGGGCCCGTGCGGGGGCGGGCGGCCTACAGGTGGCCGGAGCCGGCCGAGGCGGTGACCTTGGCGGGAACGGCGGAGGCCGCGTCGACGGCGGTGCGCAGGGTGGGTGTCCAGCTGGCCGAGGTGCCGAGCTTCTTGCTGGAGTTGGCGGCGTTCCAGGCGGCGATCAGGTCGGTGGTGGTGCCGTTCACCGCGTTGCCGCTCGCGGTGAGCGCGGTGCCGCCCCAGTTGTAGAGCACCTTGCCCGCGGCGACGCCGGAGGGCAGGGCGAAGTAGTTGTTCTGCGCGACGATCTGCGAGGACTTGCCGACGCCGATGCTGTACTCGTAGTTCCCGGCGGTCGGGACGAAGTAGTTGTTGTAGACGTCGACCTGGCCGAAGCGCACCCGCGGCGCGCGCTCGACGGTGTTCTGCCACAGGTTGTGGTGGAAGGTCACCCTGAGGTGGCCGGAGTCCACCGTGGAGCTGTCGCTGTTGCCGATCAGGTTCGTCTTGTCGTGGTCCTTGAAGACGTTCCACGAGGCGGTGACCAGGTCCGCGCCCTTGACCACGTCGAGCAGGCCGTCGTGGACCTGGTAGAGCCGCCCGAAGTAGCTGGGCAGCGAGGAGTCCGGGACGGCGCCGTCGGAGAAGGTGTTGTGGTCCACCCAGACGTGGGTGGCGTTGTAGACGGTCATCGCGTCGTACATGGAGTTCCAGTTGCCGCTGGAGCCGTCGGTCGGGTCCCACTGCGGGAAGCAGTCGGCGGCGTTCTCGAAGGCGATGTTGCGGACGATCACGTTGTCCACGTTCTTGACCACCAGCCCGCCGCCGCGCAGCTTGGCGTTGTTGACGCCGACGATGGTGGTGTTGGCGCCGACGTTGATCTGCACCTTGTCGGCCTGCAGCTTCTGCGAGGCGGCCCGGGCGCTCTCCTGGGTGCCGGACGGCACCTTGGAGGTGCCCCACACCTTCGGGTCGTACGCGGCGAGGTAGGCGGAGAGGCTGTAGCCGCCGGTGGTGTAGGCGGAGCAGGCGAGGTGGTTGCCGGCGTCGTCGGTGTTGAGGTCGATCGTGCCGGACAGGTAGACGATCTTCGGGGTGGCGTTGGAGCCGTTGCTCGAATTCTTGCCGCCGAGGGCGGCGACCAGCTGCGCCCGGGTGGAGACGGTGACGGTGTGGGCGGCGTCGGCCTTGGACCCGCCGGTGGTGCCGGTCGTCGCGGCGGCCCAGCCGTCGCCCGCGGCCAGGGTGGTGTGGCCGAGATCGGCGGCCTGCGCGCCGGTGGGGACGGCGAGCAGGGTGGTGCACAGGGCGGCGGTGCACAGTGCTGCGCGGGGCAGGCGCATGGCGGGAGCTCCTCGTCGAGCGCTGGGGTGGGGGGTGGGTGCGTGGGGGCGATACGCTCCTCCGGGCGGGTTCAGGAGTATGAACCTCGGTCGCATCCGTGTCCGGACCCTAGGGAGCGTCGGGCGCACATGTCAAGACGCCCGACGCGGCCGCGAGCGGCAGCACCAAAAACCCCGACGCCTCGTCAGGGAGGCGCCGGGGCAGTGGTGGTGGAGTTCTCAGAAGTGTCGGGTCGCCAGGGTGAGCCGGTCGCGGGCGTCGAACAGGGCGTGCCGGATGGTCTCCTCGCGCCCCGGCGAGAGCCGGGCCACCGGGACGGAGACCGACACCGCGTCGCGGGCCGGCGAGCGGTACGGGATCGCGACGCCGAAGCAGCGCACGCCGAGCGTGTTCTCCTCGCGGTCCACCGCGTAGCCGCGGGCGCGGACCTCCGCCAGCTCCTCGATCAGCTTCTCCCGGTCGGTGTGGGTGTGCTCGGTCAGCGGCTCCAACTGCTCCGGGAGCAGCCGGCGGATCTGCTCGTCGGTGTGGGTGGCGAGCAGCGCCTTGCCGTGCGAGGTGGCGTACGCGGGCAGCCGGCGGCCGATCCGGGTGAACGGGCGCAGGCTGTGCTGGGACTGCCGGGTGGCCAGGTAGACCACGTTGGCGCCGTCCAGTCGGGCCAGGTGGATGGTCTCGCCGGTGTCCTCGGAGAGCAGGTCCAGGGTCGGGCGGGCGGCGGCCACCACGGCGTCGCCGTCGATGTACGAGCTGCCGACCAGCAGGGCGCGCACGCCGATGCCGTACCGGGTGCCGGTGGCGTCGGTCTCCACCCAGCCGAGCTCGGTCAGGGTGCGCAGCAGCATGTACAGGCTGGACTTGGGGTAGCCGGTCTGCTCCTGCACCTCGGCGAGGCTGTGCATGCCGGTGTTGCCGGCGAAGTACTCCAGCAGCTCGATGGTCCGCACCGCGGACTTCACCTGGGCGCCGCCGCCGAGGGCGGCGTTGGTCGTCGGCGAGGACATGCCCTTGACCCCTTCCTGTCGCGCGGCGTATCGTCCCGCGAGTTCAACGAGATGTATGCCGTTCAGCATACTGAACAGATGGGCGGTTGTGGGGCGGTGCCCCCCGGTGGGCCGGAACCGGTCCCCGCTGCGGACGCTACCGGACCCGCGACCCCGCTGAGGAGGTCCGCGCAGTGAGCACCGACGCAGTCCCGAGCACCGCCGTGGTCAGCCACGACCCGCGCACCGGCGAGCCCCGCGCCGAGATCGCCGTCGAAGCCGGACCGGCCGAGGTGGACCGCGCCGTCCGCGCCGCGGCCGCCACCCTCGACGCGCTCGCCGACCGCACCCGGCGCGCGGCCCTGCTCCGGGCGGCCGCCGACCGCCTGGAAGCGGCGGCCGAGGAGGTCGTGGCGACCGCGGACGCCGAGACCGCGCTCGGGCCGGTCCGGCTGCGCGGGGAACTCGCCCGGACCACCTACCAGCTGCGGGAGTTCGCCGCGGTCGTCGAGCACGGCGCCTTCCTCGACCTCGCGCTCGACCGCGCCGACCCCGCGCTCGGCCGGCCGGACCTGCGGCGGATGAAGCTACCGCTGGGCGTGGTCGCCGTCTTCTCCGCCAGCAACTTCCCGCTCGCCTTCAGCGTCCCCGGCGGCGACACCGCGAGCGCACTGGCGGCCGGCTGCCCGGTGGTGGTGAAGGGCCACCCGGACCACCCCGCGACCGGCGAACTCTGCGCGCGCCTGCTCCGCGAGGCGGCCGAGCAGGTCGGACTGCCCGCCGACGTGGTCGCCCTGGTGCACGGACTGGACGCCGGCGTGGAACTGGTGCGCCACCCGCTCACCGCGGCGGTCGGCTTCACCGGATCGGTGCGCGGCGGCCGGGCGCTCGCCGACATCGCCGCCGCGCGGCCCAGGCCCGTCCCGTTCCACGGCGAGCTCGGCAGCCTCAACCCGGTGGTGGTGACCGAGCGGGCCGCAGCCACCCGCGCCGAGGAGATCGGCGCCGGACTCGCCGGCTCCTTCACCCTCGGGACGGGCCAGTTCTGCGTCAAGCCCGGTCTGGTGCTGGTGCCCGCCACCGACAGCGGCGCGGTGGAGAAGGCCGTCGTCGCGGCAGCCGCGCAGGCGGCACCCGGACCGCTGCTCGACCCGCGGATGCGCCGCGCCTTCCTGGACGGCGTACGGCAGCGGGCCGACCTGCCCGGCGTCGAGGAACTGCTCGCCGCGGACGCCGAACCGGTCGACGGCGCGCCGCTCGCCGTCCGCGCCGGCGTGCTCGCGGTCGGCGCGGCGCAGCTCGCGGAGGACCTGCTGGAGGAGTGCTTCGGACCGGTGACCGTCCTGGTCCGCTACCGCACGGCGGAGGAACTGGAGACCGTCCTCGGCCGGCTCGCGGGCAACCTCACCGCCACCGTCCAGCTCGCCGCAGACGAGGACGGCCCCGAGGCCGCCGCCCTGCTCCGCCGCCTCGAACCACTCGCCGGCCGCCTGGTCGTCAACGGCTGGCCGACCGGCGTCGCCGTCGCCCCCGCCATGCACCACGGCGGCCCGTACCCGGCCACCACCTCCACCTCCACCTCGGTCGGCGCCACCGCGATCGAACGCTGGCTGCGACCGATCACCTACCAGAACGCACCGCAGGCGCTGCTCCCCGAGGAGCTCCGCGACGGCAACCCGCTCGGCCTCCCGCGCCGGGAGAACTAGCCGGGAGGACCAGCCGGGAGAACTAAGGGAGGAGTGCCAGCAGGTCGGCGGCGACCCGGTCCGGGGCGTCCCAGTGGACGACGTGACCGGCGGCGGGGTAGCTGCGCAGCGTCGCGTGCGGGAAGGCGGCGGCGAGGCGCTCCTGGTCGGAGAGCGGGAGGAGGGTGTCCCGCTCGCCCCGGGCGACCAGCACCGGCGCGCTCACCCGGACCGGCGCGGGGCCGGGCTCCGCGAGCAGGCCGTGGAAGGTCTCCCGCCACACCCGGGCCGGTGCCCGCAGGCCCTCCGCCACCATCAGCTCCGCGAACGCGGGCGGCAGCGGCCGGCACACCAGCGAGTCGATCATCGCCCGCAGCTCCGCCGGGTCGAGCGGGTCGGCGAGCCCGTCGACCCAGGCGCGGATCCCGGCGATCCCCGGCTTGTCGCCCAACTCCGCCGGCGAGCCGAGGAAGGCCAGCGCCCGCACCCGCTCCGGCCGGGCCGCCGCGAACCGGCGCGCGGTGAACCCGGCACTGGACGCCGCCACCAGGACCGCCCGTTCGACGCCCAGTACGTCCAGGAACGCCGCCAGGTCGGCCGCGAAATCCGCCGGCCGGTACCCGTGCGGCGGCAGGCTCGCCCCGCCGTGCCCGCGCTGGCTGGGCGCGAGCACCCGCAGCGACCCGGGCAGGTGCGCCATCAGCGGCTCGAACGCCCGCCACGAATCGCCCACCGCGTGCAGCAGCACCAGCGGGTCGCCGGCGCCCCGGTCCGCGTACGGCAGCACGATCCCGCCGGGCAGTCGGGCCGTCCCGGTGCGGACGGGCACGGTCATCTCACAGCTCCGTGCGGCGGCGGCGGACCACCAGCCACAGGTCGACGGCGGCGAACAGGGTGAGCGCCGCGCAGGCGATCGCGAAGGCGATCAGCGTCCGCTGCCCGGGCGCGCCGGAGGACGGCGGGTTGGCGGCCCACAGGGCGAAGCCCGCGGTGGCGAGCGCGAAGAGCGGAGTGAAGAGGACGGACAGCAGGAAGCGCAGCTTGAGGTCGCTCCTGGCGGTGGCGGGTTCGGTGCCGCTCTGCCAGGTCCGAGGGGTCCGCGCCGGTCGCATCCGGGTCCTCGCCTCCCGCGTCCCTGCCTTCCCTCTCAGCGTAGGACGCGGGCGCCGGGAACGGTGCGCGCAGAGGCCTGCCCGACGAGCCTCAGCGCGGGCTGCCGGAGGTACGGGCGTGGGCACCGGCGGCAGGGCGCGGCTGGCGGACGGTGTGGGTGCTGGCGCCGGCGGCGGCCGGGACGGCGGAGGCCAGCGAGTAGCGGTCGGGCCGGATCGGCCTGACCGTCCGGGCCGGGACGGCCGCGTGCGCGGGGGCGGGCGGGGCCACGGCCACCACCGGGACCACGGCCACCACCTGGGCCACGGCCACCGGGACCGCCGCCGCCACCGGGACCACCGGGCGGGCGGCCGGCAGCCGGACCGGCACCGGGCGCAGTCGCGGCGGCGCGGGCTGCGGCGCGGTGCCGCCGCGGCGCCAGATCGCGGTGAGCCTGGCGTCGGCGGCTGCCAGCGCGGGCTCGGTGAGCGGCAGGGAGAGCAGCACGAGCAGCCCGGCGGCCCATCCGGCGAAGACGTCGGAGATCCAGTGGGTGCCGAGGTAGACGGTGGTCAGCCCGATGGAGGTGGCGGTGAGCCCGGCGAGGACGGCGCCGGTGCGGCGCCAGCGGGTGGCGAGGTAGGCGAGGACGCCCCAGGTGACCACCGCGTTGGCGGTGTGCCCGGACGGGAAGATGGTGCCGCCGGAGAACAGCTCGGGGGAGCCGACGTAGTGCGCGTAGTGCGGGCCCAGCCGACCGGTGACGATCTTGACGCCGCCGACCGTGAAGTTCAGCAGCAGCAGCGCCATCCCCATCACCAGCAGCGGACGGGCGGAGCGCTGCCGGTAGCAGCGCCAGCCGAGCCAGAGGCTGGCGGCGATCGCGGTGGGGCCGCGCTGGCCGGCCACCACCCAGATGTCCAGGTAGGGGAGCAGGTCGGGCCAGCGGTAGTAGGGCCGCAGCTGCTGGAGCGTCCAGTCGAGGTCGACCAGAGGGCTGTCGCAGAGGATGGCGACGACCACCAGCAGGTAGGCCAGCCCGGTGAAGCCGAAGAGCAGGGCGTGTCGTCTGCTGATCGGCGGACGACCGTATTCGAGCGATTCCGCGCCGGTATCTGCGCAGTCTGCTTCGGTTATCGGTCGTTCGACGGATTGGTTCTGGGCTGGCACGCGCTCGACATTACCGGCTGCCGCGGACCCTCCCGGCGGATTCCGTGGATCTGTCACCGGGCGGTGACACGAGTGCCCGGTTCTTCACATCCGGCCAGGTCATTGCCGTCCGCTGAGCGGAGCGGTCGTCAGAACGGCGCTCCGGGCGCGGTCCGGGGCGCGGTTTCCTGAATGTTTCTCCAATTGCCCGAAGGGTGGTGCGCACGCGAAAGGGGCGGCCAATTCGTCGGAGTGAGATCCGTCACTGAATTGACCGCCCCTGCGGGGCCGGCTCCTGCGGGCCGTCAGGGGAGCAGACGCTCGACGGCCACGGCGCCGTACTCCTCGAGGTCCTTGCGGGCCTTCTCGATGAGCTCGGGGGTGGGGGTGCGCCCGGAGGCCATCACCAGGTCCTCCGGGTCGACCGGGTGCTCGGCGCCAGTGTGCAGCAGGTGGTCCGGCGTCGGTCGGGAGTCGCTGTCCGTCGGTTCGGTCATCAATGCCTCCGTGGTGGGGAGCGCCGGCCGGGACGCGGGCCCTGCCGGTCCGGTGCCGGCCGCCCGGTGGGGGCGGCAGGCCTCTGCAACTCCGAGTGTGGACCTTCGGGGGCCGATCCGCGCGATGCGAACCGCCGGTCGGCGCGATGCGAACCGCCGGTCGGCGGCCCGCGCCGCGCCGGACGGAACCGCCGGTCAGTCGAGCGGGCCGCCCGCGACGTAGACGACCTGGCCGGAGACGAAGCCGGCGCCCTCGCTCACCAGGAAGGAGATGGTGTGCGCGATGTCCTCCGGCGTGCCGACCCGCTGGACCGGGATGGCGGTCGCGGCGGCCTGCTTGAACGCCTCGAACTCCATGCCGACCCGGGCCGCGGTGGCCGCGGTCATGTCGGTGGCGATGAAGCCGGGGGCGACCGCGTTGGCGGTGACGCCGAACTTGCCGAGCTCGATGGCCAGGGTCTTGGTGAAGCCCTGCAGGCCGGCCTTGGCGGTGGAGTAGTTGAGCTGGCCGCGGTTGCCCTGCGCGGAGGAGGAGGACAGGCTCACGATCCGGCCGTAGCCGGCGTCCACCATGTACTTCTGCACCGCGCGGGTCATCAGGAACGCGCCCCGCAGGTGCACGTTCATCACGGTGTCCCAGTCCGACTCGGACATCTTGAACAGCAGGTTGTCGCGGAGCACGCCCGCGTTGTTGACCAGGACGACGGGCGCGCCCAGCTCGTCCGCGATCCGGTCGACGGCGGTCTGCACCTGCTCGGCGTCGGAGACGTCGGCGGCGACCGCGAGGGCCCGGCCGCCTGCGGCGGTGATCGCGGCCACGGTCTCCCGGCCGGCCTCCTCGGTCAGGTCGACCACGGCCACCGCGAACCCGTCGGCGGCCAGCCGCAGCGCGGTGGCGGCGCCGATGCCGCGGGCCGCGCCGGTGACGACGGCGACTCGGGAGATGCTGGTCTGCTCGGTCATGCTCGTACTCGTCTCTCTTCCGGGGGTGACGGGGCGAGCCGGCGAGCTGTCCGCGGTTCGGCCCGACGAGGGGTGCACAGCGCGTTGCGGCGGCAACCCTACCGGCGGGTAGTCTTCCGGGCCAGAGGACAGCGCCGCAGGTGACGGAGGGTGAGGAGAGGGCGGGGCCGGGCGGGTGAATCTCCCCCCGGCATGGCCCCGACATGCGGCGGAAATATGCCAACTTCGCCGAACATGCGTCTACTATTGGCCCCTGCCTGCCAGCACAGGCCGACCGTTTGTATAGTGTGCGCCAGCAGCCACCGGCTGCACGGCTGACGCGTCCTCCCTCACAGCGGGATGCTCACTCGCCGTTACTGCCCCGCTCGGGTGTCCCACACACACCGGGCGTGACACCGGGACGGATTTCATGGTGCTGGGGGAGATCCCGACAACCCGCGTGCCCGGCCGACTGCAGCAGTCGCCCGGTCACCTCATCCGCGTGGCCCAGCAGGTGCACACCCGCTTGTGGTCCGAATACGTCGGTACCGAGCTCACGGCTCCGCAGTTCGCCGTGCTGCTGGTACTGGCCCTGGAGCCCGGAGCCGACCAACGCACGGTCGGCGAGCGGGCTTCGCTCGACAAGGCGACGATGGCCGAAATGGTCGCCCGCCTGGTGCGTCGCGGCCTGGTGCTGCGTCGCCGCGACCCGGCCGACGGCCGGCGCAAGCTGCTGGCGCTCTCGCAGAACGGCGCACAGGCCGTCCGCGAGGCCACCGGCGGCGTGGTCCGCGTGCAGCGGACCCTCTTCGAACCGCTCAGCCCCGACGAGCAGCTGGAAATCGTCCGGGTGATGTCGAAGATAGCCAGGCTGGAACCGGCCGCGGTCGCCGTCATGAACGACGCGCGCCCGACGCTGGACGCCCAGCGTGCGATCGGCTACCTGATCCGGGTGGCCCAGCAGGTGCACACCAAGCTCTGGTCCGAGAAGGTCGGCTCCGAGCTGACCGCGCCGCAGTACGCGGTGCTCGACGCCCTCGAGTCCGAGCCGGGAGCCGACCAGCGGACGGTCGGCGAACTGGCATCGCTCGACAAGGCGACGATGGCCGAGATGGTCAGCCGGCTGGTCCGGCGCGGCCTGGTGCTGCGCCGACGCGACCCGTCGGACGGCCGGCGCAACCTGCTCTCGCTCTCCCCGGCCGGTCAGGAGCTGCTGCACCGCTCCGCCGCCGGTGTGCGCGAGGTCCAGGAGGCGCTGCTCGCTCCGCTGGAGCCGCACGAGCACGAGCCGGCGATGGCGTTGCTCGGCAAGGCAGCCCGGCTGTAACGATTCGCCACCCTGAACGCCAGGCCCCGCCACCCCACAAAGGTGGCGGGCCTGGCGTTCAGGCGTTCGGGCCCAGGTCTGTCGACGGGGGCTCAGTTCCAGTCGAAGCCCTGCGGGTCCGGGCCGAGGCGCTCGCCGGTCTCGACGGCGGCGATCGCGGCCATGTCCTCCGCGTCCAGCTCGAAGCCGGCGACGTCGAGGTTCTCCCGGATGCGGGACGGGGTCACCGACTTCGGGATGGCGACGACACCGCTCTGCAGGTGCCAGCGCAGGACCACCTGGGCCACCGTGCGGCCGTGCTTCGCCGCGACCTTCACCAGGGCCGGCTCGGTGAGCAGGCCCTTGCCCTGGCCGAGCGGCGACCACGCCTCGGTGGCGATGCCGTGCTCGGCGTGGAAGGCGCGCAGCTCGTGCTGCGGGAAGTGCGGGTGCAGCTCGACCTGGTTGAGCACCGGGACGACGGAGCTCTCCTTGAGCAGAGCCTCCAGCTGCACGGTGCCGAAGTTGGACACGCCGACCGACTTGACCCGGCCGTCGGCCAGCAGCTCCTCGAACGCCTGCCAGATGTTGAGGAAGCTGCCGTGCATCGGGCGCGGCCAGTGGATCAGGTACAGGTCGAGGTACTCCAGGCCCAGCAGGTCGAGCGAGGTGTCGAAGGCCTTGCGCACCGCGTCGCGGCCCTGGACGCCGGACCAGTCGCGGGTGCCGGAGTTCCACAGCTTGGTGGTGATGAACAGCTCGTCGCGGGCGACGCCGGCCTCGGCGATCGCCTTGCCGGTGCCCGCCTCGTTCTCGTAGATCGCGGCGGTGTCGATGGAGCGGTAACCCGCCTCGATCGCGGTGCGCACGGCCGGGGCGGCCTCCGCGTCCGGCACCTGCCAGACGCCGAAGCCGAGCTGCGGGATCTCCGCGCCGTTGTTGAGGGTCACGTGGGGAATGCTGGTCACGAGAAGGGGTGCCCTTCAGGTCGTCCGATGGTTCCGTCATCGGAACCGGACTGAACGCTCCGCTATTCCCGGGGTTGCGCCGGTTCACCGGGACGAGTGAGTGCTGCTGGGGACGGAGGCCTGAAATGGCCACCCCGGCGGAAAACCTGTTGCGTGCGTCACATCGCGGTCGGGAACCTCCTCGCACCATGGACCAGCTCGAAACGCTTCCGCTCGCCGACCCCGGCCGCCCCGACCTGTCCTCCCCGACCGGATTCCTCCGCTGGCTGCGGCGCGAGCAGCGCGCCGGCCAGCACCTCGCCACGCTCTGGGGCGTGGCGGAGATGAGCTGCCTCGCCGCCCTCCCGGTGGCGCTCGGCCGCGGCATCCAGGCCGTCGTCGACCACGACCGTGGCGCGCTGTGGCACGCCGCGCTGCTGGCGTTGGCGCTCTCCGCCGGCCAGTCCGGCGCCACCGTGCTGCTGCACCGCCGGGCGGTGTGGAACTGGATCCGCGCGGCCTCCACCGTCCGCCAGCTGGTCGCCCGGCAGGCCTCCCACCTCGGTGCCGGGCTCTCCCGGCGGATCGCCACCGGCGAGGTGGTCGCCGTCTCCAGCGGCGACGTCGAGAAGATCGGCTGGTACGTCGAGCTGACCGCCCGGGTGCGCGCCGCCGTGCTGGTCTGGCTGGGCGTCAGCGGCGTGGTCCTGCTCCGGCGGCCGCTGCTGGGGCTGATCGTGCTGCTGGGCGTCCCGGTGCTCTCGGCGGCGGTGCTGCCCCTGCTCGGCCCGTACGAACGGCGGTACACCGCGCAGCGCGCGCTCGGCGGCAAGGCCACCGCGCTGGCCGCCGACACCGTGGCCGGGCTGCGGGTGCTGCGCGGCATCGGCGGGGAGGAGCTCTTCCTGCGCCGGTACCGGGAGGCCTCCCAGCGGGTCCGGGCGGCCGCGGTGCGGACCGCCCGGATCAACGCGCTGATCCGGGCCCAGGAGCTGCTGCTGCCCGGGCTGTTCGTGGTCGGCGTGACCTGGTACGGGGCGGAGCTGGCGGCGCGCGGGCGGATCGGCGTCGGCGAGCTGGTCGCCGTGTACGGCGCGACGGCCTTCCTGGCGGCGCCGCTGCGGATCCTGGGCGAGGCCGCGCACGCCTGGAGCGTGGCCCGGGTCTCCGCGGAGCGGGCGGTCCGGGTGCTGTCGGCCGGCGCCGCGGGGCGGCGGGAGACCACCGCCGTGCTGCCCGCCGCCGACCGCTCCGACCTGCACGACCCGGCGAGCGGGCTGACCGCGCGGGCCGGGCGGCTGACCGCGGTGGTGTGCGGCGACCCCGACGTCGCGGGCGAGCTGGCGGCCCGGCTCGGCGGGGAAGCGGGGGACGGCACGCCCAGTGCCCGGCTGGGCGGGGTGCCGTTCGACGCGGTGGCCGCGGGCGAGGTGCGGGCGGCGGTGATGGTGCACGACAAGGAGCCGGTGCTGCTCTCCGGGACGCTCGCGGATCTGCTGGACGTGCCGAGTTCGGGCCGGGTCGCCGTGGCGGACGCGCTGGCGGCGGCCCGGGCGGAGGACGTGCTGGACGCGCTGGTGGACGGCTCGCCCGAGTGCGGGGGCGAGCCGATGCGGGCCCGGATCACCGAGCGCGGGCGCTCGCTCTCCGGCGGCCAGCGCCAGCGGCTGGCGCTGGCCCGGTCGCTGGTGGCGGACCCGCCGGTACTGGTGCTGGACGAGCCGACCAGCGCGGTCGACGCGCACACCGAGGCACGGATCGCGGCGGGCCTGCGCAAGCTCCGCGAGGAGCGGACCACGGTGGTCCTGGCGACCAGCCCGCTGCTGCTGGACCAGGCGGACGCGGTCCACCTGCTGCAGGACGGCAGGGTCGTGGCGACCGGGACGCATCGCACGCTGCTGGCGGGGGAGCCCCGCTACCGCGCCGTCGTGACCAGGGAAGACGACGCCCCGCCCGGGGCCGAGGAGGAGCGATGAAGGCACCGCAGGTGGCCGAGCAGGGGCCCGCGACGATGCTGCCGGTGGCGTCGGGGGCGACGGTACGGGCGTACGCGCGGGTGCTGGTGCGCCGGCACCGGTGGGGGCTGGCCGGGGTGGTGGGGCTGCACACGGGGGCCACCGTCGCAGGGCTGGTCGGCCCGGCGGTGCTCGGCGCACTGGTGGAGTCGCTGTCGGCGGGGACGGCCGAGGAGCGGATCCTGGGCGCGGTCGCCTGGTACCTGGGGTCGCTGGCGGTCGCGGCGGTGTTCGGCGGGCTGTCGGCGCTGCGCGGCAGCGTGCTGGGCGAGGCGGTGCTGGCCGACCTGCGGGAGGACTTCCTGACCCGCTCGGTCGCGCTGCCACCCGGCGTGCTGGAGCGCGCCGGCACCGGCGACCTGGTCTCCCGCGGCACCACCGACGTCGACCGGCTGGCCCGCTCGGTCCGCGACGCGGTGCCGGAGCTGGCGGTCGCGGTGGTGTCGGTGGTGCTGGTGCTGGGCGCGCTGGTGGTGACCTCGCCGCTGCTGGCGGCGGCCGCCATGCTGGGCCTGCCCACGCTGCTGGTCGGCTCGCGCTGGTACTTCCGCCGCGCCCCGCAGGCGTACCGCGCCGAGTCGGCCGGGTACGCGGCGGTGAACACGGTACTCGCCGAGACGGTCGACGCCGGCCGCACGGTGGAGGCGCTGCGGCTCGGACCGGAGCGGATCCGGCTGACGGACCGCAAGATCCACGCGTGGGTGGACTGGGAGCGGTACACGCTGTGGCTGCGCACGGTCTGGTTCCCCACGGTGGACGGCACCTACGCGATCGCGGTGATCTCGACCCTGGTGATCGGCGGGCTGTTCGCGATGCAGGGCTGGCTGGACGCGGGCCGGCTGACCGCCGGGGTGCTGTACGCGCAGGCGCTGGTGCACCCGGTCGGGATGATCCTGCGCTGGTACGAGGAGCTGCAGACCGGCCAGGCGTCGCTGGCCCGGCTGGTCGGGGTGCGCGAGGTCGCGGACCCGGACACCGACGCGGCGCTGCGCCCGGACGGCCGCCGGGTCGAGGCGCGCGAGGTGCGGTTCGGCTACCGGGAGGGCGCGGACGTGCTGCACGGGATCACCCTGGACGTGGCGCCGGGCAGCCGGATCGCGCTGGTCGGGCCCTCCGGCGCGGGCAAGTCGACGCTGGGCCGGCTGCTGGCCGGCATCTACGCGCCGGGCCGCGGCCGGGTCACCCTGGGCGGGGTGCCGCTGGCCCGGATGCCCGCCGAGCGGATCCGCGCCGAGGTCGCGCTGGTCAACCAGGAGCACCACGTCTTCGTCGGCACCCTGCGCGACAACCTGCGCCTGGCCCGGGCGGACGCGGACGACACCGAGCTGCGCGAGGCACTGGCCGCAGTGGACGCCGCGGACTGGGCCGAGGCCCTGCCGGAGGGGCTGGACACCGAGGTGGGCTCCGGCGGCGCGGTGCTGACGCCCTCGCAGGCGCAGCAGCTGGCGCTGGCCCGGCTGGTGCTGGCGGACCCGCACACCCTGGTGCTGGACGAGGCGACCTCGCTGCTGGACCCGCGGGCCGCCCGGCACCTGGAGCGTTCGCTCTCCCGGGTGCTGGAGGGCCGCACGGTGGTGGCGATCGCGCACCGCCTGCACACCGCGCACGACGCCGACGTGATCGCGGTGGTGGAGGAGGGCCGGATCAGCGAGTACGGCCCGCACCCGGCCCTGGTCGCGGCGGGCGGCCCGTACGCCGCGCTGTGGCGGTCCTGGCGGGACGAGCGCTGACCCCGGGTCACCCGGCTCCCCGCAGGGGTGAATGGCCTTGCGCCGCTCGGGCGAGTCCCGGGCGGCGCGCCGGTCCGCGGCGGCGGGCGGGCGCAGACTGCCGCTGTGACCAAGACATCCGGTGGTTCCTCAGGCGGTTCCCGGCAGCGCGGCGAGATCGCGGGCGTTCCGACCCGGTACATCGCGATCGGCGTGATCGTGGTGCTGGCGGTCTGGTTCCTGTTCGCCAACCTCGACAGGGTGCAGATCCAGTTCTGGGTGTTCACGGTGACCTGCCCGCTGTGGATCGCCCTGCTGGCCACCCTGCTGGCCGGCACCGCGCTGGGCTGGCTGCTGAAAGGCCGTCAGCAGAGATGACCGCGGCGGCGGCTCCCCGGCGGGTAGAGTCGGACCGTTCGTGATCGACCGCACCGGAGGGGGCCGAGGATGTCCGTGCTGCCGACCCGGGAGGGCCTGGAGCCGCCCGTCACCGTCGACCGGCGCGAGGGGCCGTACGGCGAGGTGGTGCTGCGCCGGCGCGGTGGGCACTACGAGATCATCGCCAACGGCTGCTTCCTGATGGACACCGCCGACGGCCGCTCCGAGCGGCTGCTGGTCCGGGCCGCGCTCGACCTGCTGCCGGGGGCCGGCCGGTCGGTGCTGATCGGCGGCCTGGGCGTCGGCTTCTCGCTGGCCCACGCCGCCGCCGAGCCGCGCTGGGAGCGGATCGCGGTGGTCGAGCGGGAGGGCGCGATCGTCGACTGGCACCGCGCCGGGCCGCTGGCCGCGTTCTCCGCCGGGGCGCTGGACGACCCGCGGGTCACGGTGGTCCACGCCGACCTGGTCGCCCACCTGGCCGCCGACGGACCCGGCTACGACGCGCTCTGCCTCGACATCGACAACGGCCCGGACTGGACCGTCAGCGACGCCAACGCCGGCCTGTACGGCCCGGCCGGGCTGGCCGCCGCCCACCGGCGGCTCAACCCCGGCGGGGTGCTCGCGGTGTGGAGCGCCCAGCCCTCCGCCGCCTTCGAGCAGGCGCTGCGGGACGCCGGCTTCGCCGAGGTGCACACCCTGCAGGTGACGGTCGAGCGCGGCGTGCCGGATGTCGTCCACCTGGCACGCCGCGCCTGAACCACCCTGCTACTTCAGGCCGTTGGACAGCGCGGTCATCAACTCGCCGTTGGCGGTGTCACCGTCGAACGACCAGATCATCGCGCCGGCCAGCCCCTGGGACTTGATCCAGGCGGCCTTGCGGGCGATCTCGGTCGGGTCGTCGTAGGTGTACAGCACCGTGCCGTTGTAGATGTACGCGTGGCCGGAGGCCGGGTCGCGGTAGATGGTGTAACCACCGCTCGCCGCCATGTCCTTGAGCTTGTGGTAGTCCTCGTACCCGTTCTCGTAGGTGCCCGGGGCCGGGCCGGTCGAGGTCTGGAACAGCCCGTTGGTGGTGCCGCGCGGCACGCCCGTCCAGCCACGGCCGTAGAACGGGACGCCCAGGGTCAGCTTGGACTTGGGCGCACCGCCCTGCAGGTAGGCGTTGATCGCGATCTCCGAGCTGAACTGCCGGTCGGGCGTGCTCGGGTCACCGGCGGCCAGCTTGATCGCGGACTGCTGGTTGGTGGTGGTCTCCCAGGCGCCGTGGTAGTCGTAGCCCTGGATGGTGGCGAAGTCGAACGCCCCGAACAGGCCCGGGATGTCGATGCCCGCGGAGACCTTCGCCGGGTCGGCCGGCAGGAAGGCGCTCAGCGTGTAGTGCTTGCCGGTGGTGGCGCCCAGCGCGTCCAGCTGGCGGCGGAACTCCTGGGCCAGCAGGGTGTAGTTGGCCTTGTCGGCGGGCTTGAAGACGTTGCCCAGGTGCCCGTCGGAGTTCGGCCACTCCCAGTCGAGGTCGATGCCGTCGAAGATGCCCGCGGCCGAGCCCGCGCCACCGCGGCCGTCGATCACCGGCAGGTTGCCCTTGATGTACATGTCGATGCAGGAGCTCACCAGCGCCTTGCGGGAGGCGTCGGTGGCGGCCGCGTCGGAGAACCACTTGCTGTACGACCAGCCGCCGATCGAGATCTGGATCTTGAGGTTGGGGTACTTGGCCTTGAGCTGCTTCAGCTGGTTGAAGTTGCCCGCCAGCGGCTGGTCCCAGGTGTCCGTGGTGCCGGCCACCGAGTTGCCCGCGTCCCAGCCCTTGCCGAAGTCGGCCCAGGCGTCACCGGCGCCGTCACCGGCGTTCGGGTCGGAGTCGTTGCCCGCCGCCTTGTTGGTGATGAAGCACTGCTTGGTGGTCGGGTGGATGTTGGCGAAGGCGTAGTTGAGGTAGTTCAGCTTCGCCGCGCTGCCCGAGGTGTCCAGCTTCTTCACGCTGTAGCCGCGCGCGTAGATCGACCACTGGGTGAAGTACCCGATGGTCGTCCCGGGCGTGGTGCCGCCCTTCTGGGTCTTCCCGGTCACCGGGCCGGAGGCGCCCGAGGTGTTGCCGGCCGCGTCCCGCGCCTTCACGGTGAAGGTGTACGAGGTGTCGGCGGCCAGGCCGTCCACCGTCGCGGCGTTGGTGGTCACCGTCTTGGCGATGGTCGAGCCGTTGTACACGTCGTACGCCACCACGCCGACGTTGTCGGTGGAGGCCGTCCAGCTCAGCGAGATCGAGCTGGAGCTGGTGCCGGTCACCGACGGCGTCCCCGGGACGGTCGGCGGCTGGTTGTCGACCGGCGGCTGCGGCACGGTCAGCTGGGCGCCGTTGGAGGCCGCGGAACGGTTGGACGAGGAGTCGTACGCCACCACCGTGAAGGTGTGGGTGCCCACCGCGAGCCCGGTCAGCGACAGCGAGTTGGTCGCCGAGCTGCCCACCTTGGTCGCGCCGTCGTACACGTCGTAGCCGGCCACCGCGACGTTGTCGGTGGAGGCCGTCCAGGTCAGCGAGGCGCCGTTGGCGCCCACCAGCGAGGCCTGCAGGTTGCCCGGCACGGTCGGTGCCTGGGTGTCCGAGCCGGCGCCGTCGCACGGCTTGCCGTTCAGCTTGCAGTTCTTCAGCGGCGTGTACGCGCCCGAGTAGGCGATGTTGAAGCCGAAGTTGTACGAGCCGCCGGCCGGGATCGAGGTCTGCCAGCTCGGCGGCTTCACCGTGACGTGCGAGGACGCCGCGGTGTAGGTCGCGTTCCAGAGCGAGGCGACGCTGTTGCCGGTCGGGAGGTCGAACTCCAGCACCCAGTTGTTCAGCGCGGCCGAGGAGGCGTTGTTGACGGTGTAGCTGCCGCCGTACCCGGTGCCCCAGTCCTGGTCCTTGGTGAAGGTGGCGGTCGGTTCCGCCGCGTGTGCGGCGGTGGCGGGCAGGACGACCGCGATGAGCGGGACGAGCAGGCTCCCGACGGCGAGGAGGGAGAGGCGGTGCCGACGTCTGCGCATGTGTTGAGCTCCTGTCCGGGAGCGCGCCCTCACGGTGCGGCTCCACTACCTGTGGGGGAGGTGCCAGGTGCAAGGGCGTGCGCACTCCGGGCAGTTGGGGCAGCGCGGAGCGGAGGGTGCCTCGGGCCGTCGGGTTGCCGCGGAGGTCCTGTGCATTGGAGGGTAGGGACCGCGTACTCGACTGGCAATAGGTCTGGACCAACTGGCGGAGCGTGGACCTGACAGTGCGTCGGGCGCGGCCGGACGGACGGAGGGACGCCGAGACCCCCGCGCCGGGGCTGGGCCCGTGGCGGCGGGGGTCTCGGGGTGCTTGCTGTGCGGCCGGGTCAGCCGAACGGGTTGTTGGCCGGGGGCTCCGGGGCGGCGGGCTGGGCCGGAGCGGCCGGGGCCGCGGGCGCGGCCGAGAGGTTGGCGAACGGGTCGAAGTCCGGCGGCGGGATGTTGACCGGGGTGCCCTTGGTCTTCGGCGCCTCGTCCCCGGCCGGAGCGGCGGTGGTGGCCGCGGGTGCCTGCGGGGCGAAGGGGTCGAAGTCGGCCGGCGGGATGTTGACCGGGGTGCCCTTGCCGGGGCCGGCCGCCGGGGTGCCCACGGTCGGCGGGGCGGTCGGCATCGGCGGGGCGACCGGTGCGGGTGCCGCCGGCTGCGGGTTGGTGACGGTGCCGAACGGGTCCGCCGGACCGACCACGGTGCCGAACGGGTCGGCGACGGGGGCGGGCGCGGGGGCCGCGGCGACCGGCGCCGGTGCAGCGACCGGCGCGGGGGTGGACGGCGCGGCCGAGAGGTTGGCGAACGGGTCGAAGTCCGGCGGCGGGATGTTGACCGGGGTGCCCTTGCCGGCGGCCGGGGCCGCGGCGGGGGCCGACGGCGCCTGCGGGGCGAACGGGTCGAAGTCCGGCGGCGGGATGTTGACCGGGGTGCCCTTGGTCTTCGGCGTCCCGTCCGCCGGTGCCGCTGCCGCGGGCGGCTGCGGGGCGAAGGGGTCGAAGTCGGCGGGCGGGATGGCGACCGGGGTGCCGCGCCGGGCCGGGTCCTGCTCCGCGGGAGCGGCCGGAGCGGCGGTGGTGGCCGCGGGTGCCTGCGGGGCGAAGGGGTCGAAGTCGGCCGGCGGGATCGCGACGGGAGTGCCGCGCCGGGCCGGGTCCTGCTCGGCGGCGGGCGCGGGCGCCTGCGGGGGGAGGGCACCGAACGGGTCGGCGGGTGCGGCCGCGGGAGCGGCCGGAGCGGCGATGGCGGCCGCGGGCGGCTGCGGGGCGAAGGGGTCGAAGTCGGCGGGCGGGATGGCGACCGGGGTGCCGCGCCGGGCCGGGTCCTGCTCCTCCAGCGGCGCCGCCGCCTGCGCGGGCAGGGTGGCGTCGGTGGACGCGAGCTGCGTCGCGGGCGGGGCGGCGTCCACCGGCGGGGCGGGCGGCGCGACCTGCGCGGCGACGGGCTCCGCGGCGGCGGGTACGGGAGCCGGCACGGCCTGCGGGACGACAGGCTCCGCGGCGACGGGCACCGGGGTCGGCGCGGCCGGCGGCGGGGTGGCGGGCACGGCGGGCGCGCTCGGCGGCGGGGTGGGTGCGGCGGTCGTGGCGGGGGCGGCCGCCGGCACCGCGGCGGGAGCGGCGGCGGGCGGAGCGGTGACCACGCCGTCCCAGCCGAGCTGGACCGACTGCAGCAGCTCGGCGAAGGCCTCCGTGTACAGCTCCCAGTGCTCGGCCTGCGGGGTGGACAGCTGCACGGTCAGCACCGTCGAGCCGTCCGGCAGCGGGAGGAACGCCTCCACGACCGAGCTGACCACCCAGCCGCGCTGGCCGTCCGCCGTGAGCGCGGCCGGCACCGGCGCGGTGCGCGCCTCCACCAGCAGCGCCGCCGGACCGGCGGGCAGCAGGACGGTCCACACCTCGGCGTGCGGCCGCTCGGTCGACAGCGCGACCGCCAGCTCCTGCACCGGCAGCGGGTGGCGGGCCAGCGACACCACCAGGGAGGCGCGCGAGCGCTGCCCGTCCACGGTGAGCGCGGACAGGCCCGCGTACTGCACGTCCGCGGCGGCGAACTCGTCGGCGAGGGCGGCGGCGACCAGCGCCCAATCGCGCCGGGCGGGGCGGGCCCCGGCGAACAACTCCTCGGCCACCTCGGTGAGATGGGCGGCCAGCGCGGTGCCCGCGCCGCGCACCGAGAGCGGGTGAAACACCGAGGGCACGACCAGCCGGGCCTCGACGCCGGAGCCGGTCGACAGCTCGTCGGGGGCGGCGGTGGCCCGCGGCGAGGCGAGCGCGGCGAGCGCCGGGGCGAAGGCGGGGCGGAGCTTGGCATCGGCCGGCTCGGGTGCCACCGGCAGCTGGAACGCGGCGGCGGACGCCCCGTCGCCGGCGCCGAGCACCGGGCCCGCGCCGAGCTTGCCGCGCAGCGCGGCGACCGCCTCGGCGCCCGCGCCGGCCTGGCGGCCGCGCCGCGATCCCGTCTCGACGACCTGCCCGAGGCCGTGCACAGTCAGCAGACCGGGGCCGCCGGGGCTGATCCGCAGCCCGAACAGGGCGTCGGCGGAGCGGTGGGCCGTGCGCCGGAAACCGGCCAGGGTGGCGGCGGAATAGTGCGTCGCCCGCTCGCCGACCAGTGCGGCCCCGACCGCGTCCAGCGTGGCCGCGATCCGTTCGGCAGCGGCGAAGCCGTCCTGAGTCATGGCGCCGAGCCCCCCTCGCTCTCGGTGTGGACTGTCCAGCCACTTTCTATCAGAACGTGCTGACGGACCGGCACCTGGCGGTCACCGGCCGGTGGTCGGAGCCCGGCTCAGCCGGTGGCCAGCCGGAGCAGGGTGTCGCCCAGGCCGGGGGTGGCGAGCAGCGCGGTGAAGTCGTGCAACAGCCGACCGGTCGGGCCCTCGGGGGTCTCGGTCGCCCAGTACTCGGCGAGGTGCGCGGCCAGCGCCGGCTCGCGGGCGGCGGTGACGGCGAGCGAGACCACCAGCTCCTGCACCAGCTGCAACTGCAGCTCCTCGCGCGGGACGGCGCGTTCGCCCAGCCAGTCCAGCGAGGAGATCTCCGCGTTGGCGATCCATGCCCGGACGGTCCGGCGCAGCGCCGGGCTCGGGTCCGGCACCGCCAGGTGCAGCAGGATCTGCTCGCCGGCCGCCCGCCGGACCTGGTCGATCACCGCGTCCGCGCCCGGGCTGGACACCACCGAGCCGCCGCGCAGCAGCGCGGTGAAGCCGGCCGCGTGGCTCTCCACGTACTCGAGGTAACGGCCCATCACCCGGTACAGCCGCTCGGAGAGCGGGCCGTCGGCGGGCTCCTCGAAGCGGCCGGCCAGCTCCTTGCCGGCCCGGCGCAGCGACTCCTCGTAGAGCGCCTGCTTGCCGGGGAAGTAGTGGTACACCAGCGGTCGGGAGGCTCCGGCGGCGGCCGCGATGTCGTCGATCGACACCTCGTCCGGCGGGTGGGCGCTGAACAGCTCCAGCGCGACGGCGATCAGCTGTTCGCGCCGCTCGTCCACGCTCAACCGGCGCCGGGGTGCCCGTTCGGCACCGCTGCGCTGTTCCTCGGACTTGGGCGCCGCCGACGGCGTACGGGAAGCCATGCCCCAACCCTAGGCCCTCTCTTTCGGATCATGCCGGGCGGTCGCCGCCGGAGCACGCACCTCGCCGGCTTCTCGTCGGTCGCCGATGGCCCCCAGCCTTCGGCCGGGAGGTGCCCCCACCGCATGGACTCTCCCCCAGCCTCCGGCCGGGAGGTGCCCCCATCCTCGGCGCCGCCGATGCACGCACTCCACCGACGCCCGCTGATCCGACGCGATCCGAAAGAGAGGGCCTGGTTCCCCGGGGCGGGCCGCGAGGGCGGTGGGCCGGGGTTACGGAATCCTGACGCGCGGACGCCGGGGCTGGTCAGGGGACCTGTCGGCTGCTGGAATCAGAGGTGTGGACGAGAGAGCCGGGGCGCCGGTCGGACGGCGCGTGGTGCTGGGGATGCTGGGGCTCGGTGCGGCCGGGGTGGCCGCCGGGCCGTTCCTGCAGCGTGCCGTGGAGCAGGTGACCAGCCGGGACCCGACCGGGCTGGCCGACCTGCTGCCGGGCGGCGGCGGGTTCCGCTACTACTCGGTGGTCGACTCCGTCCCGGAACGCCGCCCCGAGGACTACACGCTGACCGTGGACGGGCTGGTCGAGCGCCCCGCGTCGCACAGCTTCGCCGCGCTGCAGGCGATGGAGCAGACCCGGATCGTCCACGACGTGCAGTGCGTGACCGGCTGGCGGGTGCCGAGCGTGCCGTTCGAGGGCGTGCGGCTCTCGACGCTGCTGGACGCCGCCGGGGTGCGGCCGGAGGCGACCGCGGTGCGGTTCACCTGCTTCGACGGCAGCTACAGCGAGAGCCTCACGCTGGAGCAGGCCCGCCGGGACGACGTCCTGGTCGCGCTGAGGATGGAGGACCGACCGGTCGGCCACCAGCACGGCGGCCCGGTCCGGCTGTACGTGGCGCCGATGTACTTCTACAAGTCCGCCAAGTGGCTGGCGGGCATCACCCTCACCCCGACCGTGCAATCCGGCTACTGGGAGAACTACGGCTATGACGTCGACGCCTGGGTCGGCCGGTCCAACGGACGCGACGACGCCCCGACCGGCTGACGGCCGGATCGCCCGCTTCGCCCGCGCCGAGCGCTGGGTGCACCGGGCCACCGCCGGCCTGATGCTGGTCTGCCTGGCCACCGCGCTGGCGCTGTACTACCCGCCGGTCTCGCAGCTGGTCGGCCGCCGCCGCCCGGTCGCGGTGGTGCACGAGTGGTGCGGGCTGCTGCTGCCCGTCCCGCTGCTGCTCGGCCTGGCCTCGCGGGCGCTGCGCGCCGACCTGGTCCGGCTCAACCGCTTCACACCGGGCGACCGGGAGTGGCTGCGGGCGGTGCGCCACCGCTCGCCGCGCCGCCCGGCGGGGAAGTTCAACGCCGGGCAGAAGCTGTACGCGGCGTGGATCGCGGGCGCGGTGCTGGTGATGATCGGCACCGGGCTGCTGATGTGGTTCACCAACCTGGCTCCGCTGGCCTGGCGGACCGGTTCGACCTTCGTCCACGACTGGCTGGCCCTGGCGATCGCGGTCGCGGTCGGCGGGCACGTGTACCTCGCGGTCCGCGACCCGGAGGCCCGGCGCGGGATGCGCACGGGCAGCGTCGACCCGCTGTGGGCCACCCGCGAGCACCCCGACTGGGACCACGGCGCCGAGGCTCAGGAGGCCCGGAACTCCCGGTAGCGCCGCCACGCCTCCAGGCCGTCCGGCACGAACTCCCACTCGGTGAGCCGCTGGGCGAGCTCCTCCTCGGTCAGCCAGTCGTGCCAGTCCACCTCCTCGACCTGCGGGGAGACCGGCCCGTCCCAGACCGCCTCGTACATGTCGCAGAACCAGCTCATCCGGTCGCCGTCGGAGTACAGGAACTTGAACAGCGGCCGCGGCTCGATCCCGGACACGCCGAGCTCCTCCTCGGCCTCCCGGACGGCGGCCTGCGGGTACGTCTCGCCGGAGGCGACCACCCCGCCGACGAAGCAGTCGTACGCGCTCGGCGCGAACAGCTTCTGCGCCGAACGGCGGTGGGTGAAGATCCGGCCCTTCGGGTCGCGGACCAGGATGAACACGCAGCGGTGGGTGAGGCCGTCCCGGTAGGCCACCGGGCGGGTGGTGGTGCCGATCACCCGGTCCTCGGCGTCGACCACGTCCAGCAGTTCTTCGGCAGGGTTCGTCATGGTCGACCACGCTACCGAGTCGGCCCCGAGCCGGGCGGCGGATTATCGTTCCAGGTGACAGGGCGTTCGGAGAGGGCGGCGAGCGGTGACGGTGGAGATCTGGGGCGAGACGGCGAGCGGGTTCGAGCCGGTCCGCGAGGCGTTCGAACGCAACTTCCGCGAGTACGGCGAGCTCGGCGCCGCCTTCACCCTCTACGCCGACGGCCGCAAGGTGGTCGACCTGTGGGGCGGCGACGCCCGCCCGGAGGTCGGCGCCCGGCCCGCGCCCGCCGTCCCCTGGACGGCCGACACCGCGCAGGTGCTGCGCTCGGTCACCAAGGGCCTGAGCGCCGCCGCCCTGCTCCACCTGGCCCAGCAGGGCAAGGTCGACCTGGACGCGCCGGTGGGCGACTACTGGCCGGAGTTCCGGGTGCACGGCAAGGACCGGATCCCGGTCCGCTGGCTGCTCTCGCACCAGGCCGGACTGCCGGTGCTCGACGTACCGCTGCGGATCGAGGACGTGATCGCCTGGGAGCCCGCGGCGGCCGCCGTCGCGGCCCAGGCCCCCGCGTGGGAGCCCGGCACCGCGCACGGCTACCACCCGCTCACCTTCGGCTGGCTGGTCGGTGAGGTCGTCCGGCGGGCCTCGGGCCGGTCGATCGGCCAGTACTTCGCCGAGGAGCTGGCCCGCCCGCTCGGCCTGGACCTGTGGATCGGGCTGCCGGCCGGCGCCGCGGCCCGGGTCGGACGGCTGGTCGACCTGCCCGCGCCGGAGGCGGCCAAGGTCGGGCCGAACGGCATGAAGGTCCGCCCGAAGCAGTCGGTGGTCGACGCCTACCGGGACCCGATGTCGCTCACCGCGCGGGCCTTCACGGCGGTGCGGACCAGCGTGGACCTGAACGACCCGGCGGTCCAGGCCGTCGAGGTGCCCGGCGCCGGCGGCATCGGCACGGCGCGCTCGGTGGCCCGGTTCTACGCCGCGCTGATCGGCGCCGCCGACCGGCACGGCGGCGCCCCCGGCGAGCGGCTGCCCGCCGTGTTCGGCGCGGACATCCTGGCGGAGGCGATGGGCCCCGCGGTGCACGGGCCCGACCGCATCCTGATCGTCAACACCACCTTCGGCCACGGCTTCTTCCGCCACGGCCCGACCGCCCCGATGGCCTCGCCGGCCAGCTTCGGCCACCCCGGCCGCGGCGGCTCCCTCGGCTTCGCCGACCCGGAGCTGGGCATCGGCTTCGGCTACGTCACCAACGGCATGATGCCGGGCGTGACCGGTGACATCCGCTCACGGACGCTGATCAACGCCGTCCGCGCCTGCGTGACCGGTTAGCCGGGCGAGCCAGCGCAGCTGGCGGTCCAGCTGCGCGGCCCGGCCGCCCGCGTGGTCGGCGAAGGGCCAGACCGCCATCTCCTTCGGGCCGGCGTAGCGGTGGTAGGCGGCGTACACCGTGGACGGCGGGCACACCGGGTCCATCAGCGCGACGGAGAACAGCGCCGGGGCGCCCGCCCGCGCCGCCAGGTTGACGCCGTCGAAGTACGAGAGCGTCCGGAAGGTCCGCTCCACCGCGCCCGGGGTGTGGAACCGCAGGTACTCGGCGACCTCCGGGTACGGTCCGTCCCCGGCGATCTCCACCGAGCGGCGGAAGTGCTGCAGGAACGGCACGTTGACCATCGCCCCCGCCACCAACCCGTCCGCCAGCGCCGCGACGGCCAGCGCGACGCCGCCGCCCTGGCTGTTGCCGGCGACCACCACCCGCCCGGGGTCGACCAGGCCGTCCAGGCCGCGGACGAAGTCCACCGCCCGCACCGCGTCGGCGTACAGCCGCCGGTAGTAGTGGTGCTGCGGCGCGTCCACGCCCTTGGTCATGAAACCGCCGACCCACTGCGCGGCCGGACCCTCGTGCGCGTCCGGCGTCTCGTGGCCCTGCCCGCGGCTGTCCATCACGAACACCGCCCAGCCGGCCGCCGGGTACAGCAGGTGCTCCAGCGGCAGCCCCCGGCCCTGGCTGTAGCCGAGGTACTCGACCACCACCGGCAGCGGCCCCGGGGCGCCGCGCGGCGCGAGCAGCCACCCGGCGACCGGCTCGCCGCGCCAGCCGGGGAAGCGGACGTCCCACACGTCGACGCCGGTCAGCGGCGAGCCCTCGACCGGCAGCAGCCGCGCCGAGCCGCCGGCCGCGCGGGCGGCGGCCAGCGTCCCGGCCCAGAAGGCGTCCAGGTCGGCGGGCGCGTCGACCTCCGGACGGTACGCCAGCAACTGCTCCAGCGGCAGGTCGGTGAGCGGCATCAGATCAGCCCGCGCCGCGCCGCCCAGACCGCCGCCTGCAGCGGGGTACGGACGCCGATCCGGTCGCACAGCACCCGGATCCGCCGGCGCAGCGTCCGGCTGGAGGTGGAGAGCCGGCGGGCGATGGCGTCCAGCGGGAGGCCTTCGGTGAGCAGCAGCAGGAGCTGGTGCTCCTCGGGCGCGAGCAGTCCGGCGGCGGGCCGCCGGGGCTGCGGCACGGGCAGTGCGGGGGACTGCGGCCGGGCGGGGGTCGGGGTCTGCACGGGGAGCCTCCTCGGTGGGGGTCGGGCTGAACGGTCAGGGCAGGACGGGCAGTTCGGCGCCGTCCCGGAGGAACAGCGGGATCCGCTCCAGCGGCGCGTCGACGGTCACGGCGGTGCCGCCCCGGTACGCGGCGCCGGTCCACGCGCAGCGCCACTCGGCGCCGGCCGGCAGGTACACCGCGCGGGAGCGGGCACCCGCCTCGGTGACCGGGGCGACCAGCAGGTCCGGGCCGAGCAGGAAGGCGTCGTCGACCTCCCAGCTCGCCGGGTCCTCGGGGAACTCCAGGAACAGCGGCCGCATCGGCGGCACCCCGGTCGCGGCGGCGTGCCGGGTCTGCGCCAGCACGTACGGGCGCAGCCGCTCGCGCAGGTGCAGGTAGGAGGCGAGGATGCCGTAGGCCTGCTCGCCGTACGACCAGACCTCGTTGGGGCCGCCGGTCATCTCCGGCCCGAGCGCCGTCCACGGCTCGCGGTAGCCGTGCAGGCGGAACAGCGGGCAGAAGGCGCCGTACTGGAACCAGCGGACCATCACCTCGCGGTACGCCGGGTCGTCCGGGTCGCCGCCGTGGAAGCCGCCGATGTCGGTGGTCCACCACGGGATGCCGGAGAGCATCACGTTGAGGCCCGCCTTGATCTGGTCGCGCAGGGTGGCGAAGTCGGTGCCGATGTCGCCCGACCACAGGGCGGCGCCGTAGCGTTGCGCCCCGGCCCAGGTGGAGCGGTTGAGGGTCAGCACCTCGCTCTCGCCGGCCGCCAGCATGCCCTCGTGGAAGGCGCGGGCGTTCTCCCGGGGGTACAGGTTGCCGACCTCCAGGCCGGGCCCGGCGTGGTAGCGCAGGTTGGCCTGGTGGCCGGGGTTGATCTCCGGCTCGCAGGCGTCCAGCCACCACACCTTGATGCCGTACGACAGGTAGTTGTCGCGGACCTTCTGCCAGACGAACTCCCGGGCCTCCGGGTTGGTGGCGTCGTAGAAGGCGACCTGGACGGTGGAGGCGACGCCCTTGTCCGGCCACTCGGCGTGGGTCGGCGGGCCGTACTCGGTGCCGATCAGCAGGCCGCGGCGCTCCATCTCCCGGTGGTTCTCGCTGAGCGGGCTGACCGAGGGCCAGACCGAGACCATCAGCTTGACGCCCATGTCGTCCAACTCCCGGACCATGCCCGCCGGGTCGGGCCACTCGGCGGGGTCGAGCTTCCAGTCGCCGAGGTGGGTCCAGTGGAAGAAGTCGTTGACGATGACGGACAGCGGCAGGCCCCGGCGGCGGTACTCGCGGGCCACCGCCAGCAGCTCGTCCTGGGTCCGGTAGCGCAGCTTGCACTGCCAGAACCCGGAGGCCCAGTCCGGGAGTTCGGGGGAGTGGCCGGTGGCGTCGGCGTACCGGGACAGCGTCTCGGCGGGTGCGCCGGCGGTGATCCAGTAGTCGAACTGCCGGGCGCTGTCGGCCACCCAGCGGGTGCCGTTGACGGCCAGTTCGACCCGGCCGATCGCCGGGTTGTTCCACAGCAGCAGGTAGCCGCGGTTCGAGAGCAGCACCGGGACGGACACCTCGGCGTTGCGCTGCACCAGGTCGACGGTGGCGCCCTTCTGGTCGAACAGGCCGTGCTGGTGCTGGCCGAGGCCGAACAGCCGCTCGCCGTCGTAGGCGCGGAAGCGCTGCTCCAGACGGTGGTAGCCGTTGCCGGTCGGGGTGCAGAGCCGGGCGCCGGGCCACCAGAAGTGCGCCGGCTGCTCGGAGAGCAGCTCGCTGCCGTCGGCGCGCAGGAAGCGGACGATGCCGCGGTCGGTGACCTCGGCGGTGATCGCGCCGTTGACGATCCGTCCGACCGTGCCCTCGACCTTGACGGTGGCCGCGGCCGGCAGCGCGGTCTCCAGCAGTGCGCCGGGCAGGCCCTCGTGCAGCCGCCCGCCGCGCACCGCGCGCACCCGGATCGCGTCCGGACCCCAGGGCTCCAGCCGCAGCGTCTCCAGATGGCCGTGGAACTCCAGGGCGCTGCCCGCCTCGCGCAGCACCCCGGGGCCCTCGGGCTTCTCCGGCGGCTGGACGGCGGGGACGGTCGGGTAGGTCACGGGGGCTCCTCGCGCGGGCAGGGCGGGGCACGCCGTCGGGCACGCTGGCGCGACGGCGGGCGCGGTGGGGGTTGGGGCCGGGGATGGATCGGCGATGCGCGCGAGCCGGTGGGGACTACGGGTGCGGACTGCGGGTGCGGACTGCGGGTGCGGACGGTGCGACGGTGCGACGGTGCGTCAGACGGACCGGGGGGCCGGGCCGGTGCTCTCCCGGGGGGTCAGGACGGGGGAGAGCAGGGTCAGCCCGGTGGTGTGCTGGCGGCCGGAGGCCTGCGCCATCACCAGCTCGACGGCGCGCCGGCCCATCTCCTGGGCCGGGATGGAGACCGAGGTGAGCTGTGGGGCGGAGTGCAGCGCGACCTCGTCCGGGCAGATCGCCACCACCGAGATGTCCTCGGGCACGGCCCGGCCGGACTGCCGCAGGTGGTTGAGCAGGTGCGGGACGGCCGACTCGTTCTGCACCACCAGCGCGGTGGTGCCCGGCCGCTCGGCGAGGATCCGCGAGAGCGTGCCGGTGGCCGCCTCGTGGCCCACCCCGCACGGGCGGTGCAGGAAGCTCAGGCCCCGCGCCTCGGCCTGCTGCCGGAACCCGGCCAGCGTCCGCTCGGCGAAGCCGGTGTGCCGCCGGTACACCGACTCGGCGGCGCCGACCAGCGCCACCTCCCGGTGCCCGAGGTCCGCCAGGTGGTCGGCGGCGAGCCGGCCGGTGGCCTCGAAGTCCAGGTCGATGCAGGTCAGCCCGGCCGGGTCGGCGGGCAGGCCGACCAGCACCGCGGCCGCGCCGGTCTGCCGCAGCAGCGGGATCCGCTCGTCCTCCAGCTCGACGTCCATCAGGATCATCGCGTCGGCCAGGCCGCTCGCGGCGATCCGCTTCACCGCGGACGGGCCCTCCTCGCTGGTCAGCAGCAGGACGTCGTGCGCGTAGCGGCGGGCGGTGGTGGTGATCGCGATGGCGATCTCCATCATCACCGGGACGAACATGTCGGTCCGCAGCGGGATCATCAGGGCGATCACGTTCGACCGGTTGCTGGCCAGCGCCCGGGCCCCCGCGTGCGGGTGGTAGCCGAGCTCGGCGATGGAGCGCTCCACCCGCAGCCGGGTGTCCTGCGAGATCGACCGCTTGCCGCTGATGACGTACGAGACCGTGCTCGGGGACACCCCGGCGTGCCGGGCGACCTGGGCGAGCGTGACCATCTGGTGCTCCATCTCGCGACACTATCGCGCGCCGGTTGGTGAAGCGCTTCGACGATGTCTGCTGTGCGGCTCGATGCTGTCCTGCCGGGAGAGCTTAGAGACGCTGCTGGACTGTGTCCAGACCTTCTGTCGAAGCGCTTCACCAACCGGACCGGCCGGGTTTCCGGCCGGATCCGGGCTACGCCTGGCCAGTCTCGAAGCGGCTCACCCGGCCGTCCGGCGACACCGTGAACCGCCACGAGGTCCGCATCTCGCCCCAGGTGTCGTTGCGGTAGTTGGCGACCAGCGCCCGGCCGTTGCCCTTCTCCCGCTGCACGTCGATGTGCCCGTGCGAGGAGAAGATCTCCCGGTCCACCCACTGCGCGAGGTCGCGCTCCGTGCCGTCGTCCGCCATCGTCGCGTCCTCGGTGAGCGAGGCGAAGAAGGCGCTCTGGTCGCCCGCGTTCACCGCGGACAGCAGCCGGCGCACGGCCGGATCGGACAGCTTGTCGAGCGGAATGGTCATGGCTGCGTACTCCCTGCGGTCGGCGGCGCCGCCGGGCGGCGGTGCGCTGACTCCCAGAGACCACGGCCGCCGCCCGCCCGCCAGCCGCGCGCCCGCCGTTCGGAGGGCGGGCGTGGCGGCGCCGCCGGGGGAGCGGTGGGTGTGCTTTGATCCGCGGGTAGGCATCCGCCGGCCGCTCTCGCCGACGTCGCCGCACGCGCCGCACCGAAGGGAGCCCTGCATGGGGCCGGCCGAACTGCTCGTCCTGACCTTCCCGCAGGAGACCATCACCGTCGAGGCCGCGACCGCGCTCGCCAAGCTGCGCACCGCCGGCGACATCCGGGTGATCGACTCGCTGGTGGTCACCCGGCACGCCGACGGCGAGGCGACCTACGGCGAGTTCGCCGACTTCGAGCACCTCAAGGGCGTCGTCGGGATCGGCGGTCAGGGACTCCCGCTGATCGGCCCCGAGGACGCCCAGGAGGCCGCCGAACTGCTGCGCCCGGGCACCGTCGCCGTGATCGTGCTGATCGAACACGTCTGGGCCGAGGACGCGGCCCGGGCGCTGTACGAGGTGGGCGGGCGGATCGCCTCCGGGGTGCGGATCCCGCCGGAGAACATCGAAGAGGCCGTGCGCGCCGCCGAGGCGCGCGGCGCGTCGGGAGAGTGAGGCAGCCGTGTTCCGACCCCTGCGGCCCATCCGGCCGGTCCGCGTCGTCCGCCCGGTGGGAGCGCCCCTGGTGCGCGGACTCGTCGTCGGCGGCGCCTACGCCGCCGGCCGCGCCGCGCCCGCGCCGGGCCTGAGCGGCGAGCTGACCCGGCTCGGCGAACTGGCCGAGCAGGGCCTGCTCACCCCCGAGGAGTTCAGCGCCGCCAAGGCCAAGCTGCTCGGCTGACGCGACCCTGAGGCTTGTCGGACAGGCCTCAGAAGAGGCCCATCGGGCGGTCGGAGTAGCTGACCAGGAGGTTCTTGGTCTGCTGGTAGTGCTCCAGCAGCATCTTGTGGGTCTCCCGGCCGATGCCGGAGTTCTTGTAGCCGCCGAACGCGGCATGGGCCGGGTACAGGTGGTACGAGTTCGTCCACACCCGGCCCGCCTGGATGGCGCGGCCGGCGCGGTAGGCGGTGGAGCCGTCGCGGGTCCAGACGCCGGCGCCGAGGCCGTACGGGGTGTCGTTGGCGAGTTCGACGGCGTCCTCGAAGGTGTCGAAGCGGGTGACGGCGAGGACCGGCCCGAAGATCTCCTCCTGGAAGATCCGCATCCGGTTGTCGCCCTCGAAGACGGTCGGCGTGATGTAGTAGCCGCCGCTCAACTCGCCGCCGAGCTCGGCCCGTTCGCCGCCGGCCAGGACCTTGGCGCCCTCCGCGCGGCCGATCTCCAGGTAGGAGAGGACCTTCTCCAGCTGCTCGCGGGAGGCCTGGGCGCCGACCATGGTGTCGGTGTCGAGCGGGTTGCCCTGCCGGATGAGGGCGGTGCGCTCCAGGCCGTCGCCGAGGAAGCGGTCGTAGATCGCGGAGTGGATCAGCGCCCGGCTGGGGCAGGTGCACACCTCGCCCTGGTTGAGGGCGAACATGGCGAAGCCTTCGAGGGCCTTCTGGTAGAAGGAGTCGCGCTCGGCGGCGACGTCCGCGAAGAACAGGTTAGGGCTCTTGCCGCCGAGCTCCAGGGAGACCGGGATCAGGTTGGGGCCCGCGTACTGGGCGATCAGCCGGCCGGTGCCGGTCTCGCCGGTGAAGGCGATCTTGCGGACCCGGGGGCTGGAGGCGAGCGGCTTGCCGGCCTCCAGGCCGTAGCCGGTGACCACGTTGACCACGCCCGGCGGCAGCAGGTCGGCGGTGAGTTCCATCAGCAGCAGGACGGAGACGGGCGTCTGCTCGGCGGGCTTGAGGACGACGGTGTTGCCGGCGGCGAGGGCCGGGGCGAGCTTCCAGACGGCCATCAGCAGCGGGAAGTTCCACGGGATGATCTGTCCCACCACGCCCAGCGGCTCGTGGAAGTGGTAGGCGACGGTGTCCTCGTCGAGCTGGGAGAGGCCGCCCTCCTGGGCGCGCAGGGCGCCGGCGAAGTAGCGCAGGTGGTCGACGGCGAGCGGCAGGTCGGCGGCCAGGGCCTCGCGGACGGGCTTGCCGTTGTCCCAGGTCTCGGTGACGGCGAGCGCCTCCAGGTGCTGTTCGATCCGGTCGGCGAGGCGGAGCAGGACCTGGGCGCGCTCGGCGGGCGGGGTGCGGCCCCAGGCGGGGGCGGCGGCCTCGGCGGCGTCCAGGGCGGCCTCGATGTCCTCGGCGGTGCCCCGGGCGACCTCGCAGAAGATCTCGCCGGTGACCGGGGTGGGGTTCTCGAAGTACCGCCCGAGGACCGGCGGTTGCCAGCCCCCGTCGATCCAGTGCTGGTAGCGGGTGCGGAGTTCGACCGGGGATCCGGGTCGGCCGGGGGGCTGGTGGACCGTCACAGCTGTCTCCTCGCAACGATGGCAGGGGCCTGACAAGCAGTGCGCGGGAGGCGACCGGTGGTCGCTCCCGCTCGGGCACCCTAACCCGGTCGCCCGCCCTTCGCTACGGTGCGTGCGGGGCCGGTTGCGGAGCGGCGTAACGCCCCGTACGCTCCTCCCAGTCGAGATATCCGACCAGCCAGGCCGTGAGGCCGTCGACGTAGCGGCGGGTCGGTTCCAGTTCGTCCGGGGTGAGATCCAACTGCCGGTAGGCGTCGGGCAGTTGTCGGGTCAGTTCGGCGAAGCGGTCGATCATCTGCTGGGCTTCGGCGAGGACGACCTCGAACGCCTCGTCGGTGGAGCAGCCGCGCTCGCGGCGGGCCACCATGACGAGGTTGTAGACGTCGCCGCGCGGGGCCTCCAGGGGGTAGGAGTAGACGTCGTTGCTGAGGGAGGGGACGTCCGCGGCGATCTGGCGGAGCCGTCGCAGGACCGGGTGGTGCAGGGCGGCCTGCGGCACCTCGAGGTGGTCGAGCCGCTCGATCATGTCGAAGACGGTCTCCATCGCGGCGGTGCCGCGACGCACCACCAGGTAGCTCTCCCGGTCGGGGATCAGGCCGGAGACCCGGCCGGCGGCCTCGGCGGGGTGGCTGGCGAAGTAGCGCTCCCAGTTGTACGCGGCGCGGGCCAGCCAGCGGGCGGGCATGCCGGCGGTGGAGCGCTCCCAGAGGTCGAGGAAGGCGCGCTCGGTCTCGGTGCGGGCCCGCGCCGGGTCCGGGTCGAACACCAGGTCGGTGAGGCGTTCGCAGATCCTGGCGACGTCGGCGGGGCGGCGCCCGAGCTCGCCGTCGAAGCCGTCGTCGAAGAGCAGGTAGAAGCCGAGCAGGTCGGTGGCGAGGGTGAGGCTCTCGGCGGAGCAGGAGGGGTAGGCGACCGCGGCGAGGTCGGCGACGTCCCAGCGGGCGTAGACCGACTCGGAGGCGATCGCGGCGAGCTCCGGGAAGCGCTCCAGCCAGCGCTGATGCTCGTCGTTGGCGTGCTGGTAGTGCGGATTGCGGCGGAGCGGGAACGGAACCTCAAGTGAGGTGAGGTCGGACATCGGACTCCCGGGCGTGCTCAGGGTGCGGCGCGGCCGGCTTGGCGTCTGACTGCCGACCAAAGATCAACTTTGTTCTACGGGGGGCAGATTATCGGATCACATCATCAGGCGGCAGTGGTACCAGGGCATTTGCCCGGGGCGGCCGGGCTCAACCCTTCCGAGCGCCTCCGGCCTGCGGGAATGTCCCTCTTTCGGACGCACACGGCGCTATGGTCGGATCGAAGAACGGGGACGGGCGAGTGGAGGGCGCGGCGGTGGCCGGAGAGCTGAACGGGCAGGGCGGTACGAGGGGTGACGCCGAGTCGGCCGGGATCCGCTTGCGCGAACGCGAGCTGGAGATCGAGTCCGCCCGGAACGCGGTGTCCCGGCTGGCCCGGGCGCACATGACCGGTGGCGCCGCCACCGGAGAGCTGCTGCTCTACTCGGGCCCGGGCGGCATGGGCAAGACCTCGGTGCTGGACGAGGTGCGGGCGCTGGCCCGCAGCGAGGAGTCCTGCACGGTGCTGTTCGCCCGCGGCGGCGAGCGCCAGAGCGCCGAACCCTTCCACGTGCTGCGGCAGTTGCTGATGCCGGTGCTCAGCCGGCTCACCCAGTCCGAGCGCGACGAGGTGTTCGGCAACTGGTACGGCATCGTCGGCCCGGCGGTCGGCCTGACCCCGCCGTCCGGCGAGGTGGAGCGGATCGACCCGCAGGGCGTACGCGACGGCCTGGACTACGTGCTCACCCAACTCGCGCCCCGGCGTGCGCCCCTGGTGATGGTCATCGACGACCTGCACTGGGCCGACCGGGAGTCGCTGACCTGGCTGGCCTCCTTCGCGGTCCGCTCCCGCGAGCTGCCGGTGCTGGTCGTGCTGGCCTACCGGAACGAGTTCGCCGAGGACGCCGACGGGCTGGTCCGGCAGATCCAGCAGATGGCCACCCGCCACCACGAACTGCACACCCTCGGCCCCGAGTCGGTCGCCGACCTGGTCCGCAGCGCGTTCGGCGACAAGGCGGACGACGCCTTCTGCCGGCAGGTCTGGGCGGTCACCGCGGGCACCCCGTACGACACCGTGGCGCTGCTGCGCGACGTGCGGGACCAGGGGATCGAGCCGGTCGAGGAGTCCACCCCGCGGCTGCGCGACCTGGCTGCCGCGGCCCGCGGGCAGACCCTCCAGTTCTGGCTGGAGAAGCTCGGCCGGGTCACCCTGCAGTTCGCCTGGGCGGCCGCGCTGCTCGGCACCGACATCAAGGACGACCTGGCCGCCGCGATCTCCACCCAGGGGCCGGAGCAGGCCGCCAGGTCGGTCCGCGAGCTGGTCCGGCACCGGGTGCTCACCACCCAGCCGAACGGCCGGCTGGAGTTCGTCCACCCGCTGATCGGCACCTCGATCTACCAGTCGATCCCCGACGCGATGAAGACCGCGATGCACGGCATCGCCGCCAGCGCCATCGAGGACGCGGGCGGCGGGCTGGTGGTGGCCTCCCGGCACCTGCTGGAGACGCACCCCGAGGGCGACGACCAGATGGTGCGCAAGCTGCGCCGGGCCGCCGCCGAGCACCTGCGGATCGGTGCCCCGGACGCCGCGCAGCGCTGCCTCAAGCGCGCCCTGGCCGAGCCGCCGAGCGACGAGGTCCGCGCCGTGGTGCTCTACGAGCTGGGCTGCTCCGCGCTGCTCACCGACCCGGCCGCCACCGTCAACCAGCTGCGCCTCGCGCTGGACGACGAGTACGGTCTGAGCCCCTCGATGCGGGTGGACGCGGTGTTCCGGCTCTCCGAGGTGCTGGCGCACAGCAGCGACCTGGAGGCCGCCGCCGAGCTGTGCGCCGAGGAGGCCGAGCGCGCCGAACCGGGGCCCGACCGGTTGCGGCTGCAGATCGCGGTCTTCATGTACCAGACCCTGGCCCGCGAGGAGTCGGACGGTCCGGGCCGCTCGCGGCGGCTGCGGCAGCTCGCCGAGCAGCTGCCGCTCACCCCCGCCACCCGGGACGCCAAGCACGCGCTGCACGCCCTGCGGGCCTGGGACCTGACGCTGCGCGGGGTCTCCGCCGCCGAGGCGATCGAGCAGGCGGAGGCCGCCCTGGTGCAGGGCCGGCTGCCCGCCGGCCTGGCCTGGACGGGCCTCACCTGGGGCCTGGAGCTGCCCGCCCTGGTCGGCCTGACCTTCGCCTACACCGACGAACTCGCCCGCGCCGAGCGGCTGTTCTCCGACGCCATCCTGGAGTTCGAGAAGGCCGGCTGGTCCGGCGCGCACCGCGGCTTCGCCTACTTCCTGATGGGCCTGACCCGGTTCCGGCGCGGCCTGCTGCTGGAGGCGGAGGACTTCCTGCGCCGCGGCCTGCGGCTGTCCGAGCGGATCGCCCCCGGCATCCCGCTGGAGTGGGACATCGTCGGCGTCCTCGCCGACACCCTGCTGGCCCGCGGCCGGGCCGACGACGCCTGGGAGCTGGTGCAGAAGTACGGCTTCGCCCCGCCCGGGCACCGCACCGCGATGGTGCTGCCCGACGCCTCCACGCTCTACGGCAAGCTGCTGCTGGCCCGCGGCGACCGGCTCGGCGCGATCGCGGTCTTCACCCAGGTCGGCGCGGTGCTGGACGCCCGCGGCTGGCACAACACCGTCTGGGCGCCCTGGGCCGGCCACCTCGCCGAGGCGATCGCGCCCGACGAGCCGGAGCGCGCCCGGGAGCTGGCGCACGAGGCGGTCAACCGGGCCCGGGTCTTCGGCTCGCCCTCGGCGGTCGGCGTCGCGCTGCGCCTGGAGGCGGCGGTGAGCGAGGGCCCGCGCGCGGTGGAGCTGCTGCTGGACGCGGTCGGCTACCTCGGCCAGTCCCCGGCCTCGTACGAGCACGCCTACGCGCTGGTCGACCTGGGCTCGGCGCTGCGCCGGGTCGGGCGGATCCCGGACGCCGCCGAGTACCTCTACCAGGGCATGGAGCTGGCCCAGCACTGCGGCGCCGACGGTCTGGTGGCGCGCTCCCGCCGGGAGCTCGCGGTGGCCGGGCTGCGGCCCAACCGGCTGCGCACGCTCTCCAAGGACGCTCTCACCCAACCCGAGTGGGAGGTGGCCGAGTTGGCCGTCCGCGGGGTGCCGCCGCAGCGGATCGCGGAGGAGCTGTCGCTGCCGCTGAGCCTGGTGCACCGCCGGCTGGCCGCGGTCCACCGCAAGGCCGGTACCGGCCCGGAGGGCCTGGCCGCCGCGCTGGGCCTGCACGAGGGCGGTGCCGCGCCGCAGGGCTGACGGACCGCCGGGAGATCGCACAGTCCGCGCGGACAGCTGGCCGACCGGGGCACACCGGGGCGCAACGCCGCCCCGGGGTGCCCCGCGCGGGCTAGGCTGGCCCCGACGAACGAACATGATCACTCGGGTCCGCACACGCCGGGTCCGAGGGGGTCGAGGAGTCGAGGAGGACCACGCGATGACGGCGTCCGCAGAGCTGACCGAGGTGCACCGGGCACCCTTCGACTCCAGCGGGGCGGGGGTCGGCATCGAGCGCTGGACGCTGCGCAGCGGCCGCCTGGAGGCGACCGTGATCACCCTGGGCGCGGCCCTGCACACCCTGACCGCCCCGGACCGGGACGGCCGCCCCGCGCAGCTGCTGCTCTCCGCCGAGGACATCGGCGCGCTGCTCGGCCCGGCCAAGCACTACGGCGTCACGGTCGGCCGGTACGCCAACCGGATCGCGGACTCCCGGATCACCATCGACGGCGAGGACCACCCGCTGGCGCCGACCGGCAACGGGGTGACCCTGCACGGCGGCCCGGACAGCTTCTCGCACCGGGTCTGGGCGGCCGAGCAGATCCCCGGCGGGGTGCGGATGAGCCTGCACAGCCCGGACGGCGACCAGGGCTTCCCCGGCGCGCTGGACGTCAGCGTCTCCTACACCCTGGCCCCCGACGGCCTGACCATCGCCTACCACGCGGTCACCACCAAGCCGACCGTGATCAACCTGACCAACCACGCCTACTTCAACCTGTCCGGCGAGGGCAGCGGCGACGTCCTCGGCCACCTGCTGACGGTGGACGCCGACCAGTACACGCCGGTGGACGAGCGGCAGATCCCGTTCGGCCCGTACGAGGCGGTGGCCGGCACCCCGTTCGACCTGACCGCCGCCCGCCCGATCGGCAAGGCGATCGGCGAGGACCACCCGCAGATCAAGGCGGCCGGCGGCTTCGACCACAACTGGGTGCTGCGCGAGCGTCCGGCGGACGGCAGCCCGTCCCGGGCCGCGCTGCTGGAGGACCCGGTGAGCGGCCGCACGCTGGAGGTGCTGACCACCGAGCCGGGCATCCAGGTCTACACCGCCAACGGCTTCCAGGGGGCCGTCACGGGCGCCGCGGGGGTGCCGTACGGCCCGTACGCGGGCGTGGCGCTGGAGACCCAGCACCACCCGGACTCGCCGCACCACCCGAGCTACCCGTCCACCGTGCTGCGCCCGGGCGAGGAGTTCCGCTCGACCACGGTGTTCCGGCCGGGCGTCGCCTGACCGGGGTTTCCGCAAGACGTCGCAAGGCGAAGGCCCGTCCCCGTCGGGGGCGGGCCTTCGTGGTGCCCGGGTGCGGAGCGGCAACCCTCAGGACACGCGGACGTAACGATCCGCCCGAACCTTTCAGAAACTTGCTGCAAGGGCTTTCAGGAGCGATTGCATCGCTGTTACGTTCCTCCCCAAGCCCGAGGGGGCGAAGGCAAGTATGCGCCTCCTGTCCCGACCAGGGCACCCCCACCCCTTTCCTAGGAGTTCACATGCGGCGTGGCATCGCGGCCTCCGCTCTCGTTGCGGCTCTTGCCGTTTCCATGGCGGCCTGTGGCAGCAGCGGCGACAGCAGCAACAACAGCGCCCCGGCAGCCGGCGCCTCGGTCGACCCGGCCAAGGTTTCCGGCACCGTGACCTGGTGGGACACGTCGGACGCCAAGGCTGAGGCGCCGACCTACCAGAAGGTGATCGAGGGCTTCCAGGCGAAGTACCCGAACGTCAAGGTGAAGTACGTCAACGTGCCCTTCGCCGACGCCCAGAACAAGATCAAGAACGCCTTCTCGACCGGCACCGACGCGCCCGACGTCATCCGCTCCGAGGTGGCCTGGACCCCCGAGCTGGCCTCGCTGCACTACCTGGCCCCGCTCGACGGCACCATCGCCCTGGACAAGGCCGACGACTTCCTGCCCAACCCGGTCGCCGCCACCAAGTACGAGGGCAAGACCTACGCGGTCCCGCAGGTCACCGACACCATGGCGCTCTTCTACAACAAGAAGATGTTCGCCGACGCCGGCATCACCAAGCCCCCGGCGACCGTCGAGGAGCTCAAGGCCGCCGCCGCCCAGATCAAGGCCAAGTCCGGCAAGACCGGCCTCTACCTGCGCGGCGACGACGCCTACTGGACGCTGTCGTTCCTGTACGGCGAGGGCGGCGACCTGGTGGACGCCAACGCCAAGACCGTCACCATCGACAACGCCGCCGGCGTGAAGGCCTTCAAGACCATGAAGGACCTGGTCGACTCGGGCGCCGCGAAGACCTCCGTCACCGACGGCTGGGCGAACATGATGTCGTCCTTCCAGTCCGGCGACACCGCGATGATGATCAACGGCCCGTGGGCGCTGGCCACCGTCAACAAGGGCGGCGACGCCTTCGCCGACAAGGCCAACCTCGGCATCGCCGTCGTCCCGGCGGGCTCCGGCGGCCAGGGCGCCCCGCAGGGCGGCCACTCCTACGCGGTGTACGCGGGCAGCAAGAGCATCTCCGCCTCGGAGCTCTTCGTCCAGTACATGGCCTCCGCCGAGACCCAGGCCACGCTGACCAAGGAGCTCGGCGTGCTGCCGACCCGCAAGTCGGTCTTCGCCCAGCCGGACGTCGCCTCCATCGAGAGCGTCAAGTTCTTCAAGGACGCCATCGACAAGGCCCACCAGCGTCCGTGGATCCCCGAGGGCGGCACCCTGTTCGCCCCGCTGGTGACCGAGTACACCGCGATGCTCTCGGGCAAGGAGACCCCGGAGCAGGCCGCCAAGAACACCGGCGACGCCTACCGCAAGAACCTCGGCTGGAAGTAAGGAAGTAACCGGGCATGGCTGTGGACACCACCACCAGCCGGCCGACGGTCGAGGCCGCGGGCGGGAACTCTCCCGCCCGCGGTCCCCGCCGCACGGCAGGCACCCCCGGGCGACTGCGCCTGGCAATCAGCAAGCACTGGTACGCCTGGACCCTGGTGGCACCGGTCTGCATCGTCGTCGCGGTTCTCGTCGGCTACCCGCTGCTGCAGGGCCTGTACCTGTCGACCACGGACGCCAACGACAAGAACTCCGAGAAGCAGATCGGCCAGTTCCTGCACATCCCGGCCAGCTACAAGAGCGTCGGCCTGGACAACTACACCGAGATCCTCTTCGGCGCCCACAGCACCTTCTGGGCGCGCCTCGGCTGGACGGTCACCTGGACGGTCTCCTGCGTCGCCGTCAGCTTCGTGGTCGGCCTGACCCTGGCCATCATGCTGAACCGCAAGGTGCGCGGCCGCTCGGTCTACCGCACCCTGCTGATCCTGCCGTGGGCCGTCCCGGCCTTCGTCTCCACGTTCAGCTGGCGCTTCATCATGAACAACGACCGGGGCTTCCTGAACCACGCCCTGGACGCCATGGGCCTGCCGACCTTCGACTGGCTCAACGACCCGACGATGGCCCAGATCTCCGTCGTCCTGGTCAACGTCTGGCTGGCCTTCCCGTTCGTGATGGTGGCCGTGCTCGGCGGTCTGCAGTCCATCCCCGCCGAGCTGTACGAGGCGGCCGAGATGGACGGCGCCAGTGCCTGGCAGAAGTTCTGGAACATCACCATGCCGTCGCTGCGCCCGGTCAGCTCGACCGTGATCCTGCTCAGCACGATCTGGACCTTCAACATGTTCCCGGTCATCTTCCTGCTGACCAACGGCGGCCCCGGCGACCAGACCCAGCTGCTGGTCACCACTGCCTACCAGAAGGCCTTCACCGGCCTGCGCCAGTTCGGCGAGTCCTCCGCGTGGGGCGTGCTCATCCTGTTGATCCTCGTGGTGTTCGCCGTGCTCTACCGGCGCTCGCTGCGCAAGCAAGGCGAGGTGTGGTGACCATGGCGCGCAACGAGAAGCGCACGTTCGCAGCGTCGGCCGGCCTGCACGGCGGCCTGATGGCCGCCTCGCTGATCGCGGTCTTCCCGGTGCTGTGGGTCTTCCTCACCTCGCTGAAGCCGTCCGGCCACGAGACCAGCGCGAAGTTCTTCGACCAGCCGACGTTCGTCGGCTACACCGAACTGCTGACGAAGACCGAGTTCCTCACCTGGTTCGGCAACACCGTCCTGATCGCCGGCTTCACCACCGTGCTCGGCGTCTTCCTCGCCGCCACCACCGGCTACGCGGTCAGCCGCTTCCGCTTCCCCGGGATGCGGCCGCTGATGTGGACCCTGCTGGTCACCCAGATGTTCCCGGTGGCGATCCTGATCGTCCCGATCTACCAGCTGCTCGGCAAGTTCCACCTGCTCAACCAGCCGCTCGGCCTGATCCTCACCTACATGACGATCTCGGTGCCGTTCTGTGCCTGGACCATGAAGGGCTACTTCGACACGATCTCCACCGAGATCGACGAGGCCGGCCGGATCGACGGGCTCAACCCGTTCGGCACCTTCTGGCGGCTGATCCTGCCGCTGGCCCGTCCGGGCCTGGCGGTCACCGCCTTCTACTCCTTCATCACGGCCTGGGGCGAGGTCGCCTACGCCTCCCAGTTCATGACCGGCCTGGACAAGATGACGCTGGCCGGAGGCCTGCAGACCTTCGTCAACCAGTACAGCCAGAACTGGCAGATGATGTCGACCGCCTCGGTGCTGATCGCCATTCCGGCGGCCGTCGTCTTCATCCTCGTGCAGCGCCACCTGGTGGCCGGCCAGACCGCCGGCTCGATCAAGTAGCCCTGCGGTCCGATCCGGCAGCATCCGCCGGACAGCCCCAGACCCACCGCTTCCTACGTCCCCGAGGGATACCGCCCATGACCCAGAACCTGGCCGACGCGGCCCGGCCCGCCGCCGCCCCCGCCGCAGTGCCCACTGCCCGGACGACTGCCGCGAGCGCCGACGCGTCCAGAGGCTGGTGGCGGGACGCGGTCATCTACCAGGTGTATCCGCGCAGCTTCGCGGACGCCAACGGCGACGGCATGGGTGACCTCCCGGGCATCCGAAGCCGCCTTCCGTACCTGAAGGACCTGGGTGTGGACGCCGTCTGGCTGTCCCCGTTCTACGCCTCGCCGCAGGCCGACGCCGGCTACGACGTCGCCGACTACCGCGCCGTCGACCCGATGTTCGGCACCCTGCTGGACGCCGACGGGCTGATCCGCGACGCCCACGCGCTGGGCCTGCGGATCATCGTCGACCTGGTCCCCAACCACTCCTCCGACCAGCACGAGTGGTTCCAGCGGGCGCTGCGCGAGGGCCCTGCGTCCCCTCTGCGCGACCGCTACCACTTCCGCCCCGGCAAGGGCGAGGACGGCGAGCTGCCGCCGAACGACTGGGAGTCCATCTTCGGCGGCCCGGCCTGGACCCGCACCGCGAACCCGGACGGCACCCCGGGCGACTGGTACCTGCACCTGTTCGCCCCGGAGCAGCCCGACTTCAACTGGGAGAACCAGGCCGTCGCCGACGAGTTCCGCTCCATCCTGCGGTTCTGGCTGGACATGGGCGTGGACGGCTTCCGGATCGACGTCGCGCACGGCATGGTCAAGGCCCCCGGCCTGCCCGACCTCGGCTCGCACGACCAGCTGAAGCTGCTCGGCAACGACGTGATGCCGTTCTTCGACCAGGACGGCGTGCACGCCATCTACCGCAGCTGGCGCAAGATCCTCGACGAGTACCCGGGCGAGCGGATCGGCGTCGCCGAGGCGTGGACCCCCACCGTCCAGCGCACCGCCAACTACGTCCGCCCGGACGAGCTGCACCAGGCCTTCAACTTCCAGTACCTGGGCACCTCCTGGGCGGCCGACGAGCTGCGTGAGGTGATCGACCTCTCGCTGGACTCGATGCGCCCGGTCGACGCCCCCACCACCTGGGTGCTGTCCAACCACGACGTCACCCGGCACGCCACCCGGTTCGCCAACGAGCCGGGCCTGGGCACCCAGATCCGCACCGCCGGCGACCGCGAGCTCGGCCTGCGCCGCGCCCGGGCGGCCTCCCTGCTGATGCTCGCCCTGCCCGGCTCGGCGTACGTCTACCAGGGCGAGGAGCTCGGCCTGCCGGACGTCACCGACCTGCCCGACGAGGTCCGCCAGGACCCGTCGTTCTTCCGGGCGGAGGGCCAGGACGGCTTCCGCGACGGCTGCCGGGTGCCGATCCCGTGGTCGGGCACCGAGGCGCCGTACGGCTTCGGCCCGAACGCCGGCGGCCCCAGCTGGCTGCCGCAGCCCGACTCCTGGGCCGGGCTGAGCGTCGAGGTCCAGACCGGTGACCCGACCTCCACCCTGGAGCTCTACCGCTCCGCGCTGGCCGTCCGCCGGGCCCACCCGGCGCTCGGCGGCGGCACCGAGGTGGCCTGGCTGGAGTCGCCGGAGGGCACCCTGACCTTCCGCCGGGACAGCGCCGAGGGCTCGTTCGTGTGCACCGTCAACACGACGGGCGAGGCTGTCCGGATCGCCGCCCCCGGCCGTATCCTGCTCTCCTCCACCGAGACCGTCGCGGTGGACGGTGAGGCGATTCTTCCGGCGGACAGCACCGTTTGGTGGGCGGTCTGACATGGTTGCAATAGGCTCTGGGATCGTGACTACGGCGCGACTCTCCGACATCGCGGCGCAGGCGGGGGTCAGTGAGGCCACCGTCAGCCGCGTCCTCAACGGCAAGGCGGGTGTGTCCGCGACCACGCGGCAGACCGTGCTGGCCGCACTCGACGTGCTCGGGTACGAGCGGCCCACCCGGCTGCGACAGCGCAGCGCGGGTCTGATCGGCCTGATCACCCCGGAGCTCAGCAACCCGATCTTCCCCGCTCTCGCCCAGGTGATCGAACAGGTGCTCAGCCGGCACGGCTTCACGCCGGTGCTGTGCACCCAGACCCCGGGCGGGTCGACCGAGGACGAACTGGTCGACATGCTGGTCGAACGCGGGGTGGCGGGCATCGTCTTCGTCTCCGGCCTGCACGCCGACACCACCGCCGACCACGACCGGTACGCCAAGCTCACCGGTCGCCAGGTCCCGTTCGTGCTGATCAACGGCTTCAGCGAGAAGATCGCCGCGCCGTTCATCTCGCCGGACGACCGGGCCGCGATGGCGATGGCCGTCCAGCACCTGGTCGAACTCGGGCACGAGAAGATCGGCCTGGCGGTCGGCCAGAAGCGGTACGTCCCGGTGCTGCGCAAGATCGAGGGCTTCACCGCCGCCGTGCGGCAGCTGCTCGGCGCCTCCCCGGAGGAGGCCGAGGCGCTGGTCCACCACACCCTGTTCAGCGTGGAGGGCGGCCACGCGGCCGCCAACGCGCTGCTCGACAAGGGCTGCACGGCGATCGTCTGCGGCAGCGACATGATGGCCCTCGGCGCGATCCGCGCGGTCCGCCAGCGCGGGCTGTCGGTGCCGCAGGACGTCTCGGTGGTCGGGTTCGACGACTCGCCGTTGATAGCGTTCACCGAGCCGCCGCTCACCACCATCCGCCAGCCGGTCGAGGCGATGGCCACCGCCGCCGTCGACGCCCTGCTGGAGGAGGTCGGCGGGAACCCGGGCCAGCGCTCGGAGTTCATGTTCCAGCCGGAGCTGGTGATGCGCGGCTCCACCGGCGCCAACGCGCGCTGAGCGTACGTGAAGGGCCCCGGAGAGACGGTCTCTCTCCGGGGCCCTTCGGCGTTGTCCCCCGGCTGCCTCAGCCCTCCTGGACGGGCGCCTGCGGGGCCGCCAGACGGCTCTCGTCGGCCGCGTCGCCGGTCCGCGCCTCGGTCCGGCGCCGGGTGGCCAGGAAGTCGCGGACGAGCAGCTCCACGGCGTCCTGCGGGCTCTTGGTGCCGGCCAGCAGCATCACCTCGATGGCGAGGTCGGCGTCGAGGGACACGGTCACCTTGGCCATGGCGGCTCCTGGCTTTCTGCGGGACGGCTGGTGGGCCGAAGCATAGGCCGCTGCCCCCGGAACCGACCAGGCTCTCCGGGGGCAGCGGGCGGCGCTCACCGCGCCTGCGGTCAGACGCGACCGGCGAAGTCCGGCGCCCAGTTGGCGACGGTCTCGGTGCGCACGCCGGCGCGCGGGTTGGCCGCCTCGACGTACTTGCCGTCGCCGATGTAGACGGCGACGTGGTAGACGCCCGAGTTGCCGCCGTTGTTGGACCAGAACAGCAGGTCGCCCGGGAGCAGGTTGTCCAGCGAGACGCGGGTGGCGTAGTCCGCCTGGTCCGCGGCCACGCGGGGCAGCGAGATGCCGGCCTGGCGGAACGCGGCCTGGGTCAGGCCGGAGCAGTCCCAGCCGCCGTTGCCGGCGCCGCCGTAGATGTAGGCCTGGCCCAGCTTGGACAGCGCGAAGTCGATCGCGGCGGCCTTGGAGCCGGTGGCCTTCACGGCCGCGGTGGTGCTCTTCGCGGCGGTCGTGGTCTTGGCGGTGGTGGTCTTCGCCGGCGCGGTGGTGGAGGCGGCGCTCTTGGAGGTCCCGGCGGACTTCCACGAGCCGTTCCAGGAGGACGACTTGGTGGCGGTCTCCGGCTTGGCCGGGGTGGCCACCGCGACGTTGCCCAGGGCGAGCTGCTGGCCCGGGTAGATCATGTCGGGGCCCTCGGTGAGCACCGAGCGGTTGAGCTCGTACAGGCGCTGCCAGCCGCCGTCGACGTGGTGGCTCTCGGCGATGGCCGACAGCCAGTCACCGGCGGCGACCGTGTAGGTCTCGGTGGCGGCCTGCGGCTGGGCGGCCTGCGGCTTGGGGGCCTCCTGCTTCGGGGCGGCCTGCTGCGGGGTGGCCTGCTTCGGCGCCTGCTGCTTCGGGGCCTGCGGCTTGGGGGCGGCCTGGACGGTGGAGCCGGTGCTCGGGGTGCCGGCGTCGACCTGCGGCGCCTCGCCGCCCTTGGTGAGCCCCGCCTTGACGGAGCAGACCGGCCACGCGCCGGGGCCCTGCTCGGCCAGCACCTTCTCGGCGACGGTGATCTGCTGGGCCTTGGTGGCCTGGTTGGCCTGCGGCGCGTACGCGTGGCCGCCGAACGCCGCCCAGGTGCTGGAGGTGAACTGGAGACCGCCGTAGAAGCCGTTGCCGGTGTTGATGGACCAGTCGCCGGTCGACTCGCACTGCGCGACCTTGTCCCAGGTGGACACCGAGGCGGCGGAGGCGGTGCCGGAGAGCAGGCACGGGATCGAGAGGCCGAGGCCCACCACGCCGGTGGTGGCGATGGCGCGTCGGGCGCGCTTGGCGTTTGCGGACAGCATGAAGACGTGTTCCTCTCCCACGCCTGCGAGGTGAGCTGTCGGATTCGGGCTGGAGTTGCCCGGCCGTGCAAGCACGGCTTCACCCCAAGCCCGGGGGAGGTCTGACCTCGTCCCGGGCGACTTACCTGGTTCCCCCGCCCCTGCCGTGGTGCGTTGAGCGCTGCCGACCGACCCGGCGGCAGGACTCGGCGTTCCGGGTGGGATGGGTCCGTGTGACCACGAACGTGGGCAGCACGTTAGGCAGAGTTAAGTTGAAACTGCAAATAGGTGTGATATACCTCACATGGCGTTTTTGCAGGCGGAGCCGGTCGGATTCGACCGCTTTCGCGCAACACCCGTGCCGTAGGAGGGAGCTGCCTATGCTTCAGGCGACAGCGCCGGATGCGGAGCCCGCGGGAGGGGCAGCCGATGACGCCCACTGAGAATGCGCCGCCGCCGGATCCGGGAGACCCTGCTCCCCGGCCGGCCCGCCACCGGAGGCCGGTCGCCCGCCGGAGGATGCTCGCCTGGCTGGCCGTCGGGACGGTCGCCGCCGTGACCGGCGGGGAGGTGCTGCGCCAGTCCCTCGCCGACGCGAAGACCCGCAGACCCGCGCCCCCGCTGCCCGCGACGGCCTCCCCGGCCCCCTCGGCGGAGCACACCCACGGCGCCCCGCCGCCCAGTCCGAGCGAACCTCCGCCGCCGGTCGACGAGTCCGGCCGCCGCTGGTCCGACCCGGCCGGCTGGGGCGGCGCCGTGCCCGGCCCCACCACGGCCGTCCGGATCGCCGACCGGGTGCTGCTCGACACCGACGCCGCCGTCGGCTCGCTGCTGATCGAGCCCACCGGGTCGCTGGTCTTCGCCCGGGAGCAGACCCTGGCGCTGGCGAGCGCCGGCAACGTCGAGGTGCGCGGCTCCCTGGCCCTCGCGCCGACCGGGGCGGCCATCCACACCCTGCGCTTCCCGAAGGTCGACGAGAAGCGCTTCCAGGGCGGCGGAATGGCCCTGGTGGGCAGCGACACCGGTCTGTGGGTCGCCGGCACCGGCTACCTCCGGCTCGACGGCGCAGCCAAGACCGCCTGGGTCCGGGCCGCGACGGCGCTCAAACCGGGCGAAACCACCATCAAGCTCTCAACTGCCCCGGAAGGGTGGCGGGCCGGCGACGAGCTGGCGATCACCCCGACCCTCGCCCCCGACACGGACGGCTTCTCCACCGCCTACGACTACGCCACCGTCCGCTCGGTCGACGGCGCCACCGTCACCCTCGACGCACCGCTGCGCCGGGCCCACCCGCGGGTCGCCGTCGGCGCCGGGCTCACCCTCGGCGCCGAGGTGCTCAACCTGACCCGCACCGTCCGGGTCGAGGGCACCGCCGAGGGCCGCGCCCACATCCACATCACCAGCTCCCGGCACGCCGACGTCCGGCACGCCGCGCTGCGCTGGCTCGGCCCGCGCGCCGCCGGCAAGGACAAGTGGAACGGACAGCCCGTCACCGAACCGGTGCTGGGCCGGTACGGGCTGCACTTCCACATGCTCGCCGACTCCTCCCGGGGCACCGTGGTCGAGGGCGTGGTGGTCCGCGACACCGGCAACCACGCCTTCGTGCCGCACGCCAGTCACGGCATCACCTTCCGATCGTGCATCAGCCACGAGACCTGGGAGGACGCCTACTGGTGGGACGGTCCGCTCGACACCCGCACCCCGCAGGGCCCGTCCGACGACATCGCGTACGACGCCTGCGTCGCCTCCCGCACCGTCTTCGAACCCAACCCGCGCGCCTACCGCCTGACGGGCTTCAGCCTGGGCGCGGGCAGCGGTTCGAGCGCGCGCGGCTGCGTCGCGGTCGGCGTGCAGGGCGCCACCGGCGCCTCCGGGTACGAGTGGCCGGAGACCAGCGAGGGGGTGTGGACCTTCGAGCGCTGCCTGGCCCACAACAACCTGGAGAACGGCATCTTCGTCTGGCTCAACGCCCAGCACCACCACACCGTCGCCCAGTTCGTGGCCTACCACAACGGCGGCTGGGGCATCGAGCACGGCGCCTACCTCAACGACTTCGACTACCTGTCGAGCGTGCTGTACGGCAACGCGAGCGGGGGAGTGGCGGTCCACGCGCTGGGGCGGGAGAAGGGGACGCGCTTCGACGGCCTGCTGATCGACGCCGCCGGGCAGTCCGACTACGCGGTCGCCACCGCCAAGCACCAGCTCGCGGGCGAGACCGTGACGATCAGCCGGTGCCGGATGACCGGCTACCGCAAGGCCGGCGTGGCCTTCCGGGCCGACCCGGAGGGGAAGCCGGACGACATCGCGGTGCTCGACTGCGAGTTCGGCGGCAACGAGGTCTGGCTCGACCCGGAGGCGCCCGCGCCCAAGCGGATCCTGTTCCGCAAGGCGGGTCAGGGGCAGGCGGTCGCCCTCAGCAAGCCGGGCACCGCGCCGACCGCCGTCCCCCAGTGGAACGCGGCCAGCACCCCCGCGGACGCGCCGCCGGTCCAGAAGGCCGTCGCGCCGCTGACCCTCACCCTCCCGGACGCGGCGAGCAGGACCACCCGCACGCAGCCGTGAGCCCGCCGGCAGGTGCCGCGACGTGAAGAAGGGCCCCCGCGGGGGCCCTTCCTCGTGTCTGTTCCGGGATTCCCGGACTACTCCGCCGCGGGCTCCCCGGCGTGCGCCGCCGACCCGCTCTGCTCCGCGTGCTCCGCCTGCTGCTCGACCGGGGCGGCCGGCAGGACGGCGAGGTAGGTGGAGGCGATCAGCTGGCCCACCGTCGGGTACGCGCCGAGCGGGGCCGCGCTCGGGCAGCCGGTCTCCTCGGCGGCGGCCGCGAGCAGCTCCGGGTCGGCCTCGGGGCCGATCACCAGCGGCGCCAGCGCCGGGCGCTCGGAGCCGGTCGCCTTCAGGTGCTCGACGGCGGCGGCGACGGAGCCGGGCACGTCCAGGGCGGCGGCGACCACCGGCACGGCGAGCCGCGCGGCGAGCAGCACGCCGGTGATCCCGGCGGACGCGGCGGCGTCCTCCCCGCCGGCGGTGGTCAGCACCACGCCGTCGGCGGCGGTGGTGATGGCGAAGAGGCGGGCGCGGTCGGCGCGGGCCAGCCCGGCCTCGGACAGCCGCACGTGGACGGCCTCGGCGAGCAGCGGGTGCGGGCCGAGGGTGTCGGTGACGACGGCGCCGGTCTCGGCGGCGAGCCGGTGCAGCTCCTCCAGGAACCCGTGCGGGCCGGGGAGCAGCGGCACCAGGACGGGTGCCGGCATACCGGCGTCGAGGGCCTGGGCGATCAGCCCGGCGACGGTGTCGGCGTCCTCGCCCCCGAGGTAGCCGGCCGCGATCTCGATGCCCGGCTGCTCGCCGCGCACGATGGAGAGCAGCTCGTCCACGACGGGCCGGGCGTCGGGCCCGGCCGCGGCCGGGACGGCCAGGATCAGGGCCGGCGAGCCGGCCGGGATCTCGGGGCGCTCGGGACGACGGTGGCGCCCCCGCGCACGGGAGCCTGGCTGACGGACGGGCAGTGGCGCGCCCGGAATGGCTGCGGTGCTCATGCCGGAGATCGTAGGACATTGACCAGCCGGTGCTGCAGTCGGATGCCGTACGTAAACATTTCCCGTCCGCCAGGTGACGCGGCTCACATCGACGGGCCGTGACGGTCGGTGAGGCCCGCAGGGCGCCATGAAGATCGACAACGCGCCGCCGCACGTGTGCGGACGGTCATGCCCGTGGCGCCGTTTCGCCCGGATATGTCCGCTTATGGCGTGTCAACTTGCCGGGTGTGAAGTGTTCGTGGGGACCTTCGCACGTACATTTGCACGAGCTTTTTCCCCTGCTGATGCACGTGCATCCGAGCTATCATCACGTCAAGTGAGGTGTTCGCCTGGCTTCTAGGGGAGAGAACGATGCGTGAGGCGTACAACGGCATGGCGGCTGCGGACCTCGAGGGCGTGGTCTGGCAGAAGAGCCTGTACAGCAACTCGAAGGGCAACTGCGTGGAGTTCGCCGCGCTCCCCGGCGGGGCGGTGGCGATGCGCAACTCGCGCTTCCCGGACGGGCCCGCCCTGATCTACACCCGGGACGAGATGACGGCGATGCTGCTCGGGGTGAAGGACGGCGAGTTCGACCACCTCGTCCAGCCCTCCGGCTGACACGCGCCTGACGCACCGTCACTGTCCGGGCCGTCGCGGGGGTTCACCTGCGACGGCCTCAGCGTTCCGCCGGCCTCTCCCCGGCCGGGCGGCCCGCTCAGGCGGAGCGGCGGTGCAGGCCCAGGTTGTCCGGACAGGTCGCGGGCGCGGCCTCGAACAGCGCCCACACCACCTTCCCCGCGCCGGCCAGCGGGTGCCAGCCCCAGGAGCGGCTGAAGGAGTCGACCAGGTGCAGGCCGCGGCCGGACTCGGCGACGAAGTCGGCCTCGCGGGCGACCGGGCCGGCGCTGCTCGGGTCGCTGACCGCGCACACCACCTGCGGCGCGCGGTGGACCAGGCTGATGCGGATCGGCAGCATCGCGTCGGGCGCCTGGTGCGGACCGGGCTGGGCCGGGAGCCGGGCCGGCTCGACGGCGCCGAGGGCGTGTCGGAGCGCGTTGGTGACCAGCTCGGAGGCGACCAGCGAGACGTCGTCGAAGAGTTCGCCGAGGCCCCATCCCTGGAGGGTCGATCTGGCGAACTCCCGTGCGGTTCTGACGGCTTCGAAGCGAGGAGCGAGGGTGCAGCTGACCACATGGGGGTCGGTCGCCAGGGCCGTACCGGTGCTCATGAAGAGCTCCTCCCATAAGGGGGCGGACACGGCTGGACCCACCGGGGTCATGCCGGTCACCTCCGACTCGCTCGGTCGCGCGACCGCCTCCCCGACCCTGCTGTGCGCACACGTAAACCCAGCGACGCGGGGGCGCCGCCGGGAGCATGTGCGGTTACGCGTGTGGGGTCGACGCGGAGCCCGCGGGATTGCCAGGGGCGTGCAAGTGCACGTGCACCATGGTCCTCTGCGCTCACTGCAGATGCAAGAGTGGATTCACGTGCAGTCGCGGGATTGGCATATGCATGCACCGGATGCACGTGCATCCGGGCGGGTGTGATGCAGAACCGGTAGATCGTTCCGTCACTACCGGCACCGAGCGCGCTCAACTGATGGCAGACTGTGCAGCTGTTGTCCGAGGTGGAGGTTGGGTCCGCATGACCACAGTTCAGCCCGGCAGCGGATCGATGGTGCGCCGGATCCTGCTCGGCTCCCAGCTCCGCCGCCTGCGTGAGGGCTGCGCGATCACCCGCGAGGACGCCGGGTACGCGATCCGGGCCTCGGAGTCGAAGATCAGCCGGATGGAGCTCGGCCGCGTCTCCTTCAAGGAGCGCGACGTCGCCGACCTGCTCAGCCTCTACGGCGTCCACGACGGCGACGACCGCGAGGCGCTGCTCGGCCTGGTCCGCGAGGCCAACAAGTCCGGCTGGTGGCACAGCTTCAACGACGTGCTGCCCGGGTGGTTCCAGACCTACATCGGTCTGGAGGAGGCCGCCGCGCTGATCCGCACCTACGAGGTGCAGTTCGTCCCCGGCCTGCTGCAGTGCGAGCCGTACGCCCGCGCGATCTTCGCCCAGAGCCGCCCGGTGCTCGCCGAGGAGGAGCTGGAGCGCCGGGTCAGCCTCCGGATGCGCCGTCAGAAGGCGCTCACCGACGGCGAGGGCCCGCGCCTGTGGGCCGTCATCGACGAGGCCGCGCTGCGCCGGCCGGTCGGCGGGCCCGAGGTGATGCGCGCCCAGGTCCAGCACCTGCTCGACATGGCCGAGCAGCCCAACGTGGTGGTCCAGGTGATGCCGTTCCGCTTCGGCGCGCACGCCGGCGAGAGCGGGGCCTTCTCCATCCTGCGCTTCCCCGAGCAGGACCTGGCCGACGTGGTCTACCTGGAGCAGCTGACCAGCGCGCTCTACCTCGACAAGCGCGACGACGTCGACGAGTACGTGCAGGTGATGGAGCGGCTCTGCGTCGACAGCCTCACCCCGCAGCAGACCACCGACCTGCTCGCCGCCATCCTCAAGGAGCGCTGAGCGGCACCCGCCCGGCGCGGCCTACCTGGCGCGCCGCAGCTCCTCGGCGTCGCACCGGACCGGCCGCGGCCGCTCCGGCGCCTCCGGCTGCGGCGGCACGCCCATCGTCCAGTCCAGTCCGTAGCGGGCGAACAGGTCCGCCCGGATCGGCGCCAGCGGCGCCGAGGCGCCCGGCAGCAGGACGCCGATGCACCCGCCCATCAGCGCGCTGCGCAGCACCGCGTGCTCGGCGACCGGGTCCGCCGCGCCCCACTCCCGCAGCAACTCCCGCAGGATGGACCCCAGTTGCTGCTGCTCCGGATCCTGCACGAAGGCGCCGACGTCCGGGTCGAGGATCAGTGCCAGGTGGGAGCGCATCACCCGGGGGTGCTCCAGCGCGAGCCCCAGCACCGCGTCGATCGCCGCCGCCAGCCGGGCGTCGGCGGAGGCGCCGTCCGGCAGCCCGTCCAGCGCCTCGGCGAGCGTGAGGTGCATCATCCGGTGCGTCGCCGACTGCATCAGCAGCCGTTTGCCGTCGAAGTAGTAGGACACCAACCCGCGGGCCAGGCCTGCCCGTTCGGCTATGTCCCCGAGGGTCGTCCCGGCGTATCCGTACTGGTCCACCAGCTCCACCGTGGCCCGCATGATGCGGCGGCGGGAACGTCGGCGCATCTCCTCATTGACCGATTCCCCGCGAGGTGCCATCGTGTCTGCTCCGTACGTTCGTTGGCTCCCAGCCAATATACTGGTAGGCGTACGGACACAGCCCCGGCTCCACCAACACGGGGGTTTGGTGGAGCCGGGGTCCTTCCGAGGTCAGCGCTCCGAGAGCACCTGCGCGTCCGTGACGTCCTGCCCGGTCGGCGCGGCCGGGTAGCGGTAGTCCGGCACGGGGGCGGCGGGGGCCGCGGCCCGGCGCCGCTCCAGCACGGCACCGACCAGGGTGACCGCCAGGCCGACGGCGGCCACGCCGGTCACCAGCAGCAGCGCCGGCCGGTAGCCGTCCAGCTGGGCCTGCGGGCTCTCGCCGCCGCCGCTGCCGCCCGTGATCACCGCGGTGGTGACCGCCAGCACGATCGCGCTGCCGACCTGGAACGCGGTGTTCACCAGGCCCGACGCCAGGCCCTGCTCCTCGTCCGCGACGCCGCTGGTGGCGGCGATGTTCACCGAGGGGAAGGCGAGCGCGAAGCCCACGCCGAGCAGCACCATGCTGGGCAGCACCAGGGTCGGGTAGTCGCTGTGCTCACCGAGCCGGAGGAACAGCGCGTACCCCGCGGCCAGCGCCAGCACGCCGACCGGCAGCAGCCGGGTGGTGCCGAAGCGGTCGACCACCGCGCCCATCCGGGTCGCCGAGAGCGCGACCAGCGCGCCGGCCGGCAGCAGTGCGAACGCCATCTCCAGTGCCGACCAGCCGAGCAGCCGCTGCAGGTACAGCGTCACGATGAACTGGAAGCCCGCGTACGAGCCGAAGATGGTCACCGCGGTGAGGTTGGCCCGCGCCACCCGGCCGTTGCGGAAGATGCCGAGCCGCACCAGCGGGTGCGCGGTCCGCGACTCGATCACCAGGAAGGCAGCGGCGAGGACGGCGACCACGGCCAGCGAGCCGAGCGTGCGCGCGCTCGTCCAGCCCGCGCCCTGCGCCTCGGTCACGGTGAACACCAGGAGCAGCAGTGCACCCGTGCCGGTGATCGCGCCCGCCACGTCGTAGCCGCCGTGCGGGCGGTCGTCGTCGGCCTGACGGGGCAGCAGCTTGAACGCGAAGGCGAGGGCGAGCAGCGCGACCGGCACCGGCATCAGGAAGGTCCAGCGCCAGCCGACCGAGGTGAGCAGCCCGCTGAGCACCAGGCCGAGCGAGAACCCGCTCGCGCCGCAGGTGGTGTAGATGGCCAGCGCCCGGTTGCGGGCCGGGCCCTCGGCGAAGGTGGTGGTGATGATCGACAGGCCGGCGGGCGCGGTGAAGGCGGCGGCCACGCCCTTCAGGAAGCGGGCGCCGATCAGCAGGGCGCCGTTGTCGACCAGGCCGCCGAGCAGGGAGGCGGCGGCGAAGACGGCGAGTGCGACCAGGAAGACCCGGCGCCGGCCGAGCAGGTCGGCCGCCCGGCCGCCGAGCAGCAGCAGGCCGCCGTAGCCGAGGACGTAACCGCTGACCACCCACTGCAGGGCCGAGGTGGACAGGTGCAGGTCGGTGCCGATGGAGGGGAGCGCGACGCCGACCATCGAGACGTCGAGCGCGTCGAGGAACATCGCGGCGCAGAGCACCACCAGGGTGCCCCAGAGGCGTGGGGTCCAGTGCGTGTCGTGGGCGTGGGTGCCGGCAGGTGAAGGCGCTGCTGTGGTCATGGGCCAAGACACTACATGCATGTGCATCCAATGCAAGCGGATTTAATGCACATGCAATAAATGCGCACTCATGTGCTAGCGTGGAGGCGTGACCGATCTCGACACGGCGGCCGCGCCCGTCGGCGCCGGCACCGACAACGAACTCGCCACCGCCTGGCGCGACCTGCTCGCCCGCCACGCGGCGACCTCCTGCGCCCTCGACCGGGAGCTCGGCGAGAAGCACGACCTCGGCATGAGCGAGTTCGAGGTCCTCGAACGCCTCTGGGAGGCCGACCTCCCCGACGGCAAGGGCCAGCGCTCGCAGGACCTCGCCTGCACCGTCCACCTCTCCCAGAGCGCCCTCTCCCGCCTCATCACCCGCCTGGAGAAGGCCGGTCTGGTGGCCCGGACGCTCTGCGAGGTCGACCGCCGCGGCATCTACGTCACCCTCACCGCCGCAGGCCGGGCCCGGTACCTCGACGCCCGGCCGACCCACCGCGCGGTCCTCGCCGCCACCCTCACCCCGCCCGACGGCGACCGGTAGGAACGCAGGAGGCCTGCCCTCCGCCGGGAGGCGGAGGGCAGGCCTTTCGGTGCTGCGGTGGTGCCGGGAGCTACAGCAGTTGCGCCCCCGCCTCGTTCACCCAGTTGCCCCAGTAGCCGCCGGGGGCGGCGCAGGTGGCGGCGAAGTTGCCGCCGCCCTTGGCCGTGGCGACCGGGAGGCAGTTCCAGCCGGAGCCACCGGTCATCACCAGGTCGCTGCGGCCGTCGCCGTCCAGGTCGCCGACCCGGACCTTGACGCCCGCGGTGGCGGCCCAGTAGCCCCAGGACCCGCCCTGCGCGGCGTTGCAGGTCACGGCGAAGGTGGCGTCGGCGTTGAAGGTGGCGACCGGAACGCAGCCGGGGTCGGGCCCGCCGACCAGGGCGACGTCCGTGCGGCCGTCACCGTTGAAGTCGCCGGCCACGGCCTTGACGCCGGAGGCGTGCGCCCACCCGGTCCAGTTGGTGCCGGTGGTGTTGCAGGTGATGGTGAAGCTGCCGTCGCCCTTGGCGAGGGCGACCGGCAGGCAGTCCCAGCCGGAACCGCCGGTCAGCGCCAGGTCGGTCAGGCCGTCGCCGTTGAAGTCGCCGGACATCGTCTGGACGTCCGCGGACGAGGCCCAACCGCCCCACCAGCCGCTGGTGAACGCGGTGCAGGTGACGTTGAGGCTGCCGTCCGGCTTGGTGAGCGCGACCGGCAGGCAGCCCAGGTTCGGGCCGCCGGTCAGGGCGATGTCTGTGCGGCCGTCACCGTTGTAGTCGCCGGTGACCGCCTTGACGCCGGAGGCGTTCGCCCAGGTGGTCCAGGACGAGCCGGTGCCGGTGCAGCCGACGGCGAAGGCGCCGTTGCCCTTGGAGTACGCGACCGGGAGGCAGCCCCAGCCGGCACCGCCGGTCATCGCCAGGTCGGTGAGACCGTCGCCGTTCCAGTCGCCGGTGAGGAACTGCCGGCCGGAGTCGGTCGCCCAGCTGCCCCAGTACCCGCCCTCGGGGGCGTAGCAGGTGACGTCGGTGTTGCCGTCACCCTTGGAGAGCGCCACCGGCAGGCAGTCCCAGCCCGCACCGCCGGTCAGGGCGATGTCGGAGCGGCCGTCACCGTTGAAGTCGCCCGAGAGCGCCCGGACGTTGGCGGTGTGCGCCCAGTAGCCCCAGGACCCGCCCTGCGGGGCGTTGCACGTGGTGCTGACCGTGCCGTCGCCCTTCGAGGTGGCCACCGGCAGGCAGTCCCAGTTGGGGCCGCCGGTCAGCGCCAGGTCGGTCCGGCCGTCGCCGTTGAAGTCGCCGGCGTGCTCGGTCCGCTCGCGCAGCAGCCGGTTGGCGAGCAGCGACGGGCCCTCGACGACGTAGCTCGCCCAGGAGCCGTTGCCGATCAGGCGGGGCAGGGCGTCCAGCCCGCTGGTGCCGCCCGGGTAGAAGAGCAGGCAGCCGGTCGGGCAGGTGACGGACTTGGTGGTGGTGCCGTCGTCGGTGTAGTTGACGGCGGCGGAGGCGTCGGCCGGGGTGGCCGCGATCAGGTCGCCGCCGTTCTGGCCGGCGGTGGGGTCGAACCGCTTGAACGAGGCGGTCTCGCCCGGGTCCTGGACACCGTTGTCGTTGGTGTCGGCCCAGCCCGTCTGGGTGGTGACCGAGCCCTGCAGGTTGCCCAGCGAGAGGACCTGCGGGCGGCCGGCCAGAGCGGTGCCCCAGACGGTCTTCGCGCCGAGCGTGTAGACGCCGCCGGCGGTGCTGCCGGGGAAGAGGAAGAGCACACCGTCGCCGGTGCGGCGGCCGATCAGGTCGGGGGTGCCGTCACCGTTGACGTCGCCGGGGGCGAGCACGATGTAGTCGGACCAGGTCTCGCTGCCGAGCTGGGTGCGGCCGGTCAGGTCGAACGGCGAGGTGTGGTTCGAGACGGAGGTGCCGGGGAGGACCTTGCCGCTGTACAGCCACAGCTTGCCGCCCTCGACGGTCAGCAGGTCGTTCCCGGCCTTCCCGTCGAGGTTGCCCGCGGCCAGGATCTGCGTGGTCGAGGACCAGCTCGGCAGGGTCGGGTGCTTGATCTCGACCCGGGTGGAGGCGTTGGGGTAGCCGAGGCCGTTGCCCGGGTAGATGAAGAGCTTCCCGGCGTCGAGGCCGGTCGAGAGCCGGATCAGGTAGTCCTCGTAGCCGTCCGCGCCCGCGGTGGCGGCGGTGACGCCGGTGAAGTCACCGCGGTGGGTGATCAGCGCGCCGGTGTAGCCGGTGCCGACGTCGAGCCGGGTCCCGTGGGCGCCGGTGCCGTTGCCCGGGTACAGCCGGAGGACGCCGTCGGGGGAGACCGCGACGAGGTCGGCGTAGCCGTCGCCGGTCAGGTCGCCCGCGATGTCGCTCTTGGCCTCGCCGGCGGTCCAGTCGCCGGTGGAGCCGGCCGGCCGGACGTAGGAGGCCGGGGTGGTCTTGACGGTGACGGTGTCACCGGTCGTGCCGGTGCCGGTGCCGTCGTACGCGCTGCGGTTGCCCGCCTTGTCGTACGCGGCGACGTGCAGCGTGCTCTGCGGCCAGCCGGTCGGGGTGACGGTCACGGTGGCGGTGCCGCTGGTGGCGTCGACCCAGTTGCCGTTCTGGCAGCGGGTGTTGGAGGTGGAGATCGGCTGGTCCAGGGTCCAGCAGAAGCCCGCCATGTTGGTGTCGGTCGCGGTGAACTTCAGCGTCCGCGCGGTGCGGGCCGGAACCTCGGCGACGTCCAGGCGCTTGCCGTCGGTGGCGGTGACGGTCAGGCCGGTGGGCGCCGTCTTGTCCACCTTGAAGGTGCAGTAGGGGTCACCGGGGAGGTAACCGGACACGGTGATGCCGTCCTCGGCCCGCACGGCGAAGCGGTAGAGGGTGTTCTCCTGGAGCTCGGAGGCCGGCCAGGTGCGGGAGGACCAGCTGCCGTTGCCGACCCACTCCTCCTGGTCGTGGTACCAGGACCAGCCCTCCTTCCAGACCCGGTAGAAGGCCTTGGTGTTGGTGCCGTCCGGGTCGGAGACGCGGGCGGTGAGGGTGAAGTCGTTGTTGCCGATGATCGGCGCGTTGGCCGGATCGGTCACGCACGGCACGGACTTGTTGCTCGCACCGCTCGGCAGCCAGGAGCCCTCGTACGCGCCGTACTCGTTCACCACGGGCGCGCGGTTGTAGGTGATCTCCAGGTACGGGTTGTTCTTGAACCGCTTGTAGCTGAAGGTGTTGCCCTCCATGCCGGCCTCGGCGGCCAGGCTGAGGGTGAGCGCGCCCGCGTTCCAGTCGGCCATCTGCTGGACCGTGGACTTCAGGCCGTCGGAGCTGAAGTCGTGGCCGAGGTCGTTCGGGCAGTAGGTGTCGTTGCCGCCGGCGAAGCTGTCGGAGGCGACCTTGTTGAGCCGGCCGAGGGGGTTGTTCCAGGTCGGGTCGTGGTCCCAGCCGTTGACGACCCACAGGTCGGTGTAGCCGGCGGACGACGCGGTGCAGCCCCAGGAGTGGGTCTCGACCGTGTGCAGGGTCGAGGAGAGGATCTGCGCGCCGCCGAGGCCGTTGGTGTCGATCGTGAAGAACGACTGGTGCTTGGAGTCGCCCGAGTAACCGACCCGGAACTCGTCGGTCGGGTTGTTGGACGTCCAGCCGCTGCCCGAGACGAAGGCGCTGTTGGGATAGGAGGAGGCGGTGAAGGACCACTTCTGTCGACCGCCGCCGGTGAAGACCGGGTCGATGACCAGCGGGAACTGGACGTCGGGGGAGGTCAGCAGGCTCTTGTCGGGGGTGAGGCGGATCTCGTTCCTGTCCAGCTTCACGCCGATGCGGGCGGCCTTGACCGGGAGCGCGGCGGGCTCGGTGCCCTCCTGGGCCTCGGAGACGGCCATGCCGCGGGGGGCCTTGGCCTTCTTCGGGGTGTCCCACATGGTCGGCGCCGGGGCCTGGAAGACGGTCCTGCCGTCCTTGCCCTTGGCCTTGATGCCGCCGTCCTCGGCGTTCTCCACGGTGAGGCCGTCGGCCTCGGTGAGGAGCTTCAGCTCGGCGAGGGCCGGGTTGGCCGCGGCTTCCCGGGTCTTGACGACCAGGTGCTCGGCGAAGCCGTCCACGTTCGCCAGGACCTTCAGGTCCACACCGGGAAGCACCTCCGCGTAGACCGCAGTGCTTCCGGAGACGGTCGGCGTCGGCAGGGCGGTCGGCCAGCTGACCGACAGGGTCTGCCCGTCGCGGGTCATCGTCGCCAGCGGGGCGGTGCCGCCGCCGGAGAACGCGATCGGGAACGTCGACGCGGTCGGGGAGAGGCGCCCGTCGGCGGCCTTCTTCAGCGTCGCGTCGGGGGTGCGCCAGGCACCGTCCACCTTGGCGCGGACCGGCTCGACATGGGCGCGGCGGGTAAACGTCCCGTCCGGGTTCGCCAAAGTCTCGTTGAACTCGTCGGCCAGCTCGGCGATTTCCACCGGCTTGCCGGACTTCTTCGCCTCGGCCTGCGCCCGCGCCTCCGGCGACTGCGGAGCAGCGGCCTTGGGTGACGCGGTGTCAGCGACCGCAGGCGAACTGCTCAGGGCCGCCAATGGCGTTCCGAGTATTGCGCTGGTTGTCAGGATTGCGAGGAGACGTCGCCGTCTCGCCCCCCGCCCGTTTGTGATGGTCATGCCGAGTGAACCCCCCTGTGGGACACGAATGATGATGCGGGGGGATGCTAGTGGGAGTCAGAGACCGCCGGGGCAAAGGTTTTTCATGGCCGCGCCATTCGAAGCGCTTTTCTGACGGTGCGTTTCGGACCTTCGCTGCCGAACCGTGCGCAGTCGCACAGTGAGATGTAATGCGCGTCACACCAGGGTGCCGAGCCCGGGGGCCACGGCGAGCAGCAGGACGGCGGCGGGCGCGGCGAGTGCGGCGAGGGTGAGGGCGAGCCGGCTCGGCACCGGGAGGCGGGGCGCGCCGAGCAGAAGGCGGTCGACCCGGGCGGGCGACTGCGCGAGCTGACCGGGCGGGCAGGTCCTGAAGAGCGGGCTGTTGAGCTCGACCAGGGCGCCGGCCGTGGTGAGGCGGCCGTGGCGGCGGGCCGCCCGGTCGTCGGCGGCGAGCTCGACCAGGACGGCGACCTGGTGGCGGAACGCGGCGAACACGCCCACCCCCGGGAACCCGGTGGCGAGCGCCTCCGCGCACTGGGCCAGCCAGTGGTGCCGCGCCCGGACGTGCCCGCGCTCGTGGCTGAGGACGGCGGCCAGCTCGCGGTCGCTGAGCTGCCGCAGGGCGCCGGTGGTGACGACCAGTCGGGCCTGCGGGCCGGGCAGCGACCACGCTTCCGGCCGGACCGACTCCAGGACGACGAGCCGCTCGCCGGTCGGCCGGGCGGGTACGAGTCCGAGCGGGAGTTCGGGTGCCCGGCTGGTGAGTTGGGCGTGCCGGTGGTCGCGCAGGGCGCGGGCCGCGCGGATCTCCCGGGCCAGCGAGACCGCCGTCCACACCCCGCCGGCCGCCAGGACGGTCGCGGTCAGCCGACCCCAGCCCTCCAGCCCGGCCAGTCCGTACGCCGCCTCGACCCCGGCCGGCGCGCCGGCGAACACCGCGGCGCGCAGCTCCGGCAGGGCGGCCGCACCGGCCAGCAGCAGGCTGAGCGCGCAGCAGAGCAGGACCGCGACCACCAGGCACTGCCAGGCCAGCAGGGCCAGCACGGGTTCTCGCTCGGCCCACCCGGCCCGGGCCAGACGGCCGGGCACCACGGTGGCGAGCACGGTTCCGAGCAGCAGCAGGCTCAGCAGGGCCGTCATGGCGGCGCTCCCCCGAGGAGAATTCGAGGCGCGACGATGCGCTTGCCCCCAACCTATGCCGCCCCGCCGCCCGGGGGAACGGCTCCGGGCGGCCAGTGACCAACACCACGCGTCGTCTGCCGCGCGGCCGTACCGCTCACGGCGTCACATCGTCAGCAGCATCGCGAACATCCCGATGCCCATCGCCGCCCGGCAGGCGCCGGACAGCCGCACCACGTGCGCCGCGGTCACCCCGGCGGGGGCGAGCAGCCGGCTGCCCTCCCACACCGCGTAGGCGCCGAAGTAGAGCAGCAGCACCCCGGTGAGCGGGGGGAGGCCCATGCCCTGGTGATGGTGGTGCGCCGTGGCCGGAGCGGCCATGGCGAGGGCCATGTACGCCATCGCCAGCGCCCCGATGCCGTGGTGGAGGCGGTGGGCGCGCAGCCCGGCGGTGTGCGGGCCGAAGGTGCCGAGCAGCAGCCCGCCGGCCAGCAGGGCGGCGAGCCAGGCCCACAGGACGCCGGGCAGCAGGGCCATGCCCGCCATCCCCAGCCCCATCGCGGCCTCGGCGGCGTCGAGCGCGCGGTGCGCGCGGTGGTCGTGGCTGCCCCGGTGGGCGCGGTGGAGGCAGTACCCGCCGGTGCCGGCCGCGAGCGCGGCCAGCAGCCAGGTGACGACGGCCGGACCGTGCATCGCACCCCACCCTTCCCCCGCTGACCATGGGCGTTCACCGTCCACGGTCACCGATCGTGGGCGTCCGTAGCAGGGCGCACACGGGGGCGCACGGGAGCGGTCGGCCCGGCCCGGTCGCCTCGCGCGCCACCGGCGAAGGCGTCCGGTGGCGGGCCGTCCGAGCACAGGAGATGGTCGGCGTACAGCTGCCAGTCCGGAGGGCGTGTACGGGACAACCTGCCGAAGTGGAGCGCGAGACCTCCGGATCCCGTCCGACCCCCCTTGAACAGGAGAACCTTTCGTTCGTATGGTGGTCTCGTCGAAATAAGTCCTGTCGAAGTGAGTCTCTGATGCAGAATCTTTCGCCGAAGCTCGCGGTGGCGGCCGATGCGCCCGCCGCGTCCGTCGCCGGCCACCCCGCCTGGCTGCGCCTGAAGGATGCCGTCGAGGCCCTGCGGCCGTTCCAGGCCAAGGACGGCTCGATCGACCTGGCCGCCGTGCAGCGCCAGAGCGTCGACCCGCTGGTCGAGACGGTGCTCGCCTCGGTCGCCGAGCTCGCCCCGCTCTTCCCGCAGGACGCCGCGTACCTGGAGGCCGTCCGGGCCGACCTGCGCAAGTGGGCGGACACCGGCTACCGGGAGCCCGACTTCCTCGACTCGCTGCTGGCCTTCCAGCCGGACGCGCACCGCGAGGACGGCCTGGAGCACCTGGTCGTCTTCCCGATGTACACCCAGAACGGCAACCCCGACCGCAACCTGGAAGCCGTCCTGCTGAAGGTCGTCTGGCCCGAGTGGATCGCCGAGCTGGAGCGCACCCGCTTCGACAACGCCGGCTACCTCGGCATCGCCTTCGAGGACTTCACCGCGGGCTACGACACCAACTCCGCCGTCCTCTTCCCGGAGACCGTCGCCGTGCGCCAGGCGCCGGAACGTTTCACCTGGGGCGGCATCTTCTGCGACCGCGAGGCGGCCCGCTTCCGCGCCGTCTCCACCAGCGCCGTCCGCCAGCTCGGCCTGGAGATCCCGGCCGACGCCGAGGGCCTGCTCAAGGACCAGGCGCGCGCCCAGGAGACCTTCGTCCTGTGGGACCTGGTCCACGACCGCACCCACAGCCACGGCGACCTGCCCTTCGACCCGTTCATGATCAAGCAGCGCAGCCCGTTCTGGATGTACGGGCTCGAGGAGCTCCGCTGCGACCTGAACACCTTCAAGGAGGCCGTGAAGCTGGAGGCCGAGGGCTACGCCCAGGGCCGCGACGTCCAGTACGCGATCCTCTTCGACCGGATGTTCCGCTTCCCGGTCAGCGGCGACCGCGTCCGCAACTACGACGGCATGGGCGGCCAGCTGCTCTTCGCCTACCTCCACCAGCACGACGCGCTGCGCTGGCGCGACAACCGGCTCACCATCGACTGGAGCCGCGTCGCCGAGGTCACCAACGGCCTCTGCGCCGAGATCGAGGCGCTCTACCGGGCCGGCATCGACCGCCCCAAGACCGCGCACTGGATCGCCGCGTACGAGCTCGTCTCGAAGTACCTCACCCCGCACCCCGCCTCCACCTGGGCCAAGGGCCCCGAGGCGCTGCCGCTCGACCTCGCCGACGAGAAGGCGCTGAAGAAGGCGCTCTGCGACGCCGTCCTGCCGGACGAGTTCCCGCTCTCGATGTTCTTCGAGGCGCTGTCGAAGAAGCTCAGCCGCGTGATCGCCGACACCAAGGGCATCACCGGCGCCGACGCCCAGGGGGTCGCCGCGTGACCCGCCGACTCGAGGGCAAGGTCGTCGCCGTCGCCGGGGCCAGCGGCCCCGCCGGACGCGCCACCATGCGCAAGCTCGCCGCCGAGGGCGCCGTCGTGATCGGCGCCGACATCGACCAGCACCGCCTGGACGCGGCCCTCGCCGCCGTCCGCACCGACGTGCCCGGCGCGCAGATCAGCGGCCAGGTCATCGACCTGCTCGACCCGCAGGAGGTCCACGACTGGGCCGACCACCTGGAGGCCGAGCACGGCCACGTCGACGGCGTGTTCCACCTGGTCGGTGGCTGGCGCGGCAGCAAGACCTTCTTCGACAGCCGCATCGACGACTGGGACTTCCTGCACGACACCGTCGTCCGCACCCTGCAGCACACCTCGCTCGCCTTCCAGCCCGCGCTGGTCCGCAGCGAGTCCGGCCGGTACGCGATGATCTCCGCCGCGGCCGCGCACAAGCCCACCGCCGGCGGCGCCGCGTACGCCGCCGCCAAGGCGGCCACCGAGGCCTGGACCCTCGCCATGGCGGACTCCTTCGTCAAGGAGACCACCAGCGGCGACGGCGTCCCCACCGCCGCGGCTGCCATCCTGGTGATCAAGGCCCTGGTCTCCCCGGAGATGCGCGCCGAGAAGCCCGACGCCAAGTTCGCCGGCTTCACCGACACCGCCGACCTGGCCGACCACCTCGCGGGCCTCTGGGACCGCCCCGCAGCAGACCTGAACGGACAGCACCTGTGGCTGACAGCCCGATGAACGACCGCACCGATGCAGTGATCCACCACGACGCGACGGTGCGCGGCTTCGCCAGCGACAACTACGCCGGCGTCCACCCCGAGATCCTCGCGGCGATCGCCCTCGCCAACGGCGGCCACCAGGTCGCCTACGGCGAGGACCAGTACACCGAGCACCTGCAGACCGTCTTCAAGCGCCACTTCGGCGAGCAGGCCGAGGCGTACCCCGTCTTCAACGGCACCGGCGCCAACGTGGTCGCCCTCCAGGCCCTCCTCCCGCGCTGGGGCGCGGTGGTCGCCGCCGAGAGCGCCCACATCAACGTCGACGAGTGCGGCGCCCCCGAGAAGATCGCCGGCGTCAAGATCCACACCGTGCCGACCCCCGACGGCAAGCTCACCCCCGAGCTGATCGACCGCCAGGCCTGGGGCTGGGGCGACGAGCACCGCGCCCAGCCGCTCGCCGTCTCCATCACCCAGTCCACCGAGCTCGGCACCCTGTACACGGTGGACGAGGTCAAGGCGATCTGCGAGCACGCCCACCAGCACGGCATGCTCGTCCACATGGACGGCTCCCGGCTCGCCAACGCCGCCGCCTCGCTCGGCGTCCCGTTCCGCGAGTTCACCACCGATGCCGGCGTGGACGTCCTCTCCTTCGGCGGCACCAAGAACGGCCTGCTGCTCGGCGAGGTCGTGGTCGTCCTCAACCCGGAGAAGGTCCGCAACCTCAAGTACCTGCGCAAGATGTCGATGCAGCTCGCGTCGAAGATGCGCTTCGTCTCCGTCCAGTTCGAGGCGCTGCTCACCGGCGACCTCTGGCTGCGCAACGCCGGCCACGCCAACGCCATGGCCAAGCGCCTGGAGACCGCCGTCCGCGACATCGACGGCGTCACGCTGGTCCGCCCCGTGCAGGCCAACGCCGTCTTCGCGATCCTCCCGCGCGAGGTCAGCGAGCGCCTGCAGAAGCGCTACCGCTTCTACTTCTGGGACGAGCACACCGGCGAGGTCCGCTGGATGGCGTCCTTCGACACCACCGAGGCCGACATCGACGCCTTCGCCGCCGCGATCGCCGAAGAGATGGCCCGCTGACGCGGATCCCCTGAGGCGGACCCCCGCCCGTACGACCCCGGCTCGGTGCACCGAGCCGGGGTCGCGCCATGTGTAGAGGTCGCGCCGCGTATCGGGGGCGCGCCGTGTGCGGGGTCAGCCGGTCGGGACGCCCAGCAGGTCCCAGGTCTTCCGACCGGGGATGCCGTCCGCGTCGGAGCCCTCGAAGCCCTTCAGCCTCTGCCACGCCGCGTACGACTCCCGGTCCGCCGGTCCCCAGTCGGGCCCGGGACCGACCTTGTAGTGGGAACAGCCCACCTCGACGAGCCGCACACCCATCCGCGTGATCACGTCCGAGTGCCGGCCGATCTGGAAGAAGGCCGCACCGGGGAACGGTTCGAACCCCGTCGGGGGCGTGGGGTGGTCGTGCGGCCGCGGCGCGCCGAGCTGCACCCAGGCCTCCAGCGGCTCACCCGGGCAGGAGGTGGCGAAGCCGTCCCGGTGCCCCTTGATGTCGGTACCGGCACCGTTCTGCTGCAGCAGGTCGATGCCGTCGCGGATCGCGTCGAGCATGGCGGGGGTGGGCTCGGTGAGCCCGCTGTCACCGACCAGGCCGACGACCGCGTAGTGGTTGCGGTTGAGCTCCTGGTTGCCGTTGGCCCCGGTCCGACGACCGAGCCCGCGCCCCTCCAGAAGGAAGCCGTGCGGGCAGGCCGCGTAGTTGTAGGCGACGTCCGACCAGTTCTCGGTCGGATTGGCGAGGTGGGAAGCACGGATGTTCTGCCACTCGGCGATGCACGCGTCGTGGTTGTCGATGAGGGACGTCGAGACCTTTGTCCCCTCGTAATGGACCTTCACGCCGAGCGTGGTGGCCTGCAGCGGAGCTGCCGATTCGGGCCACCCGAAGGCCGAACGTTCGATGAGTTGCATGGTTCCTCCAGCAGGTCGTGCCGGAAAGGAGTGGGAGTTGCGAGTCGGTGCCGCAGCAGGCGCCGGAGCGCGTGCGGGCACGCCGAAGAGAGCGGTGTCCCCTCGGGGGAGGGCCGGATCGACCGTCGGGTCGTCGGGTCGGTCGTCGGGTCGTCGGGTCGCTTTTCGGTCGTCCGGCCTGTTGGATCAGTACCCGTGCGGCGGACGGTTCTCGTCGGCCTGCTGTACCCGCGATGTCAGGTCGTGGCCGTCACGAGAGACGCCGTACGTGTCCATGACGTAATTCATCGACGCGGCGATGTTCGCCACGCCGTCGTAGATGTGATTGTCAGTTCCGGGCTGGTGATACCTCGCGAACGTCGGGGGAATGCACTGGACGACGCCGCGCGAGCAGTAGAGCGGGCAACCGTCCGACTGGCGCGGTCCATGAGCGTTGGAGTCGTTCGTGTTGACCGCATTGAAGAAATAGCTCGATTCGCGGACCGCGATCGTCATGTATCCCGGAAGCCAGTTGTCCACCGGGAGACCCATCAGGTCACAGACCGTGTGGATCGCGGTGGTCGTGCTCCCGTCCACCACGCGGTCGTAGACCACCTCCGACATCGGAATCCCGACTCCGCCGGGGGCCGACGCCGGGGCATCGTCCACGAGAACGTCGAACAGACCGCTCTCCGAGCCGAGCCGGCGCAGTGACGCGCCGCCGGGAACGCCGTCGGCGTCCTTGCCGCCGAAGCCGAACGATTCCTGGAGACGCCTGTACGCATTGAGCGTGAGCGTGCCGAACGCCCCGTCGATGAAGTGCGGGTCCAGGAAGCCCCGGTTGGCGAGCGCCTGCTCGACCGGTCGCACGTCGTCGGGGAACGCTCCGACCCCCTGCGAAGCCGGGGGATCCACCTGAGCCGCTCTGATGACATGGGAGAGGACTACTTGAGTCATGTCGTCACCTCTTCTGGTCCACCCACTTTCGACTCTAAGCCCGGGTCCGCAGGGCGACCTGTCAAGCGGACCTCAGCCGAACGGGTGAGCAGGTGCGGGCGACACCCAGACGGGAAAAGGCACCCGCTCAGGCTCCGACCGGTCGTCCGCGCCGGCGAGGTCCGAGACGTCCTCGGGCTCCGGCAGGGCTGCCCGGACCTCGGGGGCGGACAGGAACGCCGCCACGATCGGCGCCAGGTCCTCGGACGGGAAGTACGCACCGCCGAAGGGCAGCTGATCCGGAGGTACCGAACCGGTCGAACACCGGAGCTGGTCCGCCTGGACGTCGTGCCAGACGTAGAACGTGGCCACCCCCGTGAAGCCCGTCCCGCGCACGCGGGAGTGGACGGTGGACGCGGTGCGCTCGAAGGCCGCGACCACCTCGGAGACGGAGAGAGACCGCCGGTCCTCGTCCTCCGCACTGAGCCACCAAGTGTTGGTCTCCCACTCCACGGGGTGGTCGGTCGGCTCCAGCACCAACGGCTCGTCCGCCACCTCGGCTATCCACGTCAGCAACATGACCCCAAGTATTCGGGGTCACCTGCCGGCGAGCTCCCGAGGGCGTCCCGGACGCTGCGCGCCACGTTTGACTCGGGGTGGCCAGGTGCGTAGAGTCCTCCGGGTTGCCTGACAGGGAGCACCGGACACGTGTCGACGTGGACGGTCCCGGGGCGGCCAATCCTTGGAACACCACTTCTGATCCGTAGCGGGTCGCGTCTGTTCGCGTCTCCGTTCGTATTTGGTGTGCGCGTTTATATGGATTGCGGCCGGATTCGCTTTT